>DASTEQ010000157.1:0-6635 GCA_035709505.1 Candidatus Limnocylindria bacterium
TAGACCGACCGCGGGCCGCGGGCGTTCGAGCCGGATGATCCAGGCCGACCGGCCCGGTCGACCGTTTCGGAGCAGACGCTTGCCCCACGAGGAGTGGGCGGCGATCGCGTCGGCCACCGAAGCGGGCCGGGCGTGGATAAGGCTCATTCCGAGCTCGGCATATGCCGAGACGACGGCCTCCGGGTCGACGGGCCGCGCTCCATCCCGCTCCGCATCGGCGAGAAGCAGCTCGAGGGAGCCGCCGGGGCGCAACAGAGCGGCGATGCGCGCGGTGAGCCTCGGCTCGTGCCCGGCCGCCGCGGCACGCAGCGATGCCCAAGGGAAGTGGACGGTCACCAGGTCGGCAACGCCGTGCAGCTCCATGGGCAGCGCTTCGAGCGAGGACACCACGAAGCGGGCGTTCGCGAGGCCACCGCGTCCGGGCGGTCGTGCCGCGCGGCGAGAGGCATCGGCCATCGCGGCGTGCTGGGCGTCGATGCCCAGGACGAGCCGATCAGGGTGGGCAGCCGCATGGGCCAGCACGAACCGACCGTCACCGGTGCCCAGGTCCACCGTCGTCGCGGCGTGCGCCGCGGCGATATCGGTCAGTTAGCCGACGTCCACCTCGGTCAGGCGGCGTCCCGTCAGGAGTCGCATGAACCGATGATAGCGAACCGCCAATGGCCGGCGCTCAGCCCGGCTCGAAGCGCGCCGTGAAGTGGCGCAGGGTCCGTGGCTGCTCGACGATGCGGAAGCCACGGAGCTCGCGGGCGCGTTCCGCGACCCAGCGCGCGACCTCGATGACGTAGTCGACGTGGCTCTGGGTATAGACCCGGCGCGGGATGGCGAGCCGGACCAGCTCCATCGGGGCCGGCGACTCCGATCCGTCGGGGTGCAGGCCGAACATCACGGTCCCGATCTCGCAGCCGCGGATCCCGCCTTCCCGGTAGAGCGCGACAGCGAGGGCCTGGCCCGGGTACTCGAGGGGCGGGATGTGGGGCAGCAGGGCAGCTGCGTCGAGATAGACGGCGTGGCCGCCAATGGGTTGGACGCACGGGATCCCGGCCGCGGTCACGCCCTCGCCGAGGTACTGGGTCGAGCGGATGCGGTAGCGCAGGTAGTCGTGGTCAGTGACCTCCGCCAGGCCGGCGGCGATGGACTCGAGGTCGCGGCCGGCCAGGCCACCGTAGGTCGGGAAGCCCTCGGTCAGGATGAGCAGGTTGCGGGCCTGCTCCGCCCACGCGTCGTCGTTCATCGCGAGCCAGCCGCCGATGTTGGCCAGGCCGTCTTTCTTGGCCGACATCGTCATCCCATCCGCGAGCGACGCCATCTCCCGAACGATGTCGGGAATCGGCGTGTCGCTGTAGCCCTCCTCACGGGTTCGGATGAACCAGGCGTTCTCGGCGAAGCGGCACGCGTCGAGGAACAGCGGCAGGTCGTATCGGTCGCACACGGCACGGACGGCCCGCAGATTGGCCAGTGAGACCGGCTGGCCGCCACCCGAGTTGTTGGTCACGGTCATGAACACCAGCGGGATCGCGTCGCTGCCGCGCTCGGTGATGAGGGCCTCCAGCGCATCCACGTCCATGTTCCCCTTGAACGGGTGGATGGCCGCTGGCTGGCGGCCCTCGGGGATGGGCAGATCCACGGCCTCCGCGCCGGCGAACTCGACGTTGGCACGGGTGGTGTCGAAATGGGTGTTGTTCGGAACCGCCTTGCCCGGCCCGGCGACGACGCTGAACAGGATCTTCTCGGCCGCGCGGCCCTGGTGGGTTGGGATGACGTGCTTGAACGGGAACAGCGCCTGGACCGCCTCGAGAAAGCGGAACCAGGACGGGCTGCCGGCGTACGACTCGTCACCGCGCTGAATGCCGGCCCACTGCTCGGCGCTCATCGCGCCGGTCCCCGAATCGGTCAGGAAGTCGATGAGGACGTCGTCGGCGTGCAGGTTGAACAGGTTGTAGCCCGCCGCTTCGAGGGCGGCCTGTCGTTCCTCGATCGTCGTCAGGCGAATGGGCTCGACGGACTTGATCCGGAACGGTTCGATGATCGTGCGCCAGCGCTCCACCCGGATAGGATGGCACTCAGTGGCCGCACCGTGGCCGATGAGGAGACAGGGTCCGATGACGACGTGGGAACGACTCGGGGGCGTCATGGCCTCGACGCCGGCGGTAACGAGCTGGGCGGAGAACGAGATGCAGGTCTTCGCCATCGGTCCGGACGGCGTCCTGTCGAGCATCTACTGGGATGGAGCGGCGTGGCACGACTGGCACGGGCATGGAGGCTCGTTCACCGGATCGCCGGCGGTGTGTTCGTGGGGAGCGGACCGGATCGACGTCTTCGCGCACGCCCCTGACGGCGAGCTGATGCACCAGTGGTACGAGCCTGCCGGCTGGTCGGCGTGGGAGCCGCTGGGAGTACGGGTTGCGGGTGACGTGGCGGCCTGCTCGTGGGGACCACACCGGATCGACCTGTTCGGCCGCGGCGAGGACGGCGGGCTCCTCCACGGGTGGTGGGACGGCGCGACCTGGTCATTCGAGGGGTAGCAGGCCATCGACCGACTGCGCGCGTACCTCGGATTCCTGCCGGTCGGACTCGAGCGCTGGGTCCGGGCCGCGGTCGGGCCTGTGCCAGTGGCCGTCGCGCCGGTGGTGGCGGTGATCGCCCTCGTCCTCGCCATCCTTCCGTTGCTGTGGGCAGGTGCAGTCAAGGAGATCTACCCGGCCACCTCGACGGAGATGGTCGAGCGCGAGGTGCCCATTACGGTCACCTACGTCGGGATATCAGGGTTTGCGATGGCTGTGCCGTTCCCCGCGCCGGGGATCGATGAGCGACCGCCGTTCGGGCTGCTGGTTCGCGATACCGTCGTGAGCGCGGATATGACGGTCATCAGCAGCGCGACGCCCCCGGACGCGCTCCTGACCCGCACGGTGACCGGCCGGGTCACGCCACAGGCATACGGCGCGGGCGCGGCAGAGCTGTTCAGCGCCCGAGGAGACGTGACAGGGGGTCTCGAGCCGGGGCGGGTGGTCGTCGAGGTGGTTCCCGACGATGACGAGCCGATTACCGACATCGAGTCGGTGGCAGATCTGGCCGCGGTGCCGGATGGGATGCTGGTCCAGATCCAGCTCACCTTCGACGGGGAGTCGACCGCGACGTGCGTCGTCACGGAAGGGGGCTGCGGTACGCGCTCGCTGGCCGCCGGGTCTGGCACCTTCGTTCACCTCGCCCGTGTCGCGGACGGCGCAGAGGGGAGCACTCCCCTCCTCGTCCAGACCGCGTACCCGTCGTCCGTCGTGCCCGGCCGGTGGCAGGGGCCGCAGGTCCACTGGGACGAGCCGTTTGACGTCGGGCTGCTCGAGACCTACGAGTACGACCTCGACCCGGAGCTTCCCCCGATCAGCAATGGGCAGGCGTTGGAGGACTTCATCGAGAGGCCCGGTGTCCAGGCGCTGGCGGGCTGGGGGCGAATCCTCGACCAGGCGTCAATCGCGAACGACCCGGATCTCATCCGCGATCGGCTGTGGCTGGGGCCGGTGCTGCTGACCCTCCTCGCCGCGCTGCTCTGGCTCGGAGGACGGATCGGCTATCCGTACTTCCGCCCTGCGCTCGAAGGGTCCCGAGGCTGGAGCGCGACACCAGGCGCTGATGCGGCGACACCCGACGCGCCGGCGGAGAAGCTCGCCATTCGGGTCAGCGGCCACGCGCTGACCGTCAAAGGCCAGCGTCGACATCTCGACGAGGAGGCGGCGATCCTCCGCCCGGCGACGCGCGATGTCGAGGGCCGTGTCACCGCGGCGATCGACCTCGCCGACGGGACCCAGATCCCGCTCGCGGCGCACGACATCGGTCTCCTGGGTCGGGTCGAGCGTGGCGAGGTAGTGTCGCTCGGTGGTGTTCGGCCGGCACTGTGGGCGCACTGGTACGGCACCGACCTGCGGATGACGTTCGAATCGGCGGCTGCACGGGACCTCGCCGCCGGCCTCGTCACCCGACGCGGCACGCCGGTACGATCACGCGCGTGACCGAGGAGTCGTCCCCCCAGTCCTCGCGGCTGGCCCTGGCCCTCATGCCGGACGGCCATCTCGAGACGCTCGACGAGAGCGCGTTCGAGGGGATCGATCGCCTCGTCAGCCGTCGCAACACCCTGGTCTGGCTCGACATCGGAAACCCCACCGCGAGCGACCTCGCGCTGCTGAAACAGGAGTTCGGGCTCCACGCGCTGGCTGTTGAGGACCTCCGCAAGCGCCGGCAGCGGCCGAAGATCGACACCTATGAGGGCCATCACGTGGTCGTCGCCTACGAGGCGCTGCCCGCGGATGACCCCTTGCGCGCCTTTGACCTCGGGGAGCTTCACCTGTTCGCGGGTCGCGGATTCCTGATCAGCGTTCACTGGGGGCCGTCACCGGTGGTCGAATCGGTCCGCGCGAGGTTCCAGCATCGGACCTCGGCCATCGGTCACGGCGCCGGCTGGCTGCTGTATGCGGTCCTCGACACGACGGTCGACGGCTACTTCCCGCTGCTTGACCGGATCTCGGAGGACATCGACCGCCTCGAGGACCGGATCCTTGCCGGCAACGGCAATGAGGTCCTCCTCCGGGAGGTGCTCGGCCTGAAGCGGCAGCTGCTCGAGCTGCGCCGGATCCTCGGACCGATGCGCGACGTCGCGAACCAGCTCCTCCGGCGCGAGGTCGAGATCCTCGACGACGAGGCTCTGCCCTACTACCAGGACCTGTACGACCACCTCGTCCGGGTACTGGATTCGCTCGACCTGTACCGCGACCTGACCGCGTCCACGCTGGACGCGTACGAGTCGGTGACGACGAACAACCTGAACCAGGTCGTGAAACGGCTGACCGCCGTCACCGTGTTGCTCATGGTCCCGACCCTGATCGCCGGCATCTATGGCATGAACTTCTTCTTCATGCCCGAGCTTGAGCTGCGCTACGGCTACCCGGCCGTGCTCCTTGGCATGCTGGTCATCGTCCTGGGCCTGTGGTGGTATTTCCGCCGCAAGGGCTGGTTCTGACCTAGAGCGAAGCCAGGCGATCGGCCTCCTTCTCCAGCGCGTCAGCTGCGTCCTGGGTCAGATGCGCCGGAGCCAGATCCTGCGCCTGGTCACCGAACGCGTGCAGCTGTGACAGGTAGGCACCGGTCATTCCACGTGAAAGGAACGTCGTCGCCCGGTTCAGTCGGTCATGGAGGAGGCCAGCCTTGGCCGCCGAGAGGTCCCCGGAGTCGACGAAGTAGTCGACGAGGGCACGCAGCCGATCGATGGTGACGTCGGTGGACCATCGCGCGAGCTGTGGGTCATGGTCGGAGGCGCCGCGTGCGACATCGCCGTCGTAGTCGGCGGCGAAATCGGCGTTGAAATGACCGGCCCGAACCTGGACCAGGTCAGCGAATTGGCCATCGGTCGCAAACTGCGAATCGAGCGTCTGGACCTGGCCGACGAAGTTGTAGCTGTACGCGCTCCGCGGAACCTCCGCGACGAGCGTGTCCCACAGGTTGTTCAGGCCGGCCTCGTAGAACGGGCCCAGCTGGTCGGACGGACCAAGCTCGCACGGCGCGACGCTGCACCCGTACTGCTGGCCGGGCGCGAACGGGTCGTCCGGGCGCGGGAAGACGTTGAAGTCCCCGCCGCTGATCACGCGGTCCGCCTCGGCGTCAACGAGGGCCTCGATGATGGCGACGTTGTAGGCCGATTGCTCGGTCCGCTGCCCGACACGGGCGTCGGGCGTGCTGCTGAAGTGGTTGCTGATCGCGTACAGGTCGGTGAAGACGCTCATCCCGATCCCGTCGCGCCATACCCGGAAGTGTCCAACCTGCGGCGGACGGGTGTAGACGTTCGTCCCGTCGAAGCCGGTGTCCAGATTCACGTCGTCCGGCAGATCGGCGTTCAGGGCCTTGGGATTGGACACATCGGCGTTGTAGCCGAGCGCCGTTCCGCGGTAGTCAACCGTCGGGCTGGCGCCCAGCACCGGGTCGTCGGCCTCGACCGGGAGCAGCTCCACGGTATCGGTCCGGAACATGAACGCTGACACGATGCCGCGGTCATCGGCCCCGTCACGATCGTATGCGGTGTCGTAGGCCGGCCCGCCGGCGGCCAGGATGGCAAGTGCCAGCTCCTGGAGCGTGTCGGGCTTGCCATCCCGGTTGTCCGTCACGCCACAGTCCATCGCGCCGGCGGTGACCGTGCAGATGTCCTGGTCCTCAGCCTCCTGGATCATCAGCAGGTCGGGCGCGTGCATCGGTCCGGCGATCTGTTGTGCCAGGTCCGCGAGGTGTGCCTCGTAGATCTCCTGCGAGGCGGGGACGTAGTCGTACGGCGGACTGACAGCAAACGGTGGGCCGCTCAATGGACACCCGGGGTTGCCGGCACCGTTGAAGTCGCAGCCGTCGAACGGGTCGTCCCGTCGGTCATAGAGGTTCTCGACGTTGTAGTCGGATGTAGCGAACTCCGCCTCGGTGTCCGCCGCCGAGGGCGGCTCATTGAGCGCCGGATCCACGCCGTTCACGAGGGTCGGCTGTTGCTCCACCTCGATCGAGTACTTCCCGAAGGCGAAGTACAGCGAGCCGGTGAGCTCGTTGGTGATGGTGTCGTACGTGCGCGCCGGGTCGATGAGGGTCAGGTTGTTTCCTGACAACCCCTTCAG
>DASTEQ010000158.1:0-5108 GCA_035709505.1 Candidatus Limnocylindria bacterium
GTCGCCGGACTCCTCCTGATCTACGGCCTGTACTGGCAGGACGGCGACATCTTCGGCTCGAACACCGAGAAGACGATCCTGGCCGGGGGGCTCCTGGGACTCATCATGCTGGCCAACGTCTGGATGTTCATCTGGCCGAGCCAGCGCCGGGTGCTCGCCGCCATGGCCGCCGGCCAGGCACCGGACCCGGCCTGGCCGCGGCGGGCACTGATCGCCTCGCGGGTGAACTTCGCGTTGTCCTTCCCGATGCTGTTCTTCATGGCCGGCTCCAGCCACTTCCCGATGGATTGGCCGGGGATCGTCATCGTCGGCGCCGTCCTGGCCGCCATCGGCGCGCTCGTAGTACTGACCGTTCAGAAGTACGCGGTCACCCGCTTCTGACTCGTTTCTGAAACCTGCGACGGGGGGATGGCAATGCGCTGCGGGCCGCGGCGGGCGAGAATCAACGCATGTTGAACATTCGCCGTCTGATTCACCCTACCCGCGTCGTGCATGCCCACTGCGACCTGCCGTGCGGCATCTACGACCCCGACCAGGCCCGGATCGAGGCCGAGTCCTGCGTGCGCATCCTCGAGAAGTACGCCGACAGCGACGACCCGCACTTCAAGGCGCGCTGCATCCACATCAAGGAGGAGCGTGCGGACCTCGTAATCGACCATCTCGACTGCCTGTGGCACGACTACTTCAAGCCCAACCACAAGGAGCAGTTCCCGGACCTCCACGACACGTTCTGGATGGCCTCCAAGCAGGCGTCCACGGTCAAGGGCTCGCTCGACGTCGAGGAGGCACGCAAGCTCCTCACCATGATCAACCGCATCGGCGAGATGTGGACCGCCACCGGTGGCCCGGAGAAGACCCGGATCCAGCCGCAATGACCAGCTCCACACCGATACGCCCCGCCCTGTTGGTGGCAGGCGGCATTGGCGCCGCGGTGGCCGCCGCCACAGCCGTCGGGTTCGCCGGCTGGCGGATCCTCCGCCATCTCGACGCCGTGGAGGTCACCGGCCGGTCG
The DNA here is from genome assembly GCA_035709505.1 of Candidatus Limnocylindria bacterium. Taxonomy (GTDB): domain Bacteria; phylum Chloroflexota; class Limnocylindria; order QHBO01; family QHBO01; genus DASTEQ01. The sequence goes on from DASTEQ010000158.1 coordinate 1,013, forward strand.
ATGGCCCCGACCCTTGAACCGGGTGACCGGTTGCTGGTCGAGACCTGGACCTACCGCCGCCGCCGGCCAGAGGTCGGCGAGGTGGTCGTCGCGCCCGACCCACGGGAACCCACCCGCGAGCTCGTGAAGCGCGTGGCCGCGACGGGTGAGGGCAAGGTCACGCTCCGCGGTGACTCGGCCAAGAGCACCGACTCACGACGGTTCGGCTCGGTCCCGGTTGCCAAGGTCCGCGCCCGCGCGGCGTTCCGTTACTGGCCGCCCCAGCGCGCGGGCCTGATCCCACCGTCGAACGTGGAGATCGATCCGCTCACCGACTGAGGGACGCGACCGCCTCCGCACACGCCGGCCCGGCGGCCGGCAGGATCACCACGCTCACCCCGGCCTCGGCCCCCACCAGCCACTCGCCGCCCGTGCCGGGTCGCACCGCGATCCGGGCGCCCGGTGCGCGCTCGCGGACGAAGCCGACCACCGGCCCGAGGCCCGCGTCGCCGAACTCCGGCCGGATGGCGCCGGTATCGATCACGACAACGTTCGGCGGGCGCAGCACGACAGCCTGGTGCAGGCGTGCGGCGTCGTTGAAGAAGAAAGCCAGCACCCCCACCAGGCTCGCGTCGAGTGCATCGGCAAGCTCGCGGTCACGGGTGAGGCAGTACACGACCGGCTCGCGCGGGCCTGACGGGTCGACGGGGGTGCCCACCGCCAGAGCGTATCATCGGCTTCGTGGCCCGCACCCCTGTCGCATCTCGAACCGCTTCAAAGCCCGCTCGTCGCTCGGCCCGCCTGAGCGCCCCGCGCCACCAGGCGCTCGGCAACCTCCTCGGGCGGGTGTGGGCGGTCGACCAGGTCGGGATCGAGGAGCGCGCGGCGATGCTCGCCAAGCGCTCGATCAAGCGCGAGTCGAAGCTGTGGGCGCTCGACCTCGCCATCCGGATGATCGACCTGACCACGCTGGAGGGGAAGGACACGCCGGGCAAGGTCCGGGCCCTGGCCGGCAAGGCCGTCCGCCCCGACCCGACCGATCCCACCATCCCCTCGGTCGCCGCACTGTGCGTGTACCCGAACATGATCGCGACCGCCAAGCAGGCACTCGCCGGGTCATCGGTCAAAGTCGCCTCGGTCGCCACGTACTTCCCGTCCGGCCAGACCTCGCTTGAGGTCAAGCTGGAGGACGTCCGACAGGCGGTCGCCGCCGGCGCTGACGAGATCGACATGGTCATCGACCGCGGCGCGTACCTCGCGGGGGACTACGGGAAGGTGTACGACGAGATCGTGGCGGTCAAGCACGCGGCCGGGCCGGCCCACCTGAAGGTCATCCTCGAGACCGGGGAGCTGGAGACCTACGACAACGTGCGCCGCGCATCGGTCCTGGCCATGGCCGCCGGTGCCGACTTCATCAAGACCTCCACCGGCAAGGTCCAGCCCGCGTCCACCCTGCCGGTGACCCTGGTCATGCTCGAGGCCATCCGCGACTTCCACGCCCAGACCGGGAGGGTGGTCGGCATGAAGCCGGCGGGCGGGATCCGCACCTCCCGCGAGGCCATCGCCTACCTGACTGTCCTGTACGAGACCCTCGGACCGGATTGGATGACGCCGGACCGATTTCGCTTCGGCGCCTCGACCCTGCTGAACGACGTCCTGATGCAGATCCGCAAGGAGCGCACCGGCCGCTACAGCGGCGGTGACTACTTCACGATCGACTGAGGTCGACGTCGGCCTCCGCCTCGCGGCGCAGGGCTCCCACCAGGTGGCGAGTCGACTGCGTCACCTCGAGCGTGGTCATCTCGATGGCGTAGGTCAGCTTGTCTCCGCTGAGCCGATACGTTCGCCGGGTGGCGACCAGCGGCGGCGCGTTCGCCGCTCGACCAACGCTGGTCGACGCGAGCACGACCAGTCCGGGGCTGATCTTCCCTTCCGATACCTCCGTCGTCCGCGGCTGGGCAATGGTCGCCGCGAGAGCACCGTCGGGCGTCGCTCGCCACATCCCGGCCTCCGCATGGAGGACCTCGCCACTCGCGGGATCCCAGCCGCGCTGGAGATACAGCAGGTCCGTGCTGCCGATATCGACGAAGCGAATCTCCTCCTCGTAGCGGAAGGTGGCCATGCTCGGGAACTCGCCCGTCCCGCTGCCGCGCCACGTCCCGATGAGCTGGGCGAGGTGCGGTTCGACGGCCACGCCTTGAAGACTACCGCGCCGTACCCTTCCGCCGTGGCTCACGAATCCGGGACGCTGCGCGTTTCACGACGTGTGAGCCTGCCGCCGTTTCAGCGCCTGGTGGACGACCATGCGACCGAGCTGCATCGGTTCCTGGTCGGCTGCGTCGGCCCGGATGCGGCGGAGGACTGCCTGCAGGAGACGCTTATGGCCGCCCTTCGTGCCTATCCCCGGTTGCGCCACGCGGACAACCTCCGGGCGTGGCTGTACACCATCGCCCACAACAAGGCGACCGATGCCATCCGGCAACGGACCCGCCGTCCGACCGTGGGACTCGACGGCATGGCGCCGGGCGCCGAGCCGCGCACGGGACCCGCCCCGCTCCCCGATGACGGGCTGTGGGACGCGGTCCGCGAGCTGCCCGCCAAGCAGCGCGAGGCCGTCGTCCATCGGTATGTGCTCGACCTGGACTACCGTCAGATCGCCGACCGGATGGGCACCTCCGAGGAGGCCGCCCGCCAGAACGTCAGCGCCGGCCTGCGCCGGCTGCGGGTGCAGGTAACAGACCGATGAGGGCTGACCGATGACCGATCTCGAGCGACGGCTCTCCCAGCCCTCGACGCCGGCGATCGATCCCTCGCGGGTCACGGCCGAGCTGGCACGTCGCGCGGATGTGGAAGGGCTGCTCGACGTCGCCTGGGCCACGCTCGACACTCCGTTGGGTCCGATCGCGGTCTTTGTCACGCCGCGGGGCCTGGTCCGGGTCGCGTACGACCGCGAGAACTTCGGACAGGTGGCCGACGAGGTGGCGGAACACGTTTCGCCTCGCGTCCTGGTGGCCCCACGGCGCACCGACCCGGTGCGCGAGCAGCTGGACGAATACTTCGGGAAGCGGCGTCGCCGCTTCGAGCTGGTCATCGACTGGACCCTGGTTCGCGGCTTCAACCAGGGTGTATTGAAGGCCACCGCGGACATCCCGTTCGGAGAGACCGCGAGCTACGGTGAGGTGGCCGCCGCCGCCGGCTCGCCGCGCGCTGCGCGCGCGGCGGGCAACGCCCTGGCCGGCAACCCGATCCCCATCGTCGTACCCTGCCACCGTGTCATCCACGCCGATGGCGGGATCGGCGGCTACACGGGTGGCCTGGACAACAAGCGCTTCCTGCTCCGCCTGGAGGGGGCCGGCCCCCGCTGAAGCCGATCAAGGTCCTCAGTATGGCGGGAGGAACTCAGCGGCATCGTCGCACGTCGGGAACTCACCGACCGTGCGGGAACTGAGGTAGAGGCGGACCCAGCCGGTTTCAGTCGCGAGGTTCACGGCGGCCTGGGAGTCAGTACGGTCGCGGACCGACGGGTCCAAACCCAGCCCAGTGAGCGTCGTTACCAGGTTCGTCGCATCGGGCGCATCGAGGTAGCCGCAGCGGCCCAAAACCTCTCCGCTTGGAGCAGCTCCGCTCTCGACGACATCGCCGAACTCCTCGAGGGCCCCCTCGAACGGCCACGTGACCTCAGTTCCAGAGACCGTTCCTTCGGGGGCCGGCTCCGGCGACACGGTCACCCACAGCAGGTAGCTGGTGGCCTCGTACGGAGCCCACTCCGCCTCCACCCAGCCGTCCGGCGTGACCCAGGAGGAGAGATCCGCCATCAGGTGTGCCAGCCGATCGAGCTCTTGACGCTCCGGTGAAGGGACGAAGTACATGGCCTCGGCCTCATCCAGCCAAACGGCAGCGGACACGACGACGGTTTCCGGCTCGTCGCCAATGACGTATTCCCACGTGCCAGATATCCCAATGGGCCGCTGCTCGAGCGGGACGGCCCATACCCATGGGTACTCAGCGCTGTCCTGGAGGAGCGGGGAGCTGAGGATCTCCGTTTCGACCTGCTCCAGCCCGGACGCGGTCAAGGTCCGCGTCGACCACTGGTCGCCGCCCTGGATCACCTGGCCGT
>DASTEQ010000159.1:0-5035 GCA_035709505.1 Candidatus Limnocylindria bacterium
CGAGTTTGTGTGCGACATCTGCGGCAGCGGCTACCGAAGCGAGTTCGAGCGCTCGGCACTCGGCAGCGCGAGCACGCTGATCAGCGGGGCCAGCAACGTGCTGGGCGGCCTGTGGGGCGCCTCCAACGCCACGCGCGGGGCCAAGGATTTCATGGACCGGGGGGCGCGCGACGAGGCGTTGAAGAAGGCCGCCGAGGAACTCATGCCGAAGTTCACCCAGTGCCCGCGCGACCACCGATGGGTGGACGAGAAATGTTGGAATGAAGCGCGTGGCCTGTGCGTGGCCGATGCCCCAAAGCTCGCCGCCGAGCTGGAGGCCGAGCGGGCGCAGGTCGAGATCAACCAGATGCGTCAGGCGATGCAGGGCGAGCAGGTGTTCTCCGGCGACACGTCGGCCCGGACGACGGTGTGCACGAGCTGCGGCAAGCCAGTCGGTTCGGAGAGATTCTGCTCCAACTGCGGGACACCAACCGCGCAAGACACGTGCGCGGGCTGCGGGACAGACCTGGCCCCTGGTGCGCGGTTCTGCCCCAACTGCGGACAGGCCGTCGCGGCCAGCTGACACGCCACGCGGCGTATCAGGGCTCAGGACCGCGGACCTGACTCTCCGTCGAATCGTTGCGGGTTCGCAATGCGAACGAGGTGACGCCGATTGCGCCACCGTAACCCTGTTCTGGCCAGGCTTGGTCCATGGCAGAGCTCACGAGCAGCAAGCGCGAAGCACTCCAATCGAGCCAGTTCGCCTACGTGGATCGTGATGGTGAGGAACACCTGCCGATTCACGACGAGTCCCACGTCCGGAACGCGATCGCTCGATTCAACCAGACCCATTTCGAGAGCAAGACCGCCAGGGACAAGGCGCGGCGGAAGATCCTGCGGGCGGCAAAGCGGTTCGGGATCGACGTCGACGAGGACGCCAACGTCCGTAAGGCGAGCTAGGCTGAGTTCAGACCGACTCCGTCGGCTCGGCGCGGGTCGTGTGGTAAGGTGGGAGCTCCCCCGGGTTTCCACGGACGCCTCGGTCTGCGTCCCGGCCCTTTGCCGCTGAATCCCGAATCACCCATGCCCTGACCGGGCCCCGCTCACGCGGGAGGGCCTCGTCAGGAGAACCATCACCTTGTCCTTCGCTCAACTCGGGCTGTCGCCCGACCTGCTCCGCGCCGTCGCGGACTCCGGCTACACCCAGCCGACCCCCGTCCAGCGAGAAGCCATCCCGGCCGTCCTTGCCGGGCGCGACCTGCTGGCTGGTGCCCAGACTGGCACCGGCAAGACGGCCGCGTTCGTCCTGCCGATCTTGCAACGTCTCAATGCCTCGCCGCGCCCCGACGGCCGTCGCCGCGTTCGCGTGCTCGTCCTGGTTCCCACCCGGGAGCTCGCAATGCAGGTGGAGGAAAGTGTTCGCACCTACGGCCGTCATCGGCCCATCCGGTCGACCACCGTCTTTGGCGGCGTCGGCTTCCACCCGCAGGTCCGGGCCCTGAGTGCGGGCGCCGAGATCGTGGTCGCCACCCCGGGGCGGCTGCTCGACCATCTCGGGCAGGGGACGGTTGACCTCGGAGGCGTCGAGGTGCTGGTGCTCGACGAGGCGGACCGCATGCTCGACATGGGATTCATCCGCGACATTCGACGGATCCTCGCTCGCCTTCCTAGTGACCGGCAGAACCTGATGTTCTCCGCCACCTTTTCGAACGACATTCGACGCCTCGCCGATGGGTTCCTCGACAGCCCGGCGCAGGTCCAGATCGCGGCTCGGAATCGGCCCTCGGAGCTCGTCGAGCAGGTGATTCATCCCGTCGACCGCGAGCGCAAGCGCGAGCTGCTGAGCCACTTGGTGCTCTCCCGCAGGATCGACCAGGCGCTCGTGTTCACGCGGACAAAGCACGGGGCCAACCGGCTGGCCGAGCAGCTGCAGCGGGACGGCATCGCGGTCGCCGCCATCCACGGCAACAAGAGCCAGCCGCAGCGGACGCGAGCCCTGGCTGACTTCAAGGCGGGACGCGTCACGCTGCTGATCGCCACCGAGGTCGCCGCCCGCGGCTTGGACATCGACGCGCTCCCGCACGTCGTCAACTACGAATTGCCGATGGTGGCCTCCGACTACGTCCATCGGATCGGGCGCACGGGACGAGCCGGCGTGGACGGCATTGCCATCTCACTGGTCTGCGTGGACGAAGGTCAGCTGCTGCGCGACATCGAGCGACTCCTCGGGCACGCCATCCCGGTCGAGATGGTGTCCGGCTTCGAACCCGACCGCTCCATCCGTCCCCAGTCCATCCGGATGCGAACCGGACAGGGGAGCGGACGGCCACACGGTCGCGCACACGGTCGGCCGCGTCCCGCTCCGCAGGCGCACGTGCGCCATCACTCGAGCGGCAACGAGGCGTCGATCGGCCGTTGGGCTGGCGGATCGCAGGGAGCCGCGCCCCGGTCATCGCAGCGGCCCCCTCGGCGCAACGCGCGCCGGAACTACGGTCGCGTCCGCCCCTAGGCTCCGACCTCGACGGTCCCCATCGACCCGCGCCGCGGCTGCCGTTGATCGTCTCTCGCGCAGCAGGCATGCTTGCCATGATGGGAACCATGCCGTGATGAGGCGACCGCTGGTCGGTCGTCGAACTCCGTGACCAGCCGGACGCTCACCTTTGGCGGGACGAGCTACCCGCTTATCCTGCCCAGCGTTCGGGACCCCCGGCTCCATGTCGCGGCGGTCATCCTGACCATTCACGTCCTCGGCCAGACGGTCCTCGGCTTCGAGCTCACTGTGCCGCAGATCCTGGCTGCCATCCTCACCTGTGCCGTCCTCGAGGTCGCCATCACCTTCCGCCAGACGCGATCCTTCGTCTGGCCGGCCAGCGCGATGCTCACTGGCAGCGGCGTCGCACTGATCATGCGCGTCGTCGGGACGCCAGCTCACGATCCCTGGAATACGTTTGGCTGGTACATCTTCGCCGCGGTCGCCGCCGTCTCGCTGCTGACCAAGTACCTCATCAAGTACCGCGGCTCACACGTGTTCAACCCGTCGAACATCGGGCTGGTGCTGGCCTTCGTGATCCTCGGCAGCACGGTCGTCGAACCGCTCGACTTCTGGTGGGCACCCCTCGACGTTTGGATGCTGCTGGCCTATTCGGTGATCATCGTTGGCGGTCTGCTGATCACGGCTCGGCTCCACCTCTTGGCGCTGGCGGGCACGTACTGGATCACCCTCGCTGCCGGGCTGGGCCTGCTCGCCGCCTCCGGGCACTGCATGACCGCGCAATGGGCCTTCGCGCCCGTCTGCGGGGCCGATTACTGGCGGGTGATCGTCGCGTCGCCCGAGGTCATGATCTTCCTGTTCTTCATGATCACCGACCCCAAGACGATCCCGGCCGGACAGGTGGGTCGCGTCGTCTTCGGCGTGCTCGTCGCGGTGACCAGCGTTTTGCTGATGGCGCCTCAGACCGATGAGTTCGGCACGAAGGTCGGGCTCCTCGCAAGCCTTGTCCTGGTCTGCGCAGCTCGGCCCATCCTCGACCGATTCCTCCCCGAGCCACGAACGGCGCCGGACGACGTGAGCCGGTTCGCGACGCGCCTGGCAACCGGCGAAGCGAGCGCTCCGATCTCCCGTCGCGCGCTGCGCGTGGGCCTCACCGGGGTCGCGGTTCTCGCCCTCGGGATCGGGATCGTTGCCGCTGGCACGCCGGCCCGCGGGACGATCGTGGCTGACGCGTCCGAGATCCTCGACCGCGTGCCGACGACCGTCGACCCGTCCACGTTCCCGCCCATCACGGTCGACCAAGACGTCGCCGACTGGAACCACGAGATCGCCGGCGCCGGTGCCCAGGAGCTGATGCTCATGCTGGCCGAGAACCTCGAGCTCGAGCGGCAGGCGCTTCTCGGCGCAGATGCAAGCATCCTGGCCGCCGTCGACCACGGCGATCGGCTGACCGAGATGCAGAACCGTCTCGCGGAGGCCGCCGCCACGGGTACGGTCGTCATTGAGCACTACCAGTTCGACGCGGTGAACGTCGCGCTGATCGAGCCGTTCGGCGTCCAATCCGGGCTGAGCCTGGGCGTCGAAGCCAGCGGGACCGTGACCACCGAGACCTATGACGCCGAGGGGACGCTGCAACGGAGCGAGGAGTCGCCGTACGAGCTGACGTTCGTGATGCGTCGAGCGACCGGGGACCGCTGGCTGAACGTTGGGGTCCTGGCCGGCACCTGACGGCCGCTGCCAGGGACATCGAACCGCTCCTCGGTGCCAAGAGCTCCGACTGCCGTACGCCAGGGCGATCCGGCATACTGCTGAGCCCTTCTCTGGACCGATCAAGGGAGGTTGGTACCCATGGCCCGCGAGGACGAGCGTCTGATCCGCTCCACGCAGGAGCCCATCGTCGACGGCCTGCCCGACGTCCCCGGCATCGGGGTGGCGATGCGATTGACGCCCGGACTCGGTGTCCACCTTCGGGGCCTGGCCGACGAGCTGCTCGTGAACGACTACCCCGGAGCGACGATCACCCGTGCGGAGCGAGAGATGCTCGCGACCGCCGTCTCAGCGGCGAACGACTGCTTCTTCTGCATGGACTCCCACGGCGCCTTCGCGACCGCCCTCCTCGAAGACAGCGGCGTCACCGACCTCATCCCGCTCGTCGAGGACATCAAGCACGGATCGTCTGAGCGGTTCGACCCCAAGATGCGGGGGCTGCTCCACATCGCCCGCACCGTGCAACGCCAGCCGCTGGACCTGACCGCCGCTGACGTGGATGCGGCGACATCGGCCGGCGCAACCGACGCGGACGTCCAGCTCGCGGTGCTCATCTCGTCCGCGTTCTCGATGTACAACCGGCTGGTTGATGGGTTCCGGGCCAGGACGGCACCGAGCGCCGATGCTTACCGCGAGCGTGCCGCGGAGATCGCGGAGCACGGGTACAGCGCCCCCGTTCCCTCGCAGCAGCCCTAGACGAGATGCGCTGATCCTCGCGCGGGAGACTACGCGCTGACCACCTCGTACGGCAGCATCATCTCGTTGTCCTCGTGGTCGAGGATGTGGCAGTGCCAGACG
>DASTEQ010000160.1:0-43132 GCA_035709505.1 Candidatus Limnocylindria bacterium
CTCCCGCCGGCCAATGGGATCCAGCGAGCTGACAGGCTCGTCGAGGAGGAGGACTGGAGGCCTCGCCACGAGGGCCTGGGCGATCCCGAGTCGTTGCCGCATGCCGCCCGAGTACGTCCCGGCCGGTCGGTCGGCCGCTTCGGTCAGTTCGACGAGGTCGAGTACCTCCCGCACCCGAGCCGCGTTCGGCCTGGCATCGACCGGGTACAGCGACCCCACGTACTCGATCGTCTCGCGCCCCGTCATCCAGCCATAGAAGCGCGGTTCTTGGCTGAGATAGCCGACCTGTCGACGGTACGCCGGCCCGGCCGTGACCGGAACGCCTGCCACGTGGGCGGTTCCGCGGGTGGGCCGGACCAGTCCGGCCAGCAGCTTGAGGGCCGTGGTCTTGCCGGCTCCATTCGGTCCAAGGAAGCCATAGATGGTCCCCGTTGGAACTTCGAGCGTCAGGTCGGTGAGCGCCTGCACACCGGGGTAGTGCTTGGTCAGTCCGGCCATCGCGATGGCCGCCTGGCTGGTCATCGAGATCTCCTCCGAAGTCGTGCTGCCACGGCCGGAGGGTCCACCTTGGTCGCGCTCGTGTCGTCCGCCTGTGGTCGCGAATCGATCCGCGATTCTCGGATTGGTCGCCTTCCTCCAACCGCTACCCCGGTGTCGATGTGGTCATCCGCGGGAGACGGCCGCGGAGCTTCTTCGGGGTCCGCGGAGCGATCTCGGGGTCCGCGGAGCGATCTCGGGGTCAGCCGACGCGCGACTCGGACGTCCCCGGGCGGACGACGCCAAGCTCATAGGCCAGCATCACCAGCTGGGCCCGATCCCGAAGCTCGAGCTTCATGAGCAGGTGCGAAACATGGGTCTTGACCGTCGGCTCCGCCAAGGACAGCCGTTCGGCGATCTCGCGATTGGACAGGCCGTTCGCAACGAGCTCCAGGATCTCGCGCTCTCGGCCGGTGAGGTCCCGGAGGCGCTCAGCCACCTCCATCTCGTCAGCGGGAACCGACAGACGCGCGAATCGGTCGATCAACCGGCGCGTGACCGACGGCGCCAACAGCGCCTCCCCGGCCGCGACGATGTGGATGGCCTGGACGAAGTCGGCGGCATCGACATCTTTGAGGAGGAAGCCACTCGCGCCGGCCCGCAGGGCCAGGACGACGTTCTCGTCGGCATCGAAGGTGGTGAGGATCAGGATCCGTGGGCGACCGTCTCCTTTCATGATCGCCAGTCTCCGCGTCGCCTCCACCCCGTCCATGACCGGCATACGGACGTCCATGACCACGACGTCAGGCGCCAGGCCAGCCGCCAGCTCGACCGCCTCGCGCCCATTCGCGGCCTCGCCGACCACCTCGATGCCCTCCTCGTCGGCCAGGATCATGCGGAAGCCGGTCCGCACGAGCTGCTGGTCATCCGCGAGCAGGACGCGGATGCTCACGTCAGCGCGCTCACAGGCTCGTCGAGCGGAAGGCTCGCGCTGACTCGGAACCCGGTGGCGGTCGGCTGCGCGGTAAAGGTCCCCCGCAGGATCGCGACCCGTTCACGCATGCCAATCAGTCCCACGCCGTCGTGCGTCGCCTCGACTTCGCCCCGCGTGCTCGTTCCCCGCTCATCGTCGACCGAGATGTCGAGCGACTCGTTCTGATACCGCACGGTCACGCGAGCGCGACCGCCTCCCGCGTGCTTGAGCGAATTCGTGAGGGCCTCCTGGATGATCCGGTACGCGGACAGTTCGATGCCGGGATCCAGCGTCCGCGGCTCCCCCTGGATCGACAGCTCCACCGCGAGCCCCGCCCCCCGGATCTGCTCGAGGAGCTCGCCGAGCAGGTCGAGCCCAGGCGCCGGCTCGACGATCTCTGGGTGTCCGAGGATGCCGAGCATGCGGCGCATGTCGGAGAGCGCCTTGCGACCGGTCTTGCCAATCGCCTCGAGTGCCGCTCGGCTCTCGGCCGGCCGCTTGTCGAGCGCGCGGAGCGCGCCACTGGCCTGGATGACCATGACACTCACGTGGTGCGTCACCGCATCGTGGAGCTCGCGGGCAATCCGCTCCCGCTCCTCCCGGAGGACGCGCCGAGCGCGCTCCTCCCGCTCGAGTGCCATGAGCCTCGTTTGCTCCTCCAGGGAATGGGTATAGAGCCGACGGACGCGCGTCGCGTCGCCGACGAACCATGACGCGAGGAAGAAGAGCTGGGTCTGGATGAGCGACTGCGGCCCGATCGCGACGCCGGTGTGCTGGACGATCGCGACCCCGAGGACGACGCAGGCCGACACCGCGAGCGGCAGGGAGACGCGCCGCTCGAGCCGCTCACCAATCGTGAAGAACGCGACCAGGATGCCGGGGCTCGCGTTCAGGTGAGCGCCGTCGGGGAGGAGCCAGGTCTGGATCGCCATTGAACCCGTGACCACGATCAAGACCCCGACCGGATGGCGCCGCCTGACGACGAGGGGCATCGTCTGGAGCAGCAGGAGCGTGATGTTCAGCGGACCGGCCGGCCCGAGATCGGTCGCGCCGGCCGCCAGGGCGAACAGCGAGAGTGCAGAGAGTCCGAGCGCGATCATCGCGTCGACCGCCAGCGGATTCGCGCTGATCGCCGTTCGAATCCGGTTCATCGGTTCGGACACTACTCCTCGGTCGCAACGAGGTCGTCAGCCAGGCGATTTGATGGGCGGTCGATATTTCGGTATCAGCCGCGGAGAGGGGTGTATGGGTGACGGGGTCGAGCTTCGATCGCTAGATGCGCTGCATCCTCAGGCGGCCACCGGCGAAGGCGAAGATCCCCATCGTGACCGCGAAGTGGCCAACCATGGCCGGGATCACCGATTGGGTGCTGATCGTGGCCAGGCCACAGGCGTAGCCCAGGATCACCGAGCCGACCACGAAGTACCAGTCGCGCTCCCGCCAGACCCGCCGATGGGCGGCGCCAAAGATCACGGCCTGCAGCGCGACGGCCAGCCCCGCGTCGAGGCCGCCGACCAGCATCAGGCCGAGGATGACCGAGCGGAACTGGAGCTCCTCGGCCATCGCGTTCAGCGCCGCGCCGACGGTCCGGCTCGGCAGCATGTCGAGCGGGAGCGGGACGAGGGAGCGGAAGCGAACGAGAGCCAGCGCCGCGCCATTGAGCGTGCCGACCACGGCGAATGCCAGCATCACGGGGAGCAGCTCCGACGCGTCAGCACCCACCAGGAACAGCGATGCGCGGCCACGGGGCAGGATGAGGATGATCCCGGCGGTGAACAGCAGGACGAGCCCGTAGTAGCTCAGCGGGCCCATCCAGCGCGAGCGGCTGCGGAAGTAGTCGCTGCGCATGATCCGCTCCTGGTCGAAGCGGAGGACGACCATGAATACGGTCATCCCGATCGCGATCGAGAGGCGGAGGGATTCGGCGAAGTCGCCCATCAGGTCGTCGTCTCGTTCATGCGGAGCACGGCGAGGAATGCCTCCTGCGGGATCTCGACCGAGCCGACCCGCTTCATCCGCTGCTTGCCCTCTTTCTGCTTCTCGAGCAGCTTCCGCTTCCGCGTCACGTCACCGCCATAGCACTTGGCGATGACGTCCTTTCGGTAGGCCCGGATCGTCTCGCGGCTGATGATATGGGAACCAATGGCCGCCTGGACCGGCACCTCGAACGACTGGCGGGGGATCAGCGCTTTGAGCTTTTCGACCAGGCTGCGACCGATGCGCGGGGCATTCGACCGATGGACGATCAGGCTCAGCGCGTCGACCGCCTCGCCGTTGACCAGGATGTCGAGCTTGACCAGGTCCGCTGAGCGATACCCGATGAACGTGTAGTCCAGGCTCGCGTAGCCAGAGGATCGGCCCTTCAGCTGATCGTAGAAGTCGACGATAAGCTCGGCCAGGGGCATCTCGAAGTGCATGTTCACCCGTCGCGGGTCGAGGTACTCCATCGTCCCGAAGACTCCGCGTCGCGCAGTCGTCAGCTCCATCACCGGGCCGACGTACTCGGTCGGGGTAATGACCTGGAGACCGACCCAGGGCTCGGCGATGTCCTCTACCTCCCCGGGAGGCGGCATCCGGGCCGGGTTGTCCACCACGACCTCGCTCCCACCGGTGCGCCGAACGCGGTACTCGACCGATGGCGCCGAGGCGATGAGGTCGAGGTCGAACTCGCGCTCCAGGCGTTCCTGGACGATCTCCATATGGAGCAGGCCGAGGAACCCGCAGCGGAAGCCATGGCCCAGCGCCACGCTCGACTCGGGCTCCCACACGAACGACGCGTCGTTGAGGTGGAGCTTGTCGAGCGCGTCGCGCAGGAGCGGGTAGTCGTCGCCGCGCAGCGGGTAGATGCCAGCGAACACGAGGGGGAGTGCAGGGCGGTAACCGGGGAGCGGCTCCGGGGCCGAATGGCGGGCGGACGTGAGGGTGTCGCCGACCCGTGCGTCGGCGATCGACTTCAGGCCGGTGGCCACGTACCCCACCTCCCCGGCGGCCAGGGTGGGGGCCGCCACAGCCTGCGGCCGGAACCAGCCGAGCTCGAGAATCTCGGAGGTGACACCGGTGGCCATGAACCGGATCCGGTCATGGTCGTGGAGGGTGCCGTTCGCCAGCCGGACGTAGGCCACTACGCCTTTGTACGGGTCGTAATGGCTGTCGAAGACGAGGGCCTGGAGAGGCGCGGCGGGGTCACCGGGAGGTGCCGGGATGCGGGTCACGATCGCCTCGAGGATGGCGTCGACACCGGTCCCGTCCTTGGCCGAGGCCAGGATCACCTCCTCCCGCGGAATGGCGAGCGTCTCCTCGAGCTCGGCCATGACCATGGCCGGATCGGCGCTGGGCAGGTCCACCTTGTTGACGACCGGGATGATGACCAGCCCCTGCTCATTGGCCAGCTGGGCGTTGGCCAGGGTCTGGGCCTCAATCCCCTGGCTGGCGTCGATGACCAGCAGCGCGCCTTCGCAGGCCTGCAGGGACCGGCTGACTTCGTACGAGAAGTCGACGTGGCCCGGAGTGTCGATGAGGTTGAGCACGTACTCGTGGCCATCGGCCGCGGTATGGAGCAGGCGCACCGCGCGGGCCTTGATCGTAATCCCCTTCTCTCGCTCGAGGTCCATCGAGTCCAGCACCTGGCTGGTCATCTGGCGCGGGTCGATGGTGTGGGTCGCTTCCAGCAGCCGATCGGCGAGCGTGCTCTTCCCGTGGTCGATGTGGGCGACGATCGAGAAGTTGCGGATCCGCTCGCGGGCTGTCACGGCGGGCAAGTCTAGCCCGGCGCCCACATCGGTCTATCGGTCAGCGGTGGTCATCACCCGGTGCCAACCAGGGTCACCCCGTTCACGGTTTGGTAGTGGCTGTTGTAGGTGTTGGAGTGGATGACCTCGCCTGTCGTCGCGTCGCGGACCGTCCGGGTCACGGTCACGCTGAACCCGTGGTGAGGGTACTCGACCCGCTTGCTGGTGCCGGCCGGCAGGGTGGAGGTGTACTGGATCGTGTCGGCTGCGGTCCTGTGCCCCCAGGTCGTTGGGGCGGAGAAGCTCACGACCCGGTTCGTCGGCAAGCCCCACAGGTCAAAGCGGACCACACCGGGTGAGGCGAACGAGCGAATGACGACGGGGCCTGCGGTGTCGTTGGTGAAGGTCATGCTCTGCTCGTAGGTCGAGGTCGCGAACACGGTCGCGTCCAGGCCCATCGGGTAGCGCTCGATGTAGTAGTAGTGGTTCGCCCGGGCGCCCATCTGCAGACCGGCACGGAGGGCGGTATTGAAGATCGTGGTCGAGGTCGAGCAGATCCCACCGCCGATCGCCTGGTCGCCGGTGCTCCGGCCGTCAATGATCGCGCCGCCGTAGGTGTAGCCGCGCGCGGCGGTCACCGGACCGATGTCGCGCCAGAAGTCGAAGTCTTCGCCCGGCAGGATGACCATCCGATCGATGTCCATCGCCGGGATGCTGATGTTGCGGCTGAACCCGTTCCCGGCGGACGGGACGTAGAAGGTTGTCCACGTTGACAGGCGGACGAGCTGCGGGAGGATCTCGGTGGCAGCCGCCGTCGTGAGCGAGGGCTCGACGAACGTCGCGGCCAGCGCGACCTCGGGCGTCTCGACGCCGGCACCGCGCTGCTCCAGGCCGTCGACCATGGCCGCCACCGTCCCCGGCACATTGAGATCGCGGCCGGTGACGGCGGCCTGGACACCATTCGGTGTGGCGCCGTTGAAGGTGAAGGTCGCGTCCTGCGGGTCGCGATGGATGGCAGTCACGTGAGCCGACAGGGCCTCCGCCAGCACCTCCCGATCGAGGAGCACCCCGTAGCTGCCGCCGGGGCGCTTCCCGAAGGTGATCGCCGCATGGATGACCTCGGCTTCAATGGCGTAGGCATCGCCGCCGTCGACCAGCCGGAGCGGAGTCGCAAACATGGCGCGAGCCGCGCCGGCGGCGGCCGCCGCGTCCCGCTGGGTCACCGCGAACGGAATGGACTCGCTGGTGAGCGCGATCGCCGGCTCGTCAGCGCCGGGCTCGAGCACGGCCGAGAGGACCGCGCCACGGATGGTGTCCGGGTGTATGCGCCGCCCCGGGACTGGGACGGTGACGGCGTAGGTCCCATCGGGATTGGTGATCACGGCGGCATCGATCGGCGGCGTGAAGGTCCGGGCCGCGGTGTCGACCACGAGCTGATCGAGACGTTCAGGGTCGATGGCCACCGCATCGGGGATCTGGTTGCCGAGCAGGAGCGCCGCCAGGCGGGCCTGGCCGTCCGCCCACAGGTCGCCGCTGCGTCCCACGGCCAACGCGGAGCCCACGAGGCCTGTGTAATCGTGATCGCGGCCGAGGTCGGTGAGCGGGACGCGAGTCGACTCCCCATCGAGGGTGATGACCAGGTTGCCGGCGGTGATGTCAGGAAGCCGCTCGCGGAGACGGGCCTCGGCTTCGACGGCCGTCAGCAGACCCACGTCGACCCCGGCGATCGCCACCCGGGGCATGACTCGCCCATCGAGCGCGATACCGAGGGCGCCCGAGACCACGACCGGCACGAGCAGCATGGCGAGAAAGACGCCCGCCGCCAGTACGGCCAGAACCGCTGAGCGGGGAAGGGCGTCGAGGCGGCGCGCGATGTCCGACCGGGGGGTGACGTCGGCGCCTGGGCTCGCAACCGCGGGGGTACGCATCGAATCTGGCGCGGATTGTCGCCGAATGGGCCGTTCCGTGTCGACAAGACCTCGGTGCTATACTCCGCCGCCGATCGGCCCCGGCCGAATCCGCGGTCCAGAACCCCCATTTCACACCGAGGACTGCCCTTCCGTGGCTCGCAAGTCCCGCACCTGGAAAGGTGCTCGAACTCCATCGGCCCTCAAGCGCGCGCGTCAGGCGCAGCGGCGCCGCACCGTCAACCGACGGACGCGCACCGAGACCAAGACCCTCGTCGCGCAGGCGGCGAATGTCGCGGCCGGGCGCGCGGAGGGCGATGCCACGGCCGCGGTGTCCGCGGCGATCAGCGCCCTCGACAAGGCCGCCGAGAAAGGGATCATCCACCCGAACAACGCCGCGCGCCGCAAGAGCCGGCTGATGGCCAAGGTGAACGCCGCCGGAGGGGTCGAGACCCACGCAGGGACCGGCACGCGGCGCCGGACTGCCGCCAGCAAGACCGAGCAGCGCAAGAAGGTCACCGCCGCCAAGGCCTCGAAGGCGGCCGCCGCGCGCGCCACCGACCGGCCGCGGACCGCGGCGGGCAAGGCACGCGTGGCCGTCACTCGCGCGACGCGGGAGGCAAGCGCCGCCCAGCGACGTTCGGCGAAGCGGGAGCCCGCGCCGGACGCCGAGGCTCCGACCGGAGACGGCGCCGAGTCCTAGCCGGCCCGGCTGAACGGGGCGCGGCCGGCGTACACCGCCCGCTCCCCGAGCTCCTCCTCGATCCGCAGCAGGCGGTTGTACTTCGCGGTTCGATCCGAGCGGCTCATGCTGCCGGTCTTGATCTGGCCCGTGCCCAACGCCACCGCGAGGTCGGCGATCGTCGTGTCCTCCGTCTCGCCGGATCGGTGGCTCATCACCGTGCCCCACCCCGCGTCCTGTGCGGTGGAGACCGCGGCCATCGCCTCAGACAGCGTGCCAACCTGGTTGACCTTGACCAGGATCGCGTTCGCCGAGCGCTCCGCGATCGCCCGATCGAGCCGGGCCTGGCTGGTGACCAGCAGGTCGTCGCCGACGAGCTGAAGCCGATCTCCGAGCCGCGCGGTGAGATCGGTCCATCCACCCCAGTCGTCTTCGCCCAGGCCGTCCTCCAGGCTGACGATCGGGTACCGATCGGCCCACTCGGTCCACAGGTCGATGAGCTCCACCGATGACAGGCTTCGCTCCTCGCTGACCAGCCGATACCCGTCTCCGGCAACGAGCTCGCTGGCGGCAGGGTCGAGGGCGATGGCCACCTGCTCTCCGGGCCGGTAACCCGCCCGCGTGATCGCTCCAACCACCAGGCCCATCGCCGCCTCGTTGCGTGGCAGGCTTGGCGCGTACCCGCCCTCGTCCCCGACGGTCGTGGAGAGGCCACCCTCGCGCAGGGTCGCCCCGAGAGCGTGGAAGATCTCGGCGCACCAGCGGATGCCCTGGCTGAAGGTCGCCGCCCCGAGCGGGACGATCATGAACTCCTGGAAATCGGTTCCTCCCTCCGCGTGTCTGCCGCCGTTGAGGATGTTCACCATCGGCACGGGCAGGGTCATGGCTTTGTCCCCTCCGAGGTACCGATACAACGGCTCCCCGGCTGCCGCGGCCGCGGCCCTGGCGGCGGCCAGCGACACGCCGAGGACGGCGTTCGCGCCGAGGCGTGACTTGTTCGTCGTCCCGTCCAGGTCGACCAGCACCTGGTCCAGCCCCGCCTGGTCGGCCGCGTCGCGGCCGACGACCGCGCCTGCGATCTCACCCCGGACATTGGCCACGGCGCGAAGCACCCCCTTCCCGCCGTAGCGGGACGCATCGCCATCGCGCAGCTCGACCGCCTCATGCGCCCCGGTGCTCGCTCCGCTCGGGACGGCCGCGGTCCCGATCGCCCCGCCGTCGAGCATGACCTCTACCTCGACCGTAGGATTGCCGCGCGAGTCGAGGATCTCGCGCGCGTGGACGCGCCGGATGGCGCGCTCGTTCACGGGCGGTCGAGAAGGGCCGTCACCCCGGGCAGGGTCCGCCCTTCGACAAACTCGAGTGACGCTCCCCCCCCGGTGCTGACGTGGCTCATCTGGTCGCTGAGGCGAAGCTGCTGAACGGCGGAGACCGAGTCCCCACCGCCCACCACCGTCACCACGCCTTTCGCCGTCTGCCCGGCGATCGCCTCGGCAATCGCGTTCGTGCCCTCCGCGAACGGGACGACCTCGAAGATGCCCATCGGTCCGTTCCAGAAGATCGTGCGCGCCGCCTTCAGCGCCGTGCGGTACTTCTCGACGGTCTGCGGTCCGATGTCGACGACCATCCAGTCTTTCGGGACCGCGTTCACCGAGACGACCTCACGCGGGGCGCGGTGGTGGACCTGGGGCGCGATCAGGACGTCCGTCGGCAGCATGAACCGCGTCCGTCGCCGACGGGCCTCGGCCATGATCGCGGCCGCGTTCTCCAGCTGCTCGGTCTCGACCAGGCTCTTGCCCAGCTCGAGGCCCTTCGCCGCGAGGAACGTGTTTGCCATGCCGCCGCCGACGAGGATCGCCTGGCAGCGCCCGACGAGGACCCGCAGCACGTTGAGCTTGTCCGAGATCTTCGCCCCGCCAATGACCGTATGGAACGGCCGCGGCGGCTTGTCCAGGAGGCGCGAGAGGGCGTTCACCTCCCGCTCCAGGAGGAGGCCGGCCACGGCCGGCAGGAAGTGGGTGATGCCCTCGGTCGAGGCGTGCGCCCGGTGGGCGGACCCAAACGCGTCGTTGACGTAGAGGTCCGCGAAGGACGCGAGGGCCTCGGCGAAGGCCGGGTCGTTCGCCTCCTCCCCGGCGTGGAACCGCAGGTTCTCGAGCAGGATCATGTCCCCCGGCCGGAGCTTGTTGATCGCGTCCTGGACGCCGGGGCCCAGCGCGTCGCCGGTCATGCGCACCGGTCGGCGCAGGAGCTGGCTCATCCGGTCGGCGACCGGCTTGAGCCGGTACGCGTCGTTCACCTTGCCATGAGGTCGCCCAAGGTGGCTGGCCATGACCACGATCGCGCCCTGCTCGAGGAGATAGATCAGGGTCGGCAGGCTGGCGCGGATCCGGGTGTCGTCGGTGATCCGGCCGTCGTCAAGGGGCACGTTGAGGTCGGCACGGAGGAAGACCCGCTTGCCACGGACATCGACGTCGCGAACGGTCTGCTTGTGGAGCGGCCGGAACCGGGCAACGCTCACAGGCGCTCGCCCATGAAGGCGGCGAGGTCGGCGACCCGGCAGCTGTACCCCCATTCGTTGTCGTACCAGGCGATGACCTTCACCATCCGATCCCCGGTGGCCATGGTCGAGAGGCCGTCGACGATCGACGAGTGGTCGTCGCCCTTGAAATCCATGCTGACCAACGGCTCCTCGGTGTAGCCGAGCAGCCCCTGCATCGGTCCTTCCGCAGCCGCACGGAAGGCCGCGTTGGCCGCGTCCGCGGTCACCGGCTTCGTGGTCTGGGCGACGAAGTCGATCACGCTCACGGTCGCGGTCGGGACCCGCAGCGAGAATCCGTCGAATCGACCCTTGAGCTCGGGGATGACCAGGGAGAGGGCCTTCGCGGCCCCGGTGGTGGTGGGGATGATGTTCTGTCCGGCCGACCGGGCGCGGCGCAGGTCCCTGTGGAACACGTCGAGCACCGGCTGGTCGTTGGTGTAGGAGTGGACCGTGGTCATCAGCCCGTGCTCGATGCCGAAGGTGTCGAATACCACCTTCGCCGGCAGGGCGAGCCCGTTGGTCGTGCACGAGGCATTGCTCACGATGTGGTGACGCTCGGGGTCGTACGTCCCCTCGTTTACGCCGAGCACGATCGTGATGTCCTCGTTCTTCGCCGGCGCGCTGATGATGACCTTGGCCGCCCCCGCCTCCAGGTGAGCCTTGGCCTTCTCGGCGTCGGTGAACACCCCGGTCGACTCCACGACCAGCTGCACGCCGAGCTCGGCCCAGGGCAGCGCGGTGGGGTCCTTCTCGCTGCAGGCACGGATGGCGTGGCCGTCAACCACGATCTCGGTCTCGGTCGCACGGACCTCGCCGGGATAGCGACCGTAGGTCGAGTCGTAGCGGAACAGGTGGGCGTTGGTGGCGGTCGGCGCCAGGTCGTTGACGGCCACCACTTCGAGCTCGTCGGGATGTCGCTCGAGGATGGCGCGCAGCGTCTGGCGTCCGATGCGGCCGAAGCCATTGATCGCGATCCTGGTGGACATCAGCTCCGAGCCTCCGTGTCGTAGATGAGCGGCCAGCAGCCGACGAGCGAGACATTCTCGCCGAACCGCGACGGTCGGACCTGCACCCGGGTCCCGGGGAGCGGAAACGCCCGGCGGCCAATCTCCGCGCGTACCGCGTCGTGGAGGTCGGGGCGGTGATCCGCGATGGCGCCACCGAGGACGATCACCTCGGGGTTCAGCAGGTTGACGAGCCCGGCACAGGTGGCGCCGATGGCGCTCCACGCGCGGTCGAGCAGCGACCGGCAGGCGGCGTCGCCCGCGTCGGCGGCGGCGCAGACGGCTGCCGCGTCCAATGGAGTCCCGGACGACACGAGGTCCGCCAGCCTGGGCGCCAGTCCCCGGTCGACCAGGGTGGCGCCGTCTCGCGCAAGCGCGGCGCCGGAAGCGAGGCCCTCCAGGTGGCCGGGCGCGCCCTCGCCGTCGGGCGGGCCGTCGAGATCGACGGTCAGGTGGCCGATCTCCCCGGCCGTCGCGTCCGGGCCATCGACCAACCGTCCGTCGACCACGATCGCGCCGCCGATCCCGGTCGAGACGGTGATGTAGACCGCGTGCTGGGCGCCGGCCGCCGCCCCATGCCGCCACTCGGCAAGCATGGCGACCTTCGTGTCCCGCTCCAGGAAGGCGGGGACGCCCAGCGCGTCGGCCAGCCGATCCGCGAGCGGAACCTCGTCCCAGCCCGGCAGGTTTGGCGGCTGGTGAACGATGCCTCGCTGGGGATCCAACGGGCCGGGAGAGGAAACACCGACTGCCAGCGGAGCGGGCCGGCCGGCCGTTCCCGCGGCAGCCCACACTGACTGGGCGGTCGAGATCATGCGATCGAGGATGCTCTCGACACCAAGGGTCGCCATCGTCGGGATCACCTCGCGGTGCGCGACAGTCAGGTCAGAGCTCAGGTGCGCGACCCGAATCAGCGTGCCGCCGAGATCGATGGCCAAGATCGGCCCGGAGTCGCCGGCGTGCACTGCGGTCATTCTACCGGCCGGAAATGGAGAGGCCGCCGAGCGGGGCTCGGCGGCCGATGAGGCGAACGGGGGCCTCAGCCTCCGATTTTGAACATCTTGGTGCCGCACACGGGGCACGTGCCCTGCGTCGCGGGCTTGCCGTTCTTCATCGTGATCTTGCGGTCATCCTTCATGGTCCGCTTGGTCTTGCACTTGACGCAGTAGCCGTCGGTCGCCATCGGTTCGTCTGCCTCCTAAGCGTTTGATTCTCTGGTTACGACCCGCCGCTCCCGTCCTTCTCCCAGAGAAGGTGGATGCCGGTCAGCCCGGCCTCGATGCAGCGAGCCTCCGCGGCCTCCTTGTCCGCGCCTTCCCCCACGAAGGTCCCGGCGGTTCGCTGCGCGTACACCGCACAGACGGTGCCCGCACGCGATCCGGCCAGGCCCGCCAGCACGAAAAGTGCTGACGACTCCATTTCGAGGTTCGCGACTCCTTGGCGCCGCAGCTCCTCGGCGAGATCAGGATAGCGAACGGGGAGCGTGTGCATCGCCCTTCCCTGCGGGGCGAAAAAGCCTGGTGCCGTGGCAGTGATCCCCACGTGGTAGACGTACCCCAGCTGGCGGCATGCCGTCTCCAGGGCCTGGACGACGTCCCGATGGGCAATTGCCGGATAGCCGGGGTGGACGTAGTAGTCGGTCGTGTTCTCCAAACGCACGGCCCCGGTCGAGACCACCAGGTCGCCTAAAGCGATGTCCGCTTGCAGCCCGCCCGACGAGCCGACGCGCACGAACGTCGGCTGGTCAGTGATCTCGAGCACCTCGGCCAGCACGATCTCGGTGTTGTCAGGGCCCATGCCCGTCGACATGACCGACAGGCGCATGCCCTGCCAGGTCCCGGTCGCCGTCGTGATCTCGCGGTTGCTGCGCTCCAGCTCCACGCTGTCGAACCGGGAGGCGACCTTGGCCACCCGGCCCGGCTCGCCGACCAGGAGGATGTACTCCGCCAGTTCGCCGCGCTCGAGCGCGATGTGGTACATGCGCGAACCGCTATGCGGCGAATCGGCGCTCGTGACGTCGCTCACCGGGCGAGGGTATACGACTCGTCCTCTCCTCCGTCGTGCGGCGTGGTGCGTCCCCCGCCCATCCGTTCCTCGATCTCGCCACGCAGCCGCGCCCACGTCCCGTGGCGCCAGGCCAGAGCCAGGAGCCCGGCGAGGCCGCCGAGCCCCGCCGCCAGCGGCACCGGGATCGGCGGGACTGCGGTCCGTCCCGCGCCGTCGGAGGTGCCGCGCTCGAGGACCGATGGGGCGCGAGCAGCAGCTCCGCCGAGATCGGATGTTTTCAGAGACGGTATGGCGGGTGGCGCTGACAGCCCATCGGGCTGCGTGCGGGGCTCGCCGGGGCCTCCGGTCGACGCTCCGCTGCTCGAGCCACGCACTCCCGCCGCGGCGCGGGCGACGACCTGCAGGTCCGCCCGGTCTCGGGGCCAGAGCCGGTAACCGGCGTCCGGGGCGGATCCACTCGTCTGCTGACCGACCACGCCCCGGATCTCGACCCATGATCCGGAGGGAAGAGCGGGAGCGGTGATGCCGGTGGCGGCCGCCACGAACACGCGGAGCGGCCCGCTTCCGTCGTTCACGGTGAGCGTCAGCCCACCGCCGGTCGTGCGCCGCGGTCCGTCATCGACCAGACCGCGAACCACGACGAGCCGGGCCTCGTCCGCCTCGCCGACCCCGCTCGTGGTCTGCCGAACCGCCGCGGGCTCCGCCTGCGTTCCGAGGAAGGCCGGCCGCTGCGTGACGCGCAGGCTGACCATCCCCGACAGCGTCGACCGCGTGCCGGTCAGCTCGACCAGCTGGCCGCGCCGCAGGCGACCGACCTCCGAGCCGGTCCGGACCAGAATGGCACCCCCGGCGTCGGCGACGACCGCGCTGCTCGCATCCACCAGGCCGGTTGGAAGCGTGACCACGCCGCGGATCCGGAGGCGCGTCCCGGTCGGAGCCGCACGGGCCTCGGCGATCGAGACCAGGGCGTCGGGCGACGGCGTCGGGGTCGGAGTGGGCGACGTGGCCGACGGGCTTGCGGTCGGCTCGGGAGTTGCCGGCGGAGCAACCGCGAGGACGTCTCCGCTGTCGCGCGGCTGCACCCGATATCCCTCGGTGCCGGTTCCCGACGAGTCGCGCTGACCTACCACACCGCTTGTGGTCACCACGCTGCCCGGCAGCCATGCGCTCGTATCGATGCCCGTGGCCGGACCGACGAGGACGCGGATCGGCCCGGACCCGTCGTCGACGTCGTAGGCGAGGCCGGCTGCGAGGACCGTCGGCGACCCGGCGACGAGGCCGCTGATGGTGACCAGCCGGCTCTCCTCGCCCTCGTTCACCGCACCGGTGGCGACCAGCATCGCTTCGAAGTCCTCGCCTGGACCGAGAATGCTCAAGCTTGCCGCATCGACCCTCAGAGTCCGCTGCGCAAACCGGTCATCCACCGTTCCGGTGACGATGATCTCGACGCCTCGCGGGAACGTGCCATCTTCAAGCAGGACCGCGATCCCGCCGGATACGTCCGCCAGGTAGCCGCCGCCGTCGGCGAACGCGGAATCGGTGAGCGTCGTGCCACGGACGACGACCGCGCTCCCGTCGGGCATGGCCCGGGCCTGCGCGACCGTGAGGGTTGCGGGCGTCGGAGTCGGCGTGGGAATCGACGTGGGCGACGGCGTAACGGATGGGATGGCGGTCGCCGACGGGGTCGCCGGGGGCTCGGGTGTGGCCGATGGCTCGATCGGCGGTATCGGGGTCGACGTGGGCTCCGGCGTGGCCGACGGCTCCACGCTGACGGCTGGCGTCGCGCTCTCGGTCGGGGAGTCGCTCGGGCTCGGATCCTGGCTCGGGGACGCGGACGGGACCGGAGCTGAGGCGCCGTTCTGCGGGTCGGGGGCGGAACGGATGACGAAGTCGACGAGGTTCTGATCGGTATCCTGCCCGGATCCGAGCTCGCCTCCGGGCAGCCGCTCGAGGCTCGATCCGGCGGCAGGGGCAGGGGCGGGGTCTCCCTCGAGCCAAGTGCTGGTGGCGCTCCCCCAGCCCACCGCGTCGATCGCGGCTTCCGCACCCACCACCCGAAGGGCCATGCTCCCGCCGGTAGCCGCCAGTCCGTTCACGTACACCAGGTCCGCGATGCCGGCGAACAGCCCGGCCTCGTTGGCCACGAGAACATGGCCACCCGGACCGATCTCGGCGCCGGGGCCCCAGGCCGCCTTCCGGGTCACCGTGACTCCGCTGGCGGTGACGTACACCAGCTCGAGGCCATCGAGCGACAGCGGCACAGCCTCCGGGTTGTAGAGCTCCACGAACTCGTCCGAGGCACCGGCTCCCCCGGTCATGACCTCCGAGACGACGACGTGGCCGATGCTCTGCGCGGTCAACCCGTCCGCGGTTGGTGCCGCCTGGGCGGTCTCCGAGATGACCGATGCGAGGACGAGCCCGGCCATGGCCATGGCGCCGACGCCGCGGCGGGCGGAAGTGGACGGAGCGTGGCGCATGAGGGTTCCCCGGGCGGAGGCGAGCGCGAATCGGGTCGCCGCCCGGGTGGCGAAGGGCGCGTAGCATCGCCACCCAGACTTACCGTCGACTTAGCACCCGCGTACAATCCGCGCTCATGCCCGCCTCCCGATCCCGGAGCGCCAGCGAGCGCGCGGAAGCCCGACGCCGCAAGCGCCAGGTGGCGCGCGGGGAGGAGACGCTCCCGGAAGAAACGGCCATGGCCGCAACGGCCACCGCTCGTCCGCCGAGCCTCCTCACCCGGCTGTTCCCGCCCGCACCGCCATTGCCCGGCAAGGGCGACCCATTGGCCGGATTCACGTACCGCGGTCGTTTTCGCGGGTATGTCGCCGGGGCGTGGCTGCTCGCCCGCCACCCCTTGACCTGGGGCGTCGCGGCCGTCGGCTGGGCCGTGCTCCAGCTGGCGCTGCTGGTGACTCCGCGTGAGAACCTGGTCGCCTTCGCGATCACGCTCGCGCAATACGGGTTGCTGATCGGGGCCGGCTGGTTCGGCTGGTGGCGCCCCTGGCTGTTCGGCACCGCGGCCGGCGTGCTCGGCGTCATCTTCCACGCGCTGCTCGCCGGGCTTATCACCATCCAGGCCGGCGAAGGTCTTGCGGCCGCCTCCGGCGTCGTCGCGAGCCTCACGGCGCTGGTAGTCCTCTACGGGCTGGTCGGGGCTTTCGCGGGGTTCTACGGCGGCTACCTTCGCCGGCGCATGGCGACCCAGTCGACGGCCAAGCCCAAAAGCAAGCGGCGCTGACCTACGGGCGGTGGGCGGCCACCGCTTCCTCGGCCGCCGCCAGGGCGGCGGCGTAGTTCGGCCCCAGACCAAGCACCTCGCCGGTCGAACGCATTTCGGGCCCGAGCTCGGTTCCCACCCCGGGCAGGCGCCAGAGCGAGTCGATCGGCGCCTTGACCGCGACCATCGGTCCGTCCTCGGCCAACCCGGGCTCGAGACCGGCCTCGGCCAGCGATGCGCCGAGCGCGCAGCGGACCGCGGCCGCCACCACGTCCCGCCCGGTGGCCTTGGCCACGATCGGCACCGTCCGCGACGCCCGCGGGTTGGCCTCGATCACCACCACCCGCTCGCCGGCGACGATGGCCTGGACGTTCAGGATCCCGCGCACCCCGAGCGCGAGGGCGATCCGCCCGGCGGCCTCCGCCGCCCGCCCCTGCGCCGTGCGCGAGATCTCGCGGGGCGGGAGGACGGCAAGCGAGTCACCGGAGTGGACGCCGGGTGGGTCGCGCTGCTCGAGGATCCCCGGCACCGACCAGGCCTCGCCGTCGGAGATCACGTCGACGTCGAGCTCCACGCCTCCGACCATCGCGTCGACCCGCAGCGGCCAGCCGACCTCGCCCGCCAGCAGGACGCCGAGCGCCACGCGATCGGGGATGACGGCGATCCCCCGACCGCCGATGACCCACGACGGCCTCACGATGACCGGGAATCCGAGCTCGGCAATCGACGCCTCCAGCTCCCCCGCATCCGATGCCAGGCGCCCAGCGGGTCCCTCCAACCCGAGCCGGTCCAACAGGGCGGCGAATCGTTCGCGATCCTCGCACGCCTCGATCGCGTCGGCGGTCAGGCCGGCGAGGGGCACGTCCGCGTAAGCGAGGTCGCGCGCGAGGTCGATCGCCGTCTGGCCGCCGAAGGTCAGCAGGACGAGCGGAGGTTCGCCGGTCAGCGCCCTCTCGTGGTCGAGCACGTCGAGCACGCTCTCGGTGTCGAGCGGCTCGAAGTACAGGCGCGAGCAGGCGTCGTAATCGGTGCTCACCGTCTCGGGGTTGTTGTTGATCACGACCGCGTCGTAGCCGAGGTCGCGGATGGCCCAGGCTGCCCGGACCGAGCAGTAGTCGAATTCGATTCCCTGACCGATGCGGATGGGGCCGGAGCCGACGACGATGACCGAGCGCCGGTCGGCCGGCGGTGGCACCTCCGAGGTGGCATAGGACGAATAGAAGTACGGCGTCTCGGCCGGGAACTCACCGGCACACGTATCCACCCGCCGGTAGGCGGGTGCCAGCCCGGCCCGGACCCGCGCCCGCCGGACGGCGACCGCCGGCACCCCGGATAGAGCGGCGATGTCCGCGTCCCCGAAGCCCTGCCGCTTGACCTCGTCCAGGGGGGCCCCGACCAGGGCCGCCTCGCCGGCCACCACCTCCGCGATCCGCTCCGTGAACCACGGCGCGATGCCGGTCGCCGCGCTGACCCCGGCCGCGTCCGCCCAGCCATGACGCAATAGGCCGACGATCCGCCACAGCCGCGTGTCGGACGGGGCGAGAAACACGCGCAGGTCCGCTGGCGCGCGCTCGGCGAGCCGCCAGGACGGGTCCTCCCACAGCCACCCGCGCCCGCGGGGCTCGAGCGAGCGAACCGCCTTGAGGAGCGCGGGACCGAACTCGCGGTCGATCGCCATTGCCTCCCCGGTGGCCTTCATCTGCACCCCGAGGTCGCGCTCGGCGAGCGGGAACTTGTCGAACGGCCAGCGGGGAAGCTTGACGACGACGTAGTCCACCGCGGGCTCGAAGGCGGCCGATCCTCCACCCGTCGCGGGGTTGCGCATCTCGTCCAGCCGCATCCCGAGCGCGACGAGGGCCGCGACCCTTGCGATCGGGTAGCCGGTGGCCTTCGAGGCGAGGGCGGATGACCGGGAGACCCGCGGGTTGACCTCGATGACCCGATAATCGGCTCCGTCCGGCGACACGGCCAGCTGGACGTTGCAGCCGCCCTCCAGCTTCAGCGCACGGGCGATGGCCAGCGCCGAGCGGCGCAGGCGCTGGACGACGACGTCGGGCAGGGTCTGGATCGGCGCGACTACGATCGAGTCGCCGGTGTGGACGCCCATCGGGTCGAGGTTCTCCATCCCGCAGATCGCGATCGTCGTGTCCGCCGAGTCCCGGATGACCTCGAACTCGATCTCCGCCCAGCCCAGCAGGCTGCGCTCGACCAGGACCTGGCCGATCGGACTGGCCTCGAGCCCGCGCGCGATCGCGTCCCGCGCCTCCACCGGCCCGCTCGCGAACCCGCCGCCTCCACCGCCCAGAGTGAAGGCCGGTCGGATCACCACCGGACCGTCGAGCTCGGCCACGAACGCCGCCCCTGCCTCCACGGATTCCACCACCGCCGACTCCGGAACCGGCTCCCCGATGGACTGGACGAGGGCCCGGAAGCCGCCGCGATCCTCCGCCGCCCGGACCGCGGCCAGCGGGGTCCCGAGGACGGCGACGCCGTATCGGTCGAGCACTCCTTCATCGTCCAGGCCAACTGCGAGGTTCAGGCCGGTCTGACCGCCCAGGGTGGGTAGCAGGGCGTCCGGCCGGTGCTCGGCAATCACCCGCTCGAGGTGCTCGACCGTGAGCGGACCGATGAGCACGGTGCCGCCGACGTCCGGATCGGTCATCACCGTTGCCGGGTTCGAGTTCACAAGCACGGTCTCGATGCCCTCGCCCCGCAGCGCGAGGCATGCCTGAACACCGGCGTAGTCGAATTCGGCCGCCTGACCGATGACGATCGGCCCCGAGCCGATGATCAGGACGCGCCGCGGTCGCATCGGTCAGTCCCGGCCCGGCGCCAGTCCGGCGTCCGCGATCGCTGCGTCGAACAGGCCGGCCGCATCGGTCGGACCAGGAGCGCCCTCCGGGTGGAACTGGACCGATGCCACCCGGCCGCCGACGTGAGTGAGCCCCTCGACCGTCCCGTCGTTGAGGTCCCGATGACTGACCCGCAGCCCGGCCCCGGCCAGTGCCGGGTGGTCGAGGACCTCGACCTCGTGGTTGTGGGCACCGATCGTCACCCGACCGGTGGCCGTCTCGAGGACCCCATGGTTGCCGCCGTGGTGGCCGACGGCCAGACGACGGGTGGGGGCGCCGACGGCCAGCGCGATGAGCTGGTGTCCGAGGCAGATCCCCAGCAGCGGCGCGCCGCCGCCGATGGCACGGGTCAGCAGCGCAGCCACGGTCGCGATCTGCGGCTCCATCCGAGACGGGTCCCCCGGCCCCGGGGAGAGGACGACCAGATCCGGATCGTGGGCCGCGACATCATCCCCGGATGCGTCCGGCGGCAGCCCGACGACCTCCAGGCCACGACCGGTCAGGGCGCGCAGGAGCGACCGTTTCACGCCGTAGTCGACGAGGACCGCGCGGCCGCGCGACATCCCCTCCGGGACGAGCCGATACGGCTCGCGCGGAGCGACGGCGGCGACGTGGTCCACCGCCTCCCACGTTGGCGAGGAGCGCGCATCGGCCACCGCGTCGGCTTCGCCGCGCTCCTTGTTGCGGATCACGGCCCGGCGGGCCGCGCCGCGCCGCAGCTCGAGCGTCAGGGCGCGGGTGTCGATCCCCTCGATGGCGGGGATTCGGGCCTCGAAGAGCAGCTCCTCGACCGACATGCCGGGTCCGTCGGGCGGGGTCACCAGTCGAGTGACGACCAGCGCCCGGGCGTGCACACGGTCGGATTCGAGCTCGGACCGGTCGATCCGGTAGCTCCCCACCATCGGGTGGGTGAGGACGACGATCTGGCCTGCGAAAGAAGGGTCGGTGAGGATCTCCCCCCACCCGGTTGCGGCGGTGGTGAAGATGAGGTCGCCCTCCGCCACTCGTCCATTCCCGCGCAACCGACCGTGGAGCACCGTGCCGCCCTCGAGCGCGAGCAGGCCCGGACGCGAAAACGACGCCGGTCCCGGTGCGTCGGGCGGCGTCGTGACGGGCAGGCTGGATACGGTCGGCATCGCGCTCCTTCCCGGCCTCACAGGGCCGGACTTAAAGGACGCACCGAGTGTACCGGAGGCGACCCGGGGCAGCATCCGGAAGTTGTCGGCCCGGTCTACACTCGCCGCCAAGGAGGAGCATTCGGCACCATGACCAGCCCAGTGGCCAATCTGCCCCCGTTGCGCGCCAGCGCCGTCACCCTGGTCGACACCTTCGTGCCGCGGGTGGATGGCCGGACCGCGCAGCTCGTGCGCGACGTCGTGCTCATCGTGGCTGGCGCTGCGCTCACGGCGCTCGCAGCTCAGGTGTCGTTCACGGTCGGCGACAACCCGGTTCCGTACACGCTCCAGACCGCGGCGGTGCTGGTCACCGGTACGGCCCTGGGCGCCGGACGCGGATTCGCCTCGATGGCCCTCTACGTGGCGGCCGGCGCCCTGGGCATGGGGGTCTTCGCCGACGGACGGAGCGGACTCGAGGCCGACGGCGGCGGTGGGATGGCCCCCACGATCGGGTACCTCTTCGCGTTCATGGTCGCCTCCGCACTGTGCGGCCGGCTGGCTGAGCGACAGTGGGAGCGGACCAGGACCGGGGCGTTCCTGCTGATGCTGCTCGGCTCGTTCGTGATCTACCTCATCGGGGTGCCGATCTTGGCGGTCGTCTCCGGGATGGCGTTCTCCGAGGCGATCTACTGGGGTGCCATCGTGTTCATCCCGTGGGACCTGGCCAAGGTCGTGGTCGCGACCTTCGCCTTCCCGTTCGCGTGGCGGCTGGCCGGGGACAAGACCGGGGAGTGACCGGCCCCGACTGGGACGAAGCCAGCCGCGCCGGGCTGAAGGCCGACGAGTTCGACCGGGACTGGATCAGGGCCCACGTCGCTGAAGAACGGCGGGGGGCGGCGATCCTCGGAGACATCCGGGAGGCGATCTTCGGGGTTCAGGATGGCCTGGTCAGCACGGTTGGTGTCGTCAGCGCGGTGGCCGCGGCCACCGACGAGCGGTTCCTGATCCTGGTCGCCGGGATCGTCACCGCCCTGGCCGGCATGTTCAGCATGGCCGCCGGCGAGTACCTCTCCTCGAAGAGCCAGCGTGAGGTCTTCGATGCCCAGATCGCGGGCGAGCGGGAGGAGGTGGAGACCCGGCCCGGCGAGGCGGAGGCCGAGGTCGCCTACATGTTCGAGGAGGATGGCCTGCCGCCGGCGGAGGCGGCTGAGCTCGCGCGGGTCGTCGCCCGCCATCCGGACGTCCTGCTGCGGACGATGGTCGAGAAGGAGCTGGCGCTTCACGTCGACGAGCACGCCGGTTCACCGCTCCAGGGCGCCCTGGTCATGGGCGGGTCCTTCGGGCTTGGCGCCGCCGTCCCGGTCATCCCGTACCTGCTCCTCACTGGCACGACCGCGATCTGGGTCTCGCTCATTGCGACCGGGGCGGTCCTGTTCGGGGTCGGCGTGCTGAAGTCGCGGTGGACCCGCCGCGGCCCGGTCCGCTCGGGGCTCGAGATTCTGGCCGTCGGCGCGGCGGCCGGCATCGTCGGCTACGTCTTCGGCAACATCCTCCCGCCGCTGCTGGGCGCCCCGCCGGTCGGCGC
Organism: Candidatus Limnocylindria bacterium; assembly: GCA_035709505.1. GTDB lineage: Bacteria > Chloroflexota > Limnocylindria > QHBO01 > QHBO01 > DASTEQ01. Next base: position 22,090 of record DASTEQ010000160.1, read on the forward strand.
CTGAGCTCCCCGGAGGTCAGGTGACGCGGAGCGTTCCCACCATGCCGTAGGCTTCGTGGCCGGGGACGTGGCAGATGAATGCCACCATCTCCCCCGGCGCATCGAAGATCAGGGTCGTCTCCACCGTGCCGAGGGGCGGGATGGTGACCTCGTTCGGTCGCTCCCCGTGCTGCGGCTCCGTTCCGGTGCGATGGCGCTCGTGGAACGCGGCATCCCCGATGAGCCACTCGTGCTCGATCGGGTCCTGGCTGATCAGCACGAACCGCACCGGCATCCCGTGCGGGACCGAGATCTCGGACGGGGTGAAGTGCGAGTAGCGGATCACGATCTCGACCCGAACCGATTCCGGTGGCGGCTGGCATCCCGCGGCGAAGGGCGCGGCCAAGACGAGGGCCAGCACCGCGCCGACGCCGCGGGACCGCATCTCAGGCGCCCGTCGGTGGCGGGGCGGGGCGGCGGCTGAACATCGTCGCCGCGAACCACGCCATCAGCATCGGCAGCGCCACGATGAGGACCAGTGGGCCCAGCGCCCGCGACGTGGCCCACAGCGCCTGAGCAGGGCCGGATGCCTTGAATCCTGCGTCCACCAGCGACGGGAGGCCGCCGCCGGCATCGATCGCCAGGTCGAACGACACGTCTGACGCCGCGGCATCGATCCGCACCTTGGTCAGCCAGGCGCTCTCCGGTACCCACTCCATGCCCTTGTCCGAACGCAGGTCGGCAAGCAGTGAGTCGCTCGCGCGACCGCTATGGGCCAACTTCATCCCGTCGGCGGCCATGAGGCTGCCCGGCGCGGGAAGCAGGGCAGGGCGCTCATCGGTCAGCAGGTAGACGTCTGCTTCGACGGTCTCCGCCTCGGACTTGCCGAGGGCGAGGATGCGGAGGGGAACCCACGGGTCGTCGGTCGGGATGGTCAGGTGGACCGGCGTCCCGTCGCCGACCGCCTGCCCCCGAGCGGCGGCCGCATCGGCATCGAAGACCGCGGCCAGGAAGATCGGGGAGCGGTTGGCGTAGAAGTCGAGGACCTCGGGCGCGTCGGGCGGAAGGCGGAAGCCATGGTCGGTGGCCCATTCCCCGACCTCGGCGCCACCGCCGCGCAGGATGGTGATGTCGAGGGCGTCGATCCGGACCTCCATGAGCACCTCCGCCCGGGCAGCGCCGAGCGCGGCATCGGCCGCGAGGAATGCGGGCTGAGGCTCGGTCTCGAGGACCAGGCGCTGGAGCGTCCAGTCCCCGCCCCGCTCAATCGAGGTCGGAATGTCGGGCAGGGGCACGAGCGAGCCGAACTCGCCCTCCCCGCCGGCAAAAGCAAAGGCAGTGACGTAATGCTCGACGCCGTCGTGGTATCCGGCGAATGTCGTCGTCCGCAGGAGGTTGACGGCACCGTTCGGGCCGATCAGCCCACCGCAGGCAAGGGTCGGACCGGCGGTGAGCAGCAGGACGGCCATGGCAGCCGCCAGGGGCACGAGACGTCGCATCGGACGCTACCTCCATCACGCGGCCCGGCTGCTGGCCGCATACGAGTTGATGGCGGCAGGACGGCGTGCGGCGCCCGATGGTTCCCCGACGCAGTCGGGTCGGTCAGCCCTCTCGGAAGATCTTGTCGTGCTCCCGGACGTGCTCGGTGACCTGCAACGCCACGTCGTCCCCGGGGCCGGCGGACTCGACCTTGGCGTGCTCGACTTCCATCGAGTCGACGGTCTGCTCGAGATCGGTGGTGTGCCCGGTGATGTGGATTCGGTCGCCGACGCGAAGCGTATCGGTCAGGGTCACCGCCGCCACCGAGAGGTGGCCGAAGTAATGGGTGACGGTGCCGATTGCCTGGGTCGGATCGTGTCCCTCGGACATCGGTCTGTCCTCCTCGTGCGCACTGTGGTCTGCATGCCTGCGGCCGTCAAGACGTTCTGGTCGGGTCTGGAAGCTGGGCGACGAGCGTCTTGGGCGCCACGGCCCGGTAACTCTCGACGATCCACTCGGTGAGCATCTCCAATGGCGCGTCCTCGGGCGGCTGGAGCCAGACCCAGTGGCCGCGGTCCATCCGGTAGCCGGGGTTCTTTCCCCACGGCAGGGCCATCGCCAGCTCGTAGGACTCGGGCAGCTTCACGGTCATCCCGAACGGGTGATCCGCATCGGACAGACCGAAGAAGACGAACACCTTCTTGCCGACCTTGGCCACGTTCTCGCCCCACGGGTGGTCCTCCCATGCCTCCGGCAGGCCCAGGGCGAAGGCGAGGAGGGGTCCGGCAAGCGGATGGTCGGCCATAGGACGCAATTGTGCGGGTCAGCGGAACATCCGGCGCTGGCGGATGAGGTCGAAGCGGGCTTCGCGGTCACGCTCCGGGGAAGCGGATCCTGCGTGCGCGGGCTCGGCGATGACCGCCTGAACCGGCTCGAGATGGGTGGCCACCACGTTGAGGACCGCCCCCTCGACCTGGAGCCGGCCGGTGACGACCAGCAGCGGGTTGCGGTGGAGCACGGCTCGGAAGCGGCGGTAGACGTCGGGACGGAGGGTGACGTTCATCATCCCGGTCTCGTCCTCGATGGCGAGAAAGACGAAGCCCTTGGCGGTCATCGGGTGCTGGATCGAGGTCGCCACCCCACCCATCCGGATGGTGGACCCGTTCCGCTGCTCCCCGGCACCACGGACGGTGAGCACGCCACGCTCCGTGAGCCGCTCGCGGAACAGCTCGGCGGCATGGGTCGAGGGCGACAGGCCCAGCTCGCGGTAGTCGGCGGCCACCCGTTCGGCGCGGCTCATCGGCGGGAGGGTCGCACCCACCTCGCCGGCGGCGGCATCGGTCAGGCCCAGCGGGGGCCGATCCGGATCCGCGTCGGGCAGGGTGGCGCGGAGCTGCCAGAGCAGCTCGCGGCGAGCATGGTTGGTCCAGTCGAAGGCGCCGATGGCGACCAGCCGCTCGACCACCGGCTCGGCCAGCCCGGTGCGGGCCACGAAGTCGCGCACCCCCCGGTACGGACCGACGGCCCGCTCGCGCTCGATGATCGTCCGCGCCGCCTCGTCGATGCCCTTCACCTGGCGCATCCCCAATCGAACGGCGAAGTCGCGGCTCTCGTCCCCGGTCTCGGTCAGGCGCTCGGTCTCGTGCTCCCAGGCGGATCGGTTCACGTCCACCGGCAGGATCGTCAGCCCGTGGCGGCGGGCGTCGTTGACCAGGGTCGCGGGCGAGTAGAACCCGAGCGGCTGGTTGTTCAGCAGCCCGGCCAGGTAGTGGGCCGGGTAGCGCAGGCGCAGCCACGCCGTGTCGTAGGTGATCTTGGCGAAGGCCGCGGCATGGGCCCGGGCGAAGCCGAACTCGGCGAAGGCGCTGCAGCGGCGGAAGAGATCCTCCGCATCGGCCTCGGTCAAACCGGTCCGTAAGGCGCCGGTAATGAACCGATCCCGCTCGCGCTGCATGGCCTGGTGGGACCGATGCGACCCCATCGCCTTGCGGAAGATGTCGGCCTCGGTCGCGCTGTAGCCGCAGACCGTGATCGCGATCTGCATGACCTGCTCCTGGTAGAGGATCACGCCCAGGGTGTCCTCCAGGATCGGTCGCAGGCTGGGATGGGGGTAGACCGCCTCCTCGAGTCCGGCGCGACGACGCAGGTAGGGGTGGACGGCGTTGCCCTGGACCGGGCCGGGTCGAATGATCGCGACCTGGACGACGAGGTCCTCGAACCGCGCCGGGCTGGCCTTGGGCAGGGCCTGCATCTGGGCGCGGGACTCGACCTGGAAGACGCCCACCGTGTCGGCGGTCTTGATCGAGGCGAAGACCTCCGGATCGTCGTGCGGGAGGCTGTCGAGGTCGGGCCGCGCGCCGGTGTCCCGCTCGATCCGGTCCAGGGCGTCCGACACCGCGCCCAGGGTTCGCAGCGAGAGGAGGTCGATCTTCACCAGGCCCAGGGCCTCGACGTCCTCCTTGTCGTACTCGGTCACCACCCGGCCGGGCATCGTGGCCCGTTCGATGGGGACGAGCTCGGTGATCGGCGTGCGGGTCACGAGCATCCCGCCGACGTGGATCCCGAGGTGGCGCGGGAAGCCGTCGATCTCGGCGCACAGGGCCAGCAGCCACTGCCACCGGTTCCGTGGCCGGATGGGAGTGGATTCCTCCTCGGCCGGCCCCTCCGTCACGACCGGCGGGCGGGGACGCCGCTCGACGGGCATGCCGCTTTCGGGGTCGACCGCCACGTGCCCCTCGTGCTCGGTGCCGGCGAAGTCGCTCACCGCCGGCCCGCGGCCCGCGTAGCGCTGCCGTTCCCAGCCCTCGTGGCGGACCTGGACGGTGGAGTGGTCGAGGGCGCTCGGCCGCCGGGGCGGGTACCAGCCGCTCTCGCTGTAGGGCCGGCCGTCGTGGTCACCGGCCGCGTCCCGGGCCCGGGCCTCGGCCGCGGCCAGGTCGGGGCGAAGCTGCGGGCGGCCCCGGAAGTTCCAGGTGCTGTCGTTGGTGCGCACGACCAGGGAGTCGCCGCCGCCATCGGTCCCGGGCGCGCCAGCGCCATCGGTATCGGCCTCGCCCAGCTCGTCGAACAGCCAGCCGAACTCGCCGTCGAGGGCCAGGTCGTTGGCCACCTCGGACGCGTCGCGGGTGTCGAGCGCCTTCGCGATCCGATCCACCACGTCCGGTGGGAAGGCGAGGGCCTTGGCCACCTCGCGCACCGCCGACCGGGCACGGTAGGTGATGACGTTGCAGACCATGGCCGAGTGATCCGTGCCGTAGCGGCGGTAGAGGTACTGGATGACCTCCTCGCGGCGGTTGACGTCGAAGTCGATGTCGATGTCGGGCAGGGCGCGCGCTTCGTTGATGAAGCGCTCGAACAGGAGCTTGTGCTCGATGGGGTCGACCTTGGTGATTCCCAGGCAGTAGGCAACGATCGAGTCGCCGGCGCTCCCCCGCCCCTGGCCGATGATCTTGTTCCGCCGCGCGAACTCCATGAGGTCCCACACGATCAGGAAGAACTCGGACAGGTTCGTGCGGTCGATGACGGTCAGCTCGTGGGTCAGCTGCTCGAGGGCCTGCTTGGTAATGGGCCGATACCGGCGCCGTAAGCCGTCATGGGCAAGCTGGTAGAGGTAGGAGAAGGGCGTCTCCCCGTCGGGAACGGTGAAGCCAGGAAACCGATAGCGCTCGAAGCCAAGGTCCAGCCGGCAGGCCTGACCGATGGTCGCCGCCTGCGCCATCCCGTCGTGCCAGGCACGCCGGGCACGGGGGTCGGGTAGGCCCGCGCCGAGCATCGCAAGCTGGGGGCCGCTCTTCAGCCGGTACTCGGCGTTCGGGAGACGGAGCTCCCGCGTGTCGTCGAGGGAGGCGCCGTGATGGATGGCGACGAGCACGTCCTGGAGCCGATGTCCGGCCGCCTCGGCGTAGTGGACCTCGTTGGTGACGACGGTGGGCAGACCCGCTTCGTCGGCGAGGGATGACAGCTCGGCGACGAGCCAGTCGTCGTCAGGGAGCAGGTGGTGGGACAGCTCCACGCAGAAGTCCCCGTCGGGGAAGTGGCGAGCCCACCGTTCCGCGGCGCTCCGGGCAGCGGCCCGCTCCCCGGCGAGCAGGCGGCGCGGGATCTCCCCGTTTCGACAGCCACTCAGCCCGATGAGATGGCCCTTGGCCTCGTCCAGCGCCGACTCCAGCGCCGCCACCTCGAACACGGGGAACGCCTTCTCGCCGGCCAGGTGGCCTGCCGACACGATCCGCGACAGGGCGGCGTACCCGGCCGGGTCGCGGGCCAGGAGCACGAGATGATCGCCGGGGGCCGGGCCGGCGTGGTGCTCCCCCGGCCAGCCGCGGCTGGCCTTCGCTCCGCGGAGTGGGAGCGCCATGCGCCGCCCGCGCCGCGCCAGGCGCAGCTCGCGCTCATCGCGGGGAATGGCCAGCTCGACGCCCAGGATCGGCTGCACCGGGGAAAGGCCCGCGGCGCGGGCGTCATCGGTCTGGGTCGCTTCCGCCCCCTTCCACAGCCGAACCGCCGCGTACAGGCCGGCGTGGTCGGTGATGGCCAGTGCCGGCATCCCGATCCGGGCCGCGCGGGCCACCAGGTCCTCCGGGTGGCTGGCCCCGTCGAGGAAGGAGAAGTTGCTGTGAACGTGGAGCTCGCAGTACGCGTCCGGACCGACCATCGGACGATCCAGTATAGAACGAATGTTCGATTTGTCCAGAGGCAGATCAGGCCTGGGCCGGCTCCGGGACTCGCACCCGCTCGCGCAGGATGATCGCGGCCGGGACAGTGAGGAACAACCCGCCGAGGAGCGACATTGCCGCGAAGCCGACGACGGCCAACAGGGCGCCCGACGTGATGCTCGCCGTGGCCCCGGCGAGGAACACGAGGAAGTCGCTCGCCCCCTGGCGCTGCGTCTGGGCCGCCGACGGCGCCCCTTCAACCAGCATGGCGCTGCCCGAGACAAAGCACAGGTTCCACCCGTACCCGAGGAGGAACAGGGCCACTGCCAGAAGCGGCCCATCGTGGGCAGGGGCTACCGCCGACAGGACCGCGGCGACGGCCAGGACGACCATCCCCGCCAGCGCCACGGGCGTGGCCCCTCGCCGGCTGACGAGCCGGGCCGAGAGGGGGGCGAGGGCGAACATGCCGAGCGTGTGGGCGCTGATGACCAGTCCGACGAAGACGAGATCGCCACCACCCGCATGGATGTGGAGCGGGGTCATGGTCATGATCAGGACCATGGCCACCTGCCCGCCGAGCATCGCGGCCAACGCGGCCCGCAGGCGCGGATCCCGGGCGACTGCCAGGACGTGGCTCCCGGCCCAGCCCACCGGCCGCTCCGCGCTCGAGCGCTCCACGATCCGTTCCGACCATCGGCCGGCGAGGAGGGCGAGCAGGACGGCCATCGTGAACAGGAGCCCGATGATTCCCACCGCGACGACGAGCGGATCGGCGCCAACCGGCTCCGCCAGCGCCTCGGCCAGCCCCACCAGGTTCGGTCCGAAGACCGCCCCCACCGTCGACCCCCAAACGGCGAGACCCAGCGCCCACGCCCGACGATCGGCGGGGGCCGTGTCCGCCGCGGCGTAGCGTGTCTGCTGGAGCGCGCCGTTTCCCAGACCAATCGCCAGGCTGGCAACGAACAGCCAGATGAGGGACTGGAACGAGATCGAGACAAAGACAAGACCGCAGCCAATGACCGCCGCCACGAACCCGGCCGCCACCGCCCGGGGCCGGGTCCAGCGGATCCCGAGGTTCGCGACGGCGACCGCGCCGAACGCGGTGGCCAGGGCGGCGAGCGCACTCGGGACGCCGGCAGCGAGCGCGGAGCCGGTGATCTCGAGAACGACGAGCGAGCTGACGACCCACACCGCGATGTACGCCGTGCTGGCCGATGCCACGGCCGCCACCAGCGCGAGCAGCGGCCGGCGGCCAGTGACGTCCATCGAACTATGTTACGGGGAGGCGGTGGGGGAACTGCCAGCGGCGGCGCGGCGTCTGATGGGCTGACAACCACACCTGGAGACCACTCCCCGTGAAGACCTCACGCCCCGCGTTCCTGGTCCTCATCGCCGTCCTCGCCCTGATCCTGGCCGGCTGCTCGCAGGCCGCGAGCGGCCCGGACGCCAAGCCCGGCGACATGCCTGACCTCAACGGAGGCGGCGTGGTCGGCGCCCCGGAGGAACGCGACGTGGACGGCCTTCCCCCGGTCCCCGGCGACGATGGCGCCAACTTCGGCGGCGGTGAGGAACCGGCCGGCGAGGCGGATCGGTCGATCATCCGCACCGGCGAGATCACGGTCGAGGTCGAAAACGTTCCCGAGACAGTCGGCGAGGTCCGCGCCCTGGCCGTCGAGCTGGACGGCTTCATCAGCAACTCGTTCCAGGGCGAGGTCGAGGACATGGCCACGCTCACGATGCGGATCCCGGCCGACAAGTTCGACGATGCCGTTGCTGCCATTCACGATCTCGACGGCGAGGTCAAGGCCGAGGCCACCAACGAAGAGGACGTCACCGCCGTCGTCATCGACATCGAGGCCCGCCTCGAGAACCTCCGGGCGGCGGAGGCGGAGTACCGCGAGCTCCTCGACCGGGCCGAAACGGTGGAGGACATCCTCGCCATCCAGAACCAGCTGTTCGCGGTCCGCGGCGAGATCGAAGCCTACGAAGCGCAGCTCGAGTACTACACCGACGCGGTCGACCTGGCGACGCTCACCGTCTCGATCATTCCCACGCCGGAGCCGGTCGAACAGGCCACCGAGGACTTCGACCCGAGCGCCAATGTGGAGGAGGCCGTCGCGTCCCTGGTCGCGTTCGGCCAGTGGCTGGTCAGCGCAGGGATCTGGCTGCTCATCGTTGGTATCCCGGCCCTCATCGTGTTCGGGATCGTGGCGTTCGTCGCCTGGAAGCTCTTCCGTCGGGTCCGCCCCGCACGACCGCCACAGGCACCGCAGGCCCCCTCCTCGGAGGCTGACGTCTCAGCCGGCTGACCCTTTTTCGCCAGACCGATAGCGCCCGGCTGGTCCGCACGGGGCCGGCCGGGCGCTTCTCCTGCCGGCCGCCTGCGCGGCAGCGAATTCCGGGCCGTTCGGACTGCCCACCTCGGGACTCAGGGCACTGTTGCGCATCTGCGCATATGTCGATGCTGCGGCCATGGATGAAATCTCCGCCATGCAGGTCGACGTTCTGCGGGCCCTGGCCAATCCGCGCCGGCTGCAGATCCTCCATCGACTGGCCGATGGCCCGGTCGAGGTCGGAGCCCTGGCCGCCGAGCTGGGCATCAGCCAGCCCAACGCCTCTCAGCACCTCTCCGTCATGCGAACAGCCGGAGTCGTGGAGGCAGAGCGGATTGGCCGTGAGGTCCGCTACCGGGTCAGCGACCCGGACGTGATCGTCGCCTGCGGGCTCATGCGGACCGTGCTCGAGCGCCGAATCGACCGATTGGCTGGTCTGTCAGCCGGCATGCGCATCACGCCGCCAGAACCTGTTGCAGCACGAAGGTGAATGCCATGGACGCGCCGCTCAACCTCGTTCTCTTCTCCGGCACCGACGACCGACTGAACGCGGCCGCCGTCCTGGCCGCGGGCGCCGCGGCGCTCGGCCGGCCGGTCAACGTGTTCCTCCAGTACTGGGCCCTCGATGCGTTCCGCGCGGACCGGATCAGTGCTGACCACGGTCTCGCGCCCGAGGCCGGGGAGGCCGGCCGCCAAGCCGTGGATGCCCTCCGATTGGCGGGCCAGGCGACCTGGGCGGACACCCTGCGCCAGGTCAAGGAGCTCGGCGGAATCGACATCCAGGCCTGCTCACTGTCGATGGACCTGCTCCACATCACCGAGGCCGACCTCGATCCCCTGGTCGACGGAGTCGAGGGCGTGACCGCCTTCTACCTGAACGCCGGTGATGGACCGGTGACCTTCATCTGAGGCCCTGCCACAACGCGATAGGAGACCACGACCATGACCACGACAACTGCCAGCACGGACGCGATCGTTGACGCTCGCGGCCTGAGCTGCCCGATGCCAATCGTCAAGACCGCAACCCTGTTCCGAACCCTCGAGGCCGGGAAGACCGTCGAAGTCCTGGCCACCGATCCTGGATCGGTCAAGGACTTCGCCGCCTGGACTCGATCGACCGGCAACGAACTGATTGCCAGCACACAGGAGGGATCGGTCTACCGATTCCTCATCCGGAAGAACTGAGGTACTCGCCATGACCACCTTGACAGCGCTCGTGACCGAGCGGCCGTTTGCCGCGCCGGCCGAGCCGCAGCCCGCGGTTCAGCCCGAGCCGGAATCGAAGGCGGCGACCAAGGACTTCGTGATCATCAACTGGAGCGGCGACCTGGACAAGGTCTGGCCGACGCTCATCCTTTCGTCGACGGCCGCTGCCAGTGGCATGGCGGTGAAGGTCTTCGTCACGTACTGGGGGCTCCTCCCCTTCGTGAAGGAGGACCGCCGGATCGTCGGCAAGAACTGGATGCAGAAGATGCTCACCTTCATGCAGCGGCCCGGGATCAGCCACGTGAAGCTGACGAAGATGAACTTCCTCGGGATGGGCCCCTGGATGATGGGAAAGCTGGCGAAGGAGAACAACGTGGCCAGCCCCCGTGAGCTGCTCGATGCGGCCCTCGCGCTGGGCGTCGAGTTCATCCCGTGCCAGATGACGATGGACATGTTCGGCCTGACCCGCGACGACATGATCGAGGGACTCGGTGAGCCGGCCGGTGCCGCCACCGCGATCGAGATCATGACCAACGCGGAAGCGTCGCTGTTCATCTAGGAAGGACAGACCGATGACCACACTGATCGCACCGGCGGTGACCCGCACCATCGACGCTCGCGGCAGCTACTGCCCCGGACCGCTCATGGAGCTGATCCGGGTCATCCGCGAGTCGCAGGTCGGCGACGTGCTCGCCGTCTACTCCTCGGACGCGGGCAGCAAGACCGATATCCCACTGTGGGTGGACAAGGCCGGCCACCGGCTGGTTGGGGTCACCCCGCACGAGGGCTACGACGAGATCGTCGTGGAGAAGCTCCGATGAACCGGATCGTGATCCTGGGCGGGGGCGTTGGCGGCACCTTGACGGCCAACCTCCTCGCCCGCCGGCTCGGACGCCGGATCAAGCGGGGCGAGGCCACGATTACTGTGGTCGATTGGACCGGCAACCACGTCTACCAGCCGGGCTTCATGTACATCGCCATGGGCGGCGAGAAGGCCGACCACCTCCAGCGCCCGGAGCGGGCGCTGCTCGACAAGCGGGTGGAGCTCGTCGTGGGAGAGATCGCCGGCGTGGACGAGCTGGAGCGGACGGTCGCGCTGACCGATGGCCGGTCACTCCGCTACGACTACCTCATCCTGGCCACCGGCTCGAGGATCACGCCGGACGAGATCCCGCACTACGGCACCGAGGCGCACCACTTCTACAACGCCCCGGCGGCGCTGCGCCTGCGGCATGCACTCGATGACTTTCCCGGGGGACGAATCGTGGTCGCCATCGCCGGCATGCCGTACAAGTGCCCACCAGCTCCGCTGGAAGTCGCGCTCCTGATCGAGGCCGAGATGCGCCAGCGTGGCATCCGGACCCAGACCGAGATCCATTTCTGCTCCCCCATCGGCCGGGCCTTCACCATCGAACCCGTGTCGGAGATGGTGACGCCCATCCTGGCTGAGAAGGGGATCGAGCTCCACACCTTCTTCAACGTGGAGGCTCTTGATCCGGACCGCAAGGTCGTCCAGTCTCTCGAAGGGGAGGAGCTGCCATATGACCTGCTGATTCTCGTTCCGCCGCATCACGGCGCGCAGTTCCTCATCGACTCCGGCCTTGCACCGGCGCCCGGAGGCTGGCTGCCAACCGACCGCCACACGCTGCAGGTTGGTGGCCGACCCAACGTCTTCGCCCTCGGCGACGCCACCGACCTCCCGCTCTCAAAGGCCGGATCGACGGCCCACTTCGAGGCTCCGATCGTGGCCGAGCGGATCACGGCATCGGTGAACGGTCGCGGAGCGCGCGTGAAGGAGGGCAACTACGAGGGCAAAGTGATCTGCTTCTTCGAGATCGGAGACGGCAAGGGCACGCTGCTGAAGTTCGACTACGACCACCCGCCGCAGCCGCCCCGCCCGAACCGGATCTGGCACCTGGGCAAGCTCGTCTTCAACAAGGCCTACTGGCACACCGTGCCCCAGGGCCGCGTCTAGCTCGGAGTCGTCGGAGGCGGTTTCTCGGGCGACTTCGCCCGCGGCTTGGCGGGGGGCTTCGGTGACGCTTTCGCCCGCGGCTTGGCGGGGGGCTTCGGTGACGCTGTCGCCCGCGGCTTGGCGGGGGCCTTGGGCGGCGGCTCGGAGGCCGGGACGGATGGCAGCGGCGCGGCCTCGGCCGGCGCGAACCACATGGCCGGTGGCACGCCGTATCGGCCAATGATCAAGGCCGCAGCAGCAACCACGACGCCGAGGATGAGGACCACAGCGAGGGCAGTGACCAGGTTTCCGAGCATGGCGTCAAGCAGCGCGCCAAGCGTCCCGCGCGCCCCCGCCTCGGCGAGCGCGTTGGCCACGAAGCCGCTGATCGCGGCCGTCGCCCCAATCGCGGCGAGCAGCGCGGTCGCCACCCCGATTCCCATGAGAATGACGGCGCGGAGTCGGTCCCGGGCAAGCCAGATCGTGAGTGCCAGCAGGACCGCCGCGAGGATGGCGCTGGCCACCGCAACGACATCGAAGATCCGGACGAACTGGCGCGCCGCCTCGAGCCGCGCAGGGCGAACAATCGTGATCTGGCCGAAGTCCTCCGGGAGGTCGACATCCAGGCGCTCCATGAGAAGGGACCGGATCCTCTCCACCGCGGCGCTGTCGGAGCGATCGGGCAGCTCGACGTCCTCGGGGATGACGCCCACTTCCTGAAGCCGTTCAATGACGATCACGAGCAGCTGACCGATGCTGATCGTCACCGGCTCGTCGGGAAGGACCGATTCACTGCGCAGGATCTGGACGAGGATCGTATGCGCCGCCCGGTTGGCCCTGGCCCATCCATCGAGGAAGGCGTCGCTCGCCATGAACCTGGCGACCTGCTCCTCGATCCAATCCTGCAGCAGCGGCTTGACGATGCGAGGAATCTCGAAGCGATCGACGACGCGCTCGGCCAGGCCGGCGCTCACCTCGGCGACGACCTCGGGATCGGCAGCCACCCGGCGGACGACTTCGACATACCGGTCGGTGTCCAGCGCGACCTGATGCACCCAGAGCGTCGTCGCGGAAAGGGTGACCGCGATACAGGCGAGGATCCCGAGGATCCCGACCAGCACGTTCCTGCGGCGAGACGGCGGCGCGGCGGTCACCGGGGCAGGATACGCGCCCGGGGAATCGTCGATCATCCGTCCCGCATGACGTCCATTGACATTCCGAAGGTCGAGACGGAGCGCCTGGTGCTGCGCGGGTACCGCGAGACCGATGTCGACGCGCTCGAAGAGCTGGCCGCCGACCCGATCATCGCCCCGTTCGTCGGGTATGCCGGTGCCCCGCTGCGCGAGGCGTGCTGGCGATCGATCGCGCTGTGGATCGGCCACTGGGCGCTGCGCGGGTTCGGAATGTGGGCGGTGGAGGAGCGGGAAAGCGGCGCGTTCATCGGTCGGATCGGGCTGTGGGAACCGGATGGATGGCCGGGCACCGAGGTTGGCTGGATGCTTGGCCCCGCATGGTGGGGACGCGGCTACGCGACCGAGGCCGCGCGCGCGTCGATCGGCTGGGGATTCGGAAACCTCGAGGTCGACGAGCTGGTCAGCCTCATCCATCCCACCAACCACGCGTCGCAGGCGGTGGCCACGCGGATCGGGCAGACGTACCGCGGCGAGGTCCCGTTCCGGGGCGGGGCCACCGGCCTGTGGGCCATCAGCCGGAGCGAATGGGCCTCATCCGGCGACCTCCCGGGCGGCCCCTGATGCCGGTCCCCGACATCCCGACCCTCGAAACAGAGCGGCTCGTCCTGCGACCCCTGGTGGAAGACGACGCTGCGGTCCTCTGCGAGCTGCTGCAGGATCCCGACGTCGTCCGATACATCGGGGACGGGACGATCCCGGGCCCCGAGGACTGCTGGCGCGCAGTCGCCGCGTGGCTCGGGCACTGGATCCTGCGCGGCTACGGGCCGTGGGCCGTCACCGAGCGGGCGAGCGGCACGTTCATGGGGCGGGCCGGGATCCACTTCCCGTATGGCTGGCCCGGGCCTGAGCTGGCGTATACGCTCGGCAAGCCGTACTGGGGCAAGGGCTACGCGACCGAGGCGGCGCGCGCGGCTATGGACTGGGCGTTCACCCACCGCGACTTCCTCGCGCTGATGAGCCTCATCTACCCGGAGAACGCGGCCTCCATCCGGGTGGCGACCAAGCTCGGCGAGACGCTCCAGGGCGATGCCACGCTGCACGGGAAGACCGTCCTGCGCTACGTCATCACTCGCCCGGAATGGGAGGCCATGCGCGAAGGCGTCCCGTTGACGGGAAGCTAGCCCGCCAGCGCTTCCAGCACCGGCAGGTCCACCGTGTCGCCGGTGGGGGTCACCGGGATCAGCGCCACGTGGTCCGCACCGTTGGCGAACGCCTCGCCCAGTCGGGCCCGCAACGCGTCGGGATCGCCCCACGCCACCATCGCGTCGACGAGGCGGTCGCTCCCCGGCCGCTCCCAGTCGGCTGCCTCGAACCCCTGTTCGGTCCACGCTGCCTGGTAGTTCGGGGTCCGCAGGTACGGGAGCAGGTAGTGGCGGGCCGCCGAACGGGCAGCCACCGGATCGGTCTCGAGCACGACCGGCAGGCTCACCGCCAGCACGGGTCGCTCGGCGGCAGCGACATCGGCCGCGGCGTCGAGCACACCGCGAATCCACGCCAGCCGCTCGGTAGTGACCAAGTACGGGAATGCACCGTCGGCGGCGGTGGCAGCCAGCGCGAGCATCCGTTCGCGGAGCGCGGCGAGGATGACGAGCGGCTCAGGCATGCCGGCCGGCATCGGTCCCTTGTAGATGGCCGAGCGATATGCCTCGAGGTACTCCCGCATGCGGGTCAGTGGCTTTTCGTAGACATGTCCCCGCACCTTCTGGGTCAGATGATGGTGCGAGACGCCAAGACCGAGCGTGAACCGCCCGCCGGTTGCCTCCTGCAGGGTGAACGCCGCCATCTTCGCGGCCTGCGCGTCACGGCCCCAGATGTTCACCACGCTCGTGCCCAGGCCCATGGACGAGGTCACCCCGGCCAGCAGGCCCGCGAGGGTGAACGGCTCCCGGCCAACGACATCGGGTATCCACAGCGTCCCGTACCCGAGCTGCTCGACCCGCGCCGCGAACGGCAGCAGCTCCTCGACGGGCAGCACGTCCAGATCCGTCCAGACCCCGACCCGTCCCAGTCCCCGATCGCCATCCGCCACAGACCGATGCTACCCGCTGCTCGCCGTGCCGAAGCGGTAGCGGAGGAACAGCTCGTCCCCGTGGCGGTGGGCGCTCTCCAGCGAGGCGGCCCGCGGATTCTGGGTCGGGGGCTCCGGGGCAATCATCGGCAGGCCCTCCCCGCCGAGCAGCCACGGCCCCACCGTCCAGAAGAGCTCGTCGATCAGGCCCGCGGCATGGAATCGGGCGTTCACGGTCGGGCCGCCCTCGAGCAGGACGGACCCGATTCCCCGCTCGCGTAACGCCCCGGCCAGCCAGTGCGGCTCGGGATGAGGAGTCGGCGCGACCAGGACATCGGCCCCGGGGACGTCCGCTGGGCCGTCCTGCCCGACCACCACCAGTCGCGGCTGTTCGGTCGAGAACCAGCGCCGATCGGTCGAAATCGGTCCGCTGCCACTGATCAGGATGCCCAGCGGCTGCGGCGACCGTCCAGCCGCACGCCGGACGTCGGCAAGGTCGTCGGGCAGATCGGTCCAACCGTCCACCGCGCGAAGGGTGCCGATGCCGATCGCCACCGCGTCGAACGGCACCCGGAGCAGGCGCATGAGCCGCCGGTCGGCCCGGTCGCCGATGTCGTCGGCGGTCCCGTCGCGCTGGGCACGACCGTCAAGACTGGTGACCATGTTCAGCCCGATCCACGGCCGCCCCGGCGGCGGCGAGGGGAGGCGGAGGTCCGCGAACGCGGCATCGAGATCCAGCCCGATCGCGGGGTCGGGCCACAACCGATCGACGACGAACATCCCGTCATGCTAGTGGCCGTGCTGCTGATCGTCCTTCTCCTCGTCGCGATCTTCGCCGGCGGCGTGGCGGCGATCGCGGGATTCGGGATCGGCAGCCTGCTGACCCCCCTGCTGGCCGTCGAGTTCGGGACCCGGACGGCGGTCCTGCTGGTGGCGATCCCCCATGCCACCGCCACCGCCCTGCGCCTGTGGCTGTTGCGGGCTGACGTCGATCGTCGGGTGCTGCTGACCTTCGGATCAGCGAGCGCCGTGGGCGGTCTGGTGGGCGCCCTGCTGCTATCGGTCTTCGCCAGCCGGACGATGGGCATCATCCTGGGCGTCCTGCTCATCTTTTCCGGGCTGGGCGGGCTGACCGGGCTGACCGGTCGGATGCGCATCCCGGCCGGTCCCTGGGCGGTGGCCGCGGGGATGGCGTCGGGCGCATTCGGGGGCCTCGTCGGAAACCAGGGCGGGATCCGGGCGGCCGCGCTCCTGCACTTCGGTCTCTCGCCGGCGGCGACGGTGGCCACCGCCACCGGGATTGCCCTCGCGGTCGACGCGGCGCGGCTCCCGATTTACCTCGCCGTCGGCGGTGCCGAGATCGCCGCCAACTGGCCGTACGTCGCGGTTGGTGTGGTCGGGGTGGTGCTGGGGACGCTCCTGGCGACACCGATCCTTCGCCGCCTGCCGGAGGACACGTTCCGGCGCTTCGTCTTCGTCCTGATCACGGTCCTCGGCGTGCTGCTGATCGTGGTGCCCGGCGGCTAGTCGAAGATGCGCTCCAGGTGCCAGGTGCCGCGGATCTCGTCGAGGAAGACGGTGCACAGCAGCCCGTCGCGGGTGACGAGCTTGAAGTAGGCGCGGGCCACCGGCTCGCGCCACCAGTCGTCGACCAGGCGCCAGCGATTGCAGATCCCGATCTCGGCGTGGGTCTCGCCAGCCAGCCGGAGGCGGACCGGGGTCCCGGCCTCGTCGGTGTCGACCTGGACCAGGGGATGGGTGGCGTGCAGGCGGGTCATGGATGCGTGCCGGCCTCGTGACCGATCTCGACCAGCCGTGCCTGCCGCTCGGGGAGCGCCGCCGTGGGCCGGTCGACCACCACCCGCCACAGGCGACCCTCGCCGAAGCGAGCGCCGATCCGCTCCACCGACCAGCGAAGCTCCTCCCATCGCCCGGCCTGGGGCTCGAAGGCGGGGAGCTGGCGGGCAGCGGGGTTGGTGAGGCGGTCGAGGGTGAGGGTCAGGCCCGTGATCCGTGCCTCGTCCTCGCCACCGGCACTTCCCCGGACCTGGGCCTCTAAACGGGCCAGTAACAGCCGGGTAATCCAGTCCGGGTCGGTGCTGGGCTCGGGGAGCGCCAGGTGGACGCTGAGGGGCGAGGCCGCTTCCCGCTCCAGGCTGAGGACTGCCCGCCCCGGGGCGAGATGACGGCCACCGAGCCGGTCGGTCAGGGCGGTCGCCGCGCGTCGCAGGGCGAGGGTGATCTCGGTCACGCCCTCCGCCGGCGGCTCGAATCGGGCCGAGGTGGCCAGCCGCTCCGGCCGGCGGCGCGGAACGAGCGGCCGCGGGTCCTCCCCCCGCGCGAGCGCCTGGAGCCGCTCTCCCGCCTCCCCGAACTGGGCGGCCACCGCCGACCGCGGCAGCCCGGCCAGCTGGCCCATCGTGGTCAGCCCGAACAGGCTGAACCGATCCCTCACCGCCTGGTCCGTCGGCAACAGCCCGATGGGCATCGGGGCGAGCGTCGCTCTCCCCTCACCGGCGGGCAGGATCAGGCACGCGGCCCGGGCCTCGGCTCCGTTGCCGATTTCTCCGGGTCGGGCCAGCCGAACGGCGAGCGACGCCAGCCACCGGTTGTCACCGATCCCGACCCGCACCGGGTACATCCCGGCCAGGGCCACTGCCCGTGCCGCAACCCGCCGCTCCGAGCCGTGGATCGGCTCGAGCCCGGTCACGTCGACGAGCGCCACGCCCTCTTCGAGCGCCTCGATCCGCGGGGAGAGGTCATCCAGCCGATCGAGCAGCCCCTCCCACTGGGTCGGGACGTCCATGGCTCGCAGGGTGGGCCATACCAGCATCAGGACCCGCATCGGTATGCCCGTGAACCGTCAGGCGCTGAGGACGACCAGCGCAGGTTGCTCGGCGGGGAGCTCGAGATGCTCGTCGGACCGGCGCTCCGGGATGGCAAGGGCAGGGATGAGGGGGTCGATGCGGCGGCCCTCCCCGAAATACAGGTCGAGCTCGGTGTGGCCACCCGTCAAGGCCCAGCGGTGACGGGTCACGGAGGCCGACGTCCGGAGGCCGACGAGGTCGCCCCCGACGGCCAGCCAGGCCCGGCGCTCGAGGCGGAGTCGGATCCCGGCCACCCGGCCGGCGGCCTGGCGCAGGGCTGACGGGCCAATGAGCAAGGCCGTGGCATCGGAGCGGGGCAGGAGCGCGGCCAGCCGCTCGAACCGCGGGACCGAAGGACCGTCCAGGTCGAGGACCAGCAGGTCCAGCAGACGGGAGCGGGCCAGCCAGGCGGCCAGCTCGAGGGCCTCGGCGCCGTCGGCCGGACGAACGAGGAGCAGCCATTCGAGCTGCACCCCGCGGCGAGCGGCAAGGGCGGGGTCGAACGTGCCGGCCAGGTCGATCCACGCCACCAGGCCACCGGCCGCCTGGCTGGCGGCGGCCGAATCGAGAGCCAGCGACGTGGCGCCGTGGCCGGGAGCGGCATCCAGCACGGCCAACGCTCCCCGGGGCCAGCCACCGGTGGCCAGCGCCTCGTCCAGCGCGGCATGACCGGTGGGGACGGCGGGGACCACCATCTCCCCGGGGAGCGGCGTCACGCCTCGCCGCAGGCCGCGCTCGCGAAGCGCATCGAGCACCTCGGGGAGCGGCTGGACGGCGGGCAGGGTCACATCGGTCAGTCTAATAGAACAGATGTTCTAGATCAATCCCCGAGATCTAGACTCCGACGTCCCTCCGCCGGAACCCGATCACCGCCACCAGTACGAACAGCAGCCCGCCCACGCCCAGTACCGCGGCATGCACCGGGTCGAGCCCGTTCCGGAGCGGATCGGCCTCGTAGTAGTAGTAGAACGGCGAGAGGCGCTGGAGCCAGTCGAGGCCCTCGACCAGGGGCGCCAGCGAGTTCACCAGGTACGCCGCCACCCCGAGCGCCGCGCCCAGCCCGATCGCCAGCCCACGTGACCCGCTGCTCCCACCGACCATCAGCGCGAAGCCGCCCATGAAGAACCCGAACAGGCACGCGCTGACCACCACCGCCACCAGGTTCATCGGGTCCAGGTCCATGTCCACCGCCAGGCCGGGCAGGTAGGTCGCGATCCACAGGATGGCGCCCAGCAGCACCAGACCGATGACCATGGCCAGCGCCTTCTCGAGCGCGACCCGCGTCCGGCTCACCGGGTTGGCGAGGAGCAGATCCAGCGTGCGGTTCTCCTCCTCTCCGGCGATCGCCCCCGCCCCGGCGGCGACCCCGAAGAACAGGAACAGCAGCGGCACGATGGCGCCGAACAGCTGGCTGTTGAGGTAACCCTCGGGCGAGAGCAGGTCCGACTCACCGATGAGGGCGAGGATCGCGTCCGGCAAACCTTCCAGCAGCTCCTCCATGCCCGGCATGTCGCGGACGGCAGGGTAGGTGGCGACGGTCAGGATCGTGAGCCCGGATAGGCCGAGCGCCCACCAGAGCAACGCGCGGCGGCCGTCGCGCAGGGTCTTGGTCGTGATCGTGCGGAGCATCGGTCAGCCCTCTCCGGCGGGCTCGGAGGGACCTGGGGCGTTGACCGATGCGTCGGAGTCGGAGGGCGGATCGGCATGCTCGTCGGGCTCGGGCGCCGCGTAGTAGGTCAGGAACACCTCCTCCAGGTCCTGCTCGCGGCTGAGCACGTTGAGCACGGTGTACCGGGAGGCGAGCTTGATGATGTCGTCGACCGATCCTTCAACCGTGAGCTCCAGGATGCGGCCGTCCGTCCGCACCTCGACCACCTCAGGCAAACGCAGAAAGTCCTCCTCCGGCACCTGCGACTCGAAGTGGAACTCCAGCTTGCGGCGGGCCTGACGCTTCAGGGTCTCGACCTCCGAGATCACCGCGATCCGACCCTCGCGAACGATCCCGACCCGGTCCGCGATGCGCTCAACCTCCGCCAGCACGTGCGAGGAGAGGAACACGGTCCGACCGTCGGCCCGGACCTCGTCGAGGATCCGGTAGAACTCCTGCTGGATCAGTGGGTCGAGGCCGGTGGTCGGCTCGTCAAGGATGACCAGGCTGGGCTTGTGCATGAGCGCCTGCACCAGGCCGACCTTCTGCTTGTTGCCGTGCGACAGGGCCTTGATCGGGCGGTCCAGCTCCGTCTCGAGTCGCTCGGCCAGCTCCTCGGCATGGGTCAGATCCTTCATTCCGCGGAGTGCGGCGAAGTACCGGAAGAGCTCGCGTCCCGTCATGCGGGGGTAGAGGGCCATCTCCCCGGGCAGGTACCCGATCTCTCGCCGGAGCCTGACGGCGGACCCGTGGGCAGGCTGGCCTAAGACGGTGGCTGTCCCACTGTTCGGGCGGATGAGGTCCAGCAGCAGGCGGATGGTGGTCGACTTCCCCGCCCCGTTGGGTCCGAGGTAGCCGAAGATCTCGCCCCGGCGAACCTCGAGGTCGACGTCGATGATGCCCCGCTTGCGACCGTAGGACTTGGTGAGTCCGTCGGTCCGGATGGCAGGGGCGTCCGGGGTGGCACTCGTCATGGAGCGGCCATTCTAGGCTGCGGCGAGGGTCAGACGCGGGCTCCGTGCTATCCTGCCGGGCGCCTCGTCCTGCGCCTCGAAAGGCACCCCGTGGGGATGTAGCTCAGCTGGGAGAGCACCGCGTTCGCATCGCGGGGGTCAGGGGTTCGAGTCCCCTCATCTCCACCACGCATCCTCGCCACGGGCCCACGCCTCTGCACGGGCTCAGTGCAGGATCTGCGAGAGGAATCGCTTGGTCCGCTGGTGCTCCGGCGCCTCGAAGATCTGTTTTGGCGGGCCCTCCTCCACGATCACGCCCTCATCGAAGAAGACCATCCGATTCGCGACCGCCCGCGCGAAGCCCATTTCGTGGGTGATGCAGACCATGGTCATCCCCGTCTCCGCCAGCTCGCGCATCGCGTCGAGCACCTCGCTGATCATCTCCGGGTCGAGCGCCGAAGTCGGCTCGTCGAACAGCATGATCTTCGGCTGCATGGCCAACGCCCGGGCGATCGCCACCCGCTGCTGCTGACCTCCGGACAGCTGGGCCGGGTACTTGTGGGCCTGCTCCGGGATGCCGACCCGTTTGAGCAGGGCGATCGCCGCCTCTTCTGCCTGCTGCCGTGGCCATTTGCGCACTCGCATGGGTGCCAGGGTGATGTTCTGCAGCGCGGTCAGATGCGGGAACAGGTTGAACGACTGGAAGACCATCCCGATCTCGCTCCGGACCGCCGCGATGTTCCGGATGTCGTTGGTCAGCTCGATGCC
>DASTEQ010000161.1:0-5055 GCA_035709505.1 Candidatus Limnocylindria bacterium
TCGCTCCGGGCGCTGATGTTGCCCAGGGTGAACATGCTCGTCACGAACAGGATGAGGACGATGATGGTGGGGATGACTGTCCACACGATCTCGACCTTCGTATTCCCGTGGTGCTGGACCGGCAGCCGATTGTCGCGACGGCGATAGCGGAAGACGGCGTAGAGCAGGAAGCCCTCGACCCCGACGAAGACCGCCGCCCCGAGGAAGAAGATGACCAGGAACAGGGTCCGGACTTCC
Source organism: Candidatus Limnocylindria bacterium (assembly GCA_035709505.1). GTDB lineage: Bacteria > Chloroflexota > Limnocylindria > QHBO01 > QHBO01 > DASTEQ01. The sequence continues at coordinate 238 of DASTEQ010000161.1, forward strand.
TCGGCCTCGGTCGTCATCGGCTCCGGCGGGAAGATGCATCCCGCGAGCAGGAGTGCCGGCACGGCGGTGGCGAGCAGGCGAATCAAGGCCGTCCGCCACCGACGAAGGGTTCGTGCTCGCATCAGTCCGACGAGTCGCTCCTGTATGGGAGGCGCTTCGGACCGACGCCGGGACGCGCCCCGATCAGGCCAAACCGGTCGACGAGGCTCGACCGCGGCACGGCGGCCATTGTACCCGCCGGGTCAGGCCGCGGAGGCAGGCAGTAGGCGTCCGACGGTGGCCGTCAGGGCGTCAGAGTTCGGCGGGACCGCAGTCGAGCACTTCGTCGGGGAGGAGCGGTCGTGGGATCACGCGGTACTCGTGACCGTCGTAGACCCATCGGGACGACTGGGTCGCCTCCTGGAGGGCGGCGTACCAGGTGGCAGCTTCCTCACCCATCACGAGACCGCACCGCACGCTCTGCACCGAGCTGAGCTCCCCGATCTCGTCCGGCGGCGTGCTGCCCGGCCACGGGATGGGCTCGCCTTCCTCGGGCAGCGGCTCGATGTCGTCGATGTTGCTGACGAGCAGGCGGAACGCGGTCGGCACGTATGGCTGCCATTCGGCATCGGCCCAGTCGTCTTCGGGGATCCAGGATTCGAGGTCCAGCAGCTCGCCCTCAAGCGTGGTCAGGGCCCCGTGCGCGTCGATCTCGCTTTCCGGGACGGTGGGCGGGACGTCGTCGAGATCCGAGAGCAGGCCGAGGGCGTACACGTCGACGACGACCTCGCGACTGTCAGCGCGCAGCGTGAATACCGTGGTGTGGGCGTCCGCCACGAACTCGCTCGCGGCGCTGAACGATTCGCTCTCCTCGAAAAGCCCGGTCTCGGTGACCCGGAGGATGAGTGATTGGATTCCTTCTTCGGTGAGCCGGCGGACCAAGACGTTGGGGAGAGCCGGACCGGGGAAGATGTCGGCCACCGGGCCCTGGACGATGACCCGCCCGTCACCGACTACGGTGAACGACGGCAGATTGGTGAACAGCGCCTCGTACGGCACGAGGCCGCCGGTGTGCTCGATCCGGACCACTACCGCGGTCCCACCGGGGTGGACGACCGGGCCGCCGCCGGACGGTTGGCTGAGCTGGCCACAGCCAGCCAACAGGACGAAAACCGCAAGGCCCGCGAGCGGCCCGCGGCCGGGGATGCGCATGCGGGTCAGACGTCTCCCCGTCGGCTGTGGTTCCGGAACGGATGAACCAGAATGCGCCGATGAGCCGGCCCTGGGTTCCACGTCCAGTGAGGATGGGCCTGCTGGCGGCCAGCTGGCTGGCAGTGGCGGGATTCGTCGAGCCGGCCGCGACCCTGGCCCACGGCACCGTGCCGCCGGCTCCGACCTGGCCCGAAGTCCTGTGGGCGTGGACGTTCAGCCCGCTGCCGGCTTTGGCCGTGGCCGCGGGTGCGGTCGGTTACTGGTGGCTCGTTCGGCGAGTCGCTCGGCGACATCCGCGGAACCCGGTGCCGCGCCATCGCCACTGGGCGTGGGGAGGCGGACTGGCTGCGGTCGCGGTCGCCCTTCTCTCGCCGATCGAGACCTACTCCGGGGCGCTGCTGACGGTCCACATGCTCCAGCACCTGCTGCTCCAGTTCGTCGCCGCTCCGCTCCTCCTGCTGGCGGCGCCGATCACCCTCGTCCTCCGCGCGGTGGACCAGGACGCGCGGCGAACGCTGCTCGCCGTCCTCCACAGCCGTGCGGTCAAGGCGCTGACTTTTCCGGTGCTCGCGTGGTTGCTGTTCGCGGCGGTGAACTGGGGCTGGCACTTCTCGGAGCTGTACGACTACGCCCTCGAGGTCGAGTGGATGCACTACCTCCAGCATGCCACGCTGTTCGGGGTGGCGCTCCTGTTCTGGTTCCCCGTGATCGGCGCCGACCCCGGGCCGTGGCGACTCCCCTACCCCGTCCGGCTGTTCTACCTGTTCCTTGCGATGCCCCAGAACTCGTTCCTCGGCGTCGCGATCATGAACGCCGCCGCGGTCCTTTATCCGCACTACGCGACCCTGGAGCGGGACTGGGGGCCGGCTCCGCTGGTCGACCAGCAGGCGGCCGGGACGCTGATGTGGGTCTGGGGCGACCTCACGTTCCTGCTCGCCATGCTGCTCATCATCGTGGCCTGGGTCCGACAGGAGGAGCGGCGAGCCGCCCGGGACGAGTCCCGGCAGGATGCGGAAGCGGCCCGTCGCGCTTCGCTCGAGTCCGGGTAGGCACTCAACCGATGGCTGCGCGGACCAGGGTGTCCGCCGCGACCGCGACGAACAGCAGGGTCAGGTAGAGGGTCGAGTACCGGAAGAGCCCGATGGCTGATGCCCCGGCTGCTGGGGAGCGGCGGACGCGGAGCGCCCAGGCAACGAATCCGGCTCCGAGGCCGGCTGCAGCGACGAGGTACAGGAGCCCCATCCCGGCTGCCGGCAGGAGGGTGAGGCTGACGACCACCAGGACCAGCGAGTAGAGAAGGATCTGCCGGGCGGTCTCCACCTCCCCGCTGACGACGGGCAGCATGGGGACGCCCGCAGCCTCGTAGTCGGACCGATAGCGCAGGGCAAGCGCCCAGAAGTGCGGCGGAGTCCAGACGAAGATCACCGCGAACAGGACGAGGGCAGGCAGGCCGACCGTGTTCGTGACCGCTGCCCAGGCCACGAGGACCGGGACACAGCCCGCCGCGCCGCCGATCACGATGTTCTGCGGCGTCGACCGCTTCAGCACCGCGGTGTAGACGACCGCGTAGAAGGCGATGGCGCTCGCCGCAAGCAGGGCACTGAGCAGATTGACGGTCACGGTCAGCCACACGAAGGACAGGACGCTGAGGACGAGGCCGAACACGAGTGCGGCCCGGGGACTGACCGCGTGGCGCGGGAGCGGACGGTTGCGGGTCCGTCGCATGCGCTCGTCAATGTCGCGGTCGAGGTACTGGTTGATCGCGTTCGCGCCGCCGGCGGCGAGCGTGCCACCGACCAGGACCGCGCCGATCAGCGGAATGGGCGGGATCCCGCCCTGGGCCAGGACCATGGTCGGTACCGTCGTCACCAGCAGCAGCTCGATGATCCGCGGCTTGGTGAGGGCGACGTAGGCGCGCAGCACGTCGCCACGGGCGGCAGGCGCCGCCTCGCCGTCGGTCGCGGTCGCTGTCGCCTGTCGGCCGAGGTAATGGGCGCTCATGGCCAATGTGCTCAGGACGCCCAGGATCGCGGCGCCGAGCGCCACGTGGGCGACCTGGGTCCAGGCGGCAAGCCCGGTCAGCACCTGGGCCCCGCCGACCAGGATCTGGACCAGGTACAGCGCTCCGGCCACGGTGGCAAGCATGGGCAAGGGGGCCTGCTCTCGCCCGCGGCGCGCGGCGACGACCACGCCGGCCACGAGCAGGCCCACCGCGACCGTGGCCCAGCGATGGACGACATGGGGCAGGACGCCCGGGTCGAGGACCGGGAACAGGCCTCCGTCCATGAACGGCCAGTCCTCGAAGACGAGGGCCGAGCCGGTGGCGGTGACGTGCGCGCCGAGGAGCATGAGTCCGTAGGTCCCGAGCGCTGACAGCGCTGCCAGGACGGTGAAGCCGCTCCAGCCCCCCGGCGCGGGGACCGAGCGCGGGTACCGGCTCCGGACCCACACGAACAGGAGGGTCACGAACAGGACCATGGCCGTGGCGAGGTGGGCAGTGACGATCTCGCCCGACAGATCGCTTTCGACCGTAACTCTGCCCAGCCATGCCTGAAAGACGACGAGGCCAGCAGCAGCGACGCTGCCGAGGACGAGCGAAGGGCGGTCCCGATGTCGGAAAACGGCGACCAGGGCGAGGGCCGCCACGACCGCCCCGGTCAGCGCGGCGACGGTCCGGTGGCTCCATTCGATCACGGCATGGGGATCATCGAGGGGCGGTATCCATGAGCCATGGCAGGTCGGCCACTCGGGGCAGCCAAGGCCCGAATCGGTGGCGCGCACGATCGCACCGACCACGACCAGCAGGAAGGTCATGACCACGGACAGGGCGGCGAGGGACGTGAATCGGGACATGGCCCTCAGGGCTCGAGCCGGCGCTCCGCGGGCAGTTGGCGCCGATGCGCGCCCATGATAGTCGGGGCCACACGCGACGCCGGGACGTGGCGCACGCCGGCCGGCAGGAGCGGGACGATCCGGCGGCTGGCCGCCGCCAGCCGCGCCACGCCGCGCGCTCGCCGGCGGCTCCAGGGGAGGCCGTACTGGCGTCGGATCCGCGGATCGAGGACCGAGACCGACGCCAGGTGGGCAGCGTCCCAGACCCAGCGCGGCGGGAGGCGGGTCGGGTAGAGGATGAACGGGAGCAGGCTCCGGGCCGTAGGCCCGACCTGCACATCCCCCCCGGCGATCATGGCCTCCATCCACGCCTGCAGGCCCGCGTAGGTCGGCGGGAGCATGGCCTCCGGCACGCCGAGTCGAACCGCGACTTCCGCCGCCTCCAGGTGGTACTCGTCCATCTGCTCGGTGCTCAGCGGGGCGACGAATCGGTCATGCATCCGCAGCGCGGTGTCGACCAGCGTGGCGTGCACCCACAGCAGCAGCTCGGGATCGAGGGCCCGGTACGCCGCACCCGTCTCCGACACGACGCCCCTGACGAGCTCGTGGACGGCGTTGATGCGGCGGATCGCCCGTTCGGCGGCCTCGCGGTCCCCGAACACGATCGCCCAGCTCGCCCCGAGCGTCCGGCGCAAGCGGGCAAACGGATCGGCCCGGAAGTCCGAGTGAGCGTCCACACCGGCCGCCACGGCGGGGTGGGCGACCTGCATCAACAGGGCGCAGGTGCCACCGGCC
>DASTEQ010000162.1:0-13546 GCA_035709505.1 Candidatus Limnocylindria bacterium
GAAAGCCGCCACTTCGGGGAGGGCGTGCCGTAGACCTGCGGCGGCTTCCATCGGTTCGAGGACTGGTGGGCCGCGGTCCGTTCGCCGGTTCAGGCGGTGGACGACCAGGGCGAGGCCCGGATACCACGCTGCGGTAAACCACGGCGCCCCGGCAAGCGGAATCGCGGCCAGGGGCAGGGCGGCAGCCGCCGTTCCGGCCGCAATGAGTCCGCGCAGTGGCAGCCAGGCGGCACCGCCTGCAAGCCAGGCGCCGACGTCCGCGGCCAGCGGCACCGGGACCGCGACCGCCAACCCGCCGATCGCGGCAGCCGCGGCGGCGCCCGCCATCACGGCGGGGATGAGCGGAACGACGATGACGTTGGCCAGCGGGGCCACAAGCGAGACCTGTTCGAACGTGGCCAGCAGGACGGGGAGCGTCGCCGCCTGGGCGGCGACCGTGAGCGCCACCGGCGTGCGGATCCAGGGCGGCCAGCGCCTCAGGCGCGACTCGATCGGGGCTGCGAGCACGATCAGCCCGGCGGTGGCCAGGGCCGACAGCTGGAATCCGACGTCCCACAGCGCTCCGGGGCTCACGAGCACCATGACCACGACCGCCCCCATCAGGGCCGAGGCCGCGTGGGCCGGCGACCCGCCCAGGCGGGCAACCAGCAGGGCGGCGGCCATCAGCGCGGCCCGCACGACAGCCGGCGAGGCGCCGACCAGCGCGACGTACGCCGCCACCGCGAGCATCGCCACCACCGCCGGCAGACGTGGCCCGAACCGAGCCCGCAGCCGCTGCGTGGCCGCGGCGATGAGTGCGACCACGATCGCGACATTCCACCCGCTGATCGCGACCACATGCGACAGGCCAGCGACGGCGAACGCGTCACGGATCGCGGGATCGATCCCGGCCCGCACCCCGAGCAGGATCCCCGCTCCGAGCGAGGCCTCCGGCTCGGGCACGCTTCGCACCAGCCCGTCGAGCAGCCAGCGTCGGAGGATGGCGGGAGCCTCGAGCAACGGACTCGACCGATGCCCGATGACCCGCAGCTCCCACGCGCTGCCCAGCCCGCCGATCCCTTGGCGCCGCAGTCGCTCACGGTATGCGGCCTCCTCCGGATCGGTTGCGTCCGGGGCTCGGAGCGTGACCTCCAGCGCGACCTCGTCCCCGGCCTGCACCGTGAACGACCGCGGGACGCGAACCAGCAGCCGTCCGGGTCGTGGGCCGGCATCGGGGTCCCCGTGCGCCAGGACGAGGTCCTCCAGGACGAGGTCCTCCAGGACGAGGTCGTGCGCGGCGGCACGGGGTGTCGGCTCGTCAGCCACCACCGCGCTGAGACGCAGCGGCGTGTCGGTCGGGAGCGATTCAACTCCCGCGGGGCCGCCGGCCGGCGCGACCATCGATCCCCGAACGCCGCCGCCGATCATCCCGACCAGCAGCACGATGGCGAGCACGCCTGTCGCTCGCCCCGCGTTCCGGCTGACCGCGGCCAGGCCAACTCCCAGGGCTGCCCCGGCTACGGTGACCACGAATGCGAGGGCCCACCAGCCCGCGTCGGCGGTCGCGATCCCGATCAGCGTGCCGGCCAGGACCGCTGGCAGCCCCCACGCCTCCGGCCGGATCATCGCACCGTGGCTAGGGAACGGTCACCAGGGCGGCGATCTGCTCCAGCTGACGCGCGGTCAGCACCTCGCGGGTGACGAGCTCCTCGAGGGTCGCAAACGGCTGCTCGCTTCGAGCCGAGATGATCCGCTCGGCGGTCACCGGACCGATGCCCGGCAGGTCTTCCAGCTCGGCCTGCGTGGCGCGGTTGAGGTTAAGCGGGCCGCCAGTGCCGCCGCCGCCTCCATCCGCGCCGGCCCCGGCGCCGATGACCGGGACCAGGATCTGTTGCCCATCCACCAGCTCCGCGGCCAGGTTCAGGCTCTGCGCGGCCGCAACCAGGTCGGCCGTCTCCGCGTACCCGCCCGCCACTGCCAGCGCGTCCGCAACTCGGGATCCCGAAGGCAGGTGGTGGATACCAGGCTCGTTCACGCCACCCTCGACATCCACGACCAGGCTCCCAGCGTCCTCGGTGTTCTCCGGCTGGCTGACGCTCGCCCAGGGATCCAGCGGGAGCGGAGGCGCGCCGGCAGCGGGAACGATGCTGAGCAGGAGGGCGAGGCTCGCGGCGGCCGCCAGCACGGCGGCGATGGTGACGGCCGCAACCGTGACGAGGTCGAATCGGGTCATGCGCTCCTCGGCGGAGACGAGCGAAGGGATCGGGCCTGCGTCCGAAACCCGACGCCCGGGCACTCGACGCCGGGCCTCGGAAGCAGGCCCGCAGGCTAGGGAGCGGGGGTTACGCTCCGGTTATCGGCGGATGACGAGGAGGGCTCAGCTCCCCTTGGTCACGATGTTGACGAGGCGACCGGGAATTTGGACCACACGCGCCGGCGGCCGGCCGTCCAGGTAGGCCTGGACCCGCTCGGAGGCCAGGGCCAGCCGCTCGATCTCTTCTGCGCTCGTCTCCGGCGCGACCTGCAGTCGGTCCCGCAGCTTCCCATCGACCTGGACCGGCAGCTCGATGAGGTCCGCCGCCGCGAGTGCCCGATCCGCCACCGGCCACGCCTGCTGGTGGACGGAGTACGGCTTCCCTCGTCGCTCCCACAGTTCCTCGGCGATGTGTGGCGCGGCGGGCGCCAGCAGGAGCAGCAGCGTATCCACGGCCTCCTCGACCGCCGCGCGTGAGGCTCCTCTGGTCAACGCGTCGGCGATCGCGTTCGACAGTTCCATGAGCTTCGAGATGGCCGTGTTGAAGTGGAGCTCCCCGTAGTCTTCGGTCACCGCGGCAATGGTCTGATGAGTCGCTCGTCGCAGGGCGCGGTCGCCCCCCTCGATGGCCGCCAGCAACTCGTCGGCCGAGGTCCCGCCGCTGCCGGGAATCTCTCCGGCGATGCTGCGTGGTGGCATTCCCGGCACGGACAGGGTCGGCGTGGCGCCCGTCGCGTTCGGCGCCGATGGTTGGGCGAGGTTCCAGACCCGGGCCAGGAAACGGGAGACGCCTTCGATGCCGGTGGGGGACCACGGACCGCCCTGATCCCATGGACCGATGAAGAGCAGGAACAGGCGAATCGTGTCGGCGCCGTAGCGCGCGACCAGGTCATCCGGGTTGACGACGTTGCCACGGCTCTTGCTCATTCGCTGATGGTCCGCGCCGAGGATCTGACCCTGGTTGCGGAGGGCCACGAACGGCTCGTTGAACGCGACATGGCCCATGTCCCGCAGCGCCTTGACGAAGAAGCGGCTGTAGAGCAGGTGGAGCACGGCATGCTCCGCGCCGCCGGTGTACAGGTTGACGGGCAGCCAGTGGCGCATGGCCTCGCGGTCCCACGCCGCGTCGGCATTCCGTGGCGAGGTGTAGCGGAGGTAGTACCAGCTCGAGTCGACGAAGGTGTCCATCGTGTCGGTCTCGCGCCGCGCGGGCTCGCCCCCGACGGGGCAGGTGGCCGCCAGGAAGCCCTCGTGGGACTGGAGCGGCGAGACCCCGGTTGACGCGAAATCTACGTCCCGCGGCAGGAGGACGGGGAGCTCCGACTCGGGGACCGGCTGCGCGCCGTGAACCTCGCAATACACGATCGGGATCGGTGCGCCCCAGTACCGCTGCCGGGACACGAGCCAGTCGCGGATCTTGTACGTCACGGCCGGCCCGCCGAGGCCGCGTTCGGCGAGATGGGCGGTGATGGCCGCGATCCCCTCCGCCGCGCTCATGCCGGTGAACTCGCCACTGTTGACCAGCACCTCGTCATCGGTATGGGCGGTGAAGGCCGCGTCGGTGGGCGGCTCCTCTCCGCGGGGGGCGACGACGACCTCGATCGGGAGGTCGTAGCGGCGGGCGAAGTCGTAGTCACGCTCGTCGTGCGCCGGGACGCCCATGATCGCGCCGGTGCCGTACCCGGGCAGGACGTAGTCCGCAATCCAGATCGGGACCGGCTCGTCGGTAAGCGGATTCACCGCGTACGCGCCGGTGAACATCCCGGTCCGTTCCCGCTCCGCGGCCAGCCGGTCGATCTCGGTTTCGCGCCGGGCAGCGGCGACGTACGCCTCGACCTCAGCGCGGCGGTCATCGGTCGTCAACCGCGGCACCAGCGCGTGCTCCGGGGCGAGCACCATGAACGTGGCCCCGAAGATGGTGTCCGGGCGGGTCGTGAACACCCGGATCGGCTCGAGGCCGTCGGGATCGGTCCCGCTGGCGGATCCGAGGGGCGCCACCGGGAAGTCGATCTCTGCCCCTTCGGATCGGCCGATCCAGTTTCTCTGCATCAGCAGGATCGGCTCGGGCCAATCCATGCCGCTGAAGTCGAGCAGCTCATCGGCGTACTTCGTGATTCGGAAGAACCACTGCTCGAGGTCACGCTTGATCACCGGGGTGTCGCAGCGCCAGCAGCGACGGTCCGCGCCGAGCACCTGCTCCCGGGCGAGCACGACCTGATCCTTCGGGCACCAGTCGACGGGTGCCATGGCCTTGTACGCGAGGCCTGCCTTGTAGAACTGGAGGAACAGCCACTGCGTCCAGCGGTAGTACTCCGGGTCGGAGGTGACGACCTCGCGCGACCAGTCCCACGACGCGCCCATTGAGCGGAACTGGGTCCGCATCCGCTCGATGTTCGGGTAGGTCCAGTCGGCCGGATGGATCCCACGGTCGATGGCCGCGTTCTCGGCCGGCAGGCCGAACGAGTCGAAGCCCATTGGCAGCATGACCTGCTCGCCGCGCATACGATGCATCCGCGCCAGGACGTCCGGCCCGGTGGACGCATACCAATGACCGATGTGCACGTCCCCGCTGGTATACGGGAACATCGTCAGCAGGTAGAACGGGCCGCTGGCGTCGTCGTGGGCGCGATACAGCTCGTCGCGCTCCCAGCGCTCGCGCCACTTGGCCTCGTAGGTCGAGGGGTCGAGCCGTTCTGGCCGCTCGCTGGCCGTCACGGCGTGCCCTCACCGGCGCGCCAGCGGTCGGCGGCGCCACTCTCTGGGAACCAGGCCATCAGCAGCTCGTCGCGGTACGTGCCGTCGGCCTGGCGGAACTGCTGTCGACGGATGCCCTCGCGGACGAACCCGGCCCGGGTGTACACGGCAATGGCCCGCGCGTTGTCCGGGAAGACGCTCAGCGCGAGGCGGGTCAGGCCACGCTCCCGGACCCAATCCTGGGTGGCGGCCACCAGGGCGGTGCCCAGGCCCACGTCCCGCCAGCCGTCGGCCACGGTCACCGACAGGACGCCGACATGGCGCGAGCTGACGTCGCGGTCCGACATCACCAGGGCGTTGCCGACGATCTCGCCCCCAGCCTCGGCGACGACCACGGCAGACTCATCGGTCCGGATCAGCTCCGCGATGAAGAACGCCTCGGAAGGTGGACTGACCGCCGTGGCCGGCGTCACCAGCCAGCGACCTTCGGCCCGGACCGCGGCGTACAGGCGGGCGAGCGGCTCGGCGTCCGTGGGGCGGGCGTGGCGCAGCACCCACGGCCGGCCGTCAGCCGTAACGCGCTCCGAGATAAGGGTGCTGGTCGAGGTCACCGCGGTGGCTCCGTCGATATCGGTATGAATCGGTCCTGACAACAACGCGACCCCGCCTCCGTCAGGACGAAGCGGGGTCAGCCTCGCGGTACCACCTGAGCTTGACCGATGGGTGGTGGAGCTGGGGGGACTCGAACCCCCGACCCCCTGCATGCCATGCAGGTGCTCTCCCAGCTGAGCTACAACCCCACGGTCGGTCCACTCGTCGGCGCGCTATCGGGCGCCACCCGGCTGGCTCTCACCGGCCGCTCAACGGGCGAGTTCCGCGCTCTGTCGCCACCGGCTTCCACCGTCCCGGTTCGCTGCGGACGAGTGCCGCGCGTACTGCTCCCGCGTCAACGCGTTCGAGTCGGAGTATACGGCCGGTCCCCGACGAGACTCAATCGGCGGCTGAAACTGACTCCTCTGTCGCTACGTCGGCGCCCCGCGCGGCCCGAGCCAACCAGGCCGCCCATATCGGAATGAGGAGGCCGGCCAACACGATCGTGATCAGGCCGCCGATCTGGAACAGGTCCACATCGGTGCCGGTCTCGAGGAGGACTGGCACGACGACCCGGCCCCAGAGAACCGACAGGAAGGCGAGCACAGCCAGGACGCGGGCGTACACCGCCAGGCCGCCAGGCACCCAACGCGAAACCGGGGCAAGCGCTGCGAATGCCAGCAGGCCGATGGCGACCAGCAGGGTGGCGGCATCGGTCATCCAGAACACGATGTTCGACGCGATGTCGTGGGTCATCTGGCGACTGACGATCTCTTCGGCCAGGAACCCACAGTCGCAGTACTCCGGGTTGGTGGCCACCTCCGTCGCGCCCAGGTACAGCAGTTGCGAAGCAGCGCCGATCACTCCGGCGAGCAGGAGCGTGACGGCCAGTACCGCGCCACGCGTGTCGTCGCGGTCCAGGGCACGACGAAGCGTGGTGCCCAGAATCGCCAGGCCCACGAACCCAACGGCCAGGAGGAGCGACGAGGTGAGGTCCTCGATCCAGTGTTCCCGCTGGTGGTCGAAGCTGCCGATGAGGTTCTCGACGAACGTCGCATCCGGCGGCGGAACCTCTGGCAGGGGCGTGGTGATATGGAACTGACGCCCCAGCGCAAAGATCACCATGGCGACGAAGAACGTCGCGGCGACCAGCCAGCCGAGTCGACCGGAGATGGTGCGCCAGGCCATGTCGGGCATGGAGGAACCTCCCTCAGATACGTGCGCGGCGCATGATGGTCCGGCTGGCGAAGGCACGCATCCCGTTTCGACAAAGGTCCGGGCCAGGCAATCCGCCATGATGCGGCCATGCAGGTCCATCTGGGCCGTTGGCTGCCGGTCGCCCTCGTGGCGAGCCTAGTATTCGTCGCCGCGTGCGGCGCGAACCAGGGGTCCCCCACCCCGGCCGGTGGCGGAAGCCAGGCCGCGGGTGAGCTCTGCCCGGATGTGAACCTCCGCACCCCGACTGGTGAGGCTTTGCGCCTGGCCGGGCGGTGGCTGGCGGATGATTTCGGAACGTATTACCTGACCCAGCGAGAGTCGTGCCTGCACTGGCTCGGTCAGAGCCCGGCCGTGGGCGGGATCCCCGCCGGGACCTGGTGGACCAATGTGTACGTCGGGCAGATCGCGACGGACTTCACGATCAACGGCGAGTGGGCGGACGTGCCATATCGGAACGACGACGAAGGCGTGAATCTGAACTCCGGTGAGCTGACATTGCGGATCGGCTTCTTCGATGACGATAGCGGGGACGCATGGCCAACGCTCCACCTCGAGGAGATGCGATATGGAGAGGGGTACGGCGGATTCAACTGGGTGCCAGAGGAGGCCATACCGCCAGCCGCGGCATTCGTCGGGACCTATGGCTACAGCGACTGCCCATGGCTCGAAGTCGACGGCACGCGGTACGAGCTCGCCGAGTGGCAGTACGTCATCGCCGTCGACGGCCAGCTGCTCGGCGAGGGCAGTCAGATCGTGGCCCGCCCGGGCGACACGCTCCGCGTCGAGGGGCAGGTGTGGCCGACAACGATTCCGGATGGCTGTCTGCCCGACCTGCTCCTTGGGTGGAATGTCGAGATCGGGCCGTAGTTCCGGGCGACGACAGTTATAGGAGGGTGCGGAGACCGGCTTCGAGGTCGCGGGGCGCATAGCCGAGTTCGCGCTGGGCCTTGGCCGAGGACGCCCAGTAGGTGACGCCGTCTGAGGCGCGGATGGCCTCGCCCAGGTTGGGCTCGCTTTCGCTCAGGATCGGACCGATGAGCGCTCCGAAGCGGGCGATGGCCTTGAGCATCCATGCGGGCGTGGTCAGGCGGGGCGGGTCGTGGCCCCCGAGCGCTGACGCCCGCCGGACGACCTCCCGGAGCGTGGCGATCTCGCCGCCCAGAACGTAGCTCTGCCCGATCTGCCCGCGATCATGGACGAGCAGCAGGCCGGCGGCCACGTCGTCGACATGGACCAGGGTCCCACCGAGATCGGCCGCGCTCAGGAACGGCAGCGTTCCGGCCATGGCCTGCCGGATGACCCCGCCCGCCTGCGAGTGGTCTCCGGGTCCGTAGACCATCCCTGGCTGGGCGATGAGGATCGGCGCGCCGGCCGCGATCCGCTCCTCCGCGGCGAGGTGAGCGAGGTACTTCGTCTCGTCGTAGTACGACAGGAAGTGGGGTGGCTGTGGTCGCCGGTACGTTTCGTCCACCACCTTGCCGTGGGTGTCGCCGAAGGCGTTGACCGTCGAGACGTAGATGGTTCTGGCAACCCCGGCGCGGACCGCGGCGTCCAGCACGGTCCGGGTGGCCACCACGTTGGCGGTGAACATGGCCACGTGCTCGGACTCGGGAATACCGACCCGGTAGCTGCCGGCCAGATGAAACAGCGCGTCCGACTCGCCGAGCAGCTCCGCCAGGCGTTCAACCGTGATCGAGCCGAGATCGGCCTCGACCAGTGTGCACCCGAGCTCGGCCAGGACGGTGGCCCGCTCGGTGTCTCGGACGATGGCCACGACCTCATCGCCCCGATCTTCGAGCTTACGGATGAGGACCTGACCGATGAACCCGGCCCCGCCAGTGACGACGGCTTTCACGCCGGCATGATGACGGGACAGGTCCCTTAGGGTATCCGGCAGGAATCTGGGGAGCGGCTATGCTCCGCCGGTGACCACCTCCATGAGCTCCCGCGCGCTCCCGATCGCGGTCCTCGTCCTCAGCCTGGTCTTCTTCTGGGCATGGGTCTGGTTCGCCGTCGCCGGCGGTGGCGGCCTGACCGATCCGGCCGACATCCTCACCCAGGGAGCCCAGGCCACCGCCGACGCCGACAGTGTCCGCCTGTCACTCACCGTGGAGGGCAGCCTGACCGATGCCGACACGGGCGAGCCCGTGTCGCTGGATGGGATGACGGTCGCCGGAGACCTCGACCTTGCGGGCGAGGCGGCCCACCTGACGTTCTCGCTGCCGATGCTGATGGGGATGTCCGGCGAGGTCATCGTCATCGGTCAGGACATGTACCTCCTCACGCCGATGGTCGACGAGTGGCTGCACCTGACCGGGGAGCCGGATGACGCCGCAGAGCCGGGTGACGAGCCGCCAACCGATGAGGAGATCGCGGCCAAGGTCGATGAGCTGCTCGCGACCGAGGGCGTGTCGATTGCGAAGCTGGCCGACCAGCCCTGTGGCGACGACACCTGCTACCACCTCCAGGTCTCCGTCTCCGCCGAGGCCATCGCCGCCCACCAGGGCGACCGGCCCGACATGGACGTGTTTGGCAGTGGCGAGCTGGGCGGACTCATGCCGAATCCGGAGTTCACCGGCCCGGTGGTCATCGACCTGCTCTTCCAGACCGATGGCCTGTGGCTGCGCCAGGTCGCAGTGTCCAGCGATGGCGACGCGGGCGAGGCCACCATGACCCTCGAGCTGAGCGACTACGACACCACCTTCGACATCAGCCCGCCGCCGGCCGACCAGGTCATCGAGGCAGACGACTTCCCGTTCTTCGAACTGACCTGATCGCCATGCCCTCGGGTTGGGCGGGCTTTGCCTGGCCGGTAGAATGCGCGTGATCGACGCGATTCGAATGCCGTGCCGCCACATGGCGTCGCGTCATGTGCTCGGAGGAACTGGTCATGCGCAGGCGCGTCGTTCCCGTCAGCTTCCTTCTCATCGCGCTGGTCATTGCCGCGTGCGAGTCGTCGCCCAGCCCGTCCCCTTCGGGGGAGCCGTCGGCTGGCGAGTCTGCATCCGCGGTTCCCACACCGGCACCGCCGCCGGCTGAGGGCCGCCTGGCCGAGGTCCTGGATCGGGGGATGTTGGTCTGCGGGATCAATGGCAGCCTGCCGGGGTTCAGCTTCCTGGATTCTGCGAGTGGCGAAACCACCGGATTTGACGCCGACTTCTGCCGTGCGGTCGCCGCCGCCGTCCTGGGCGATCCGACCCTGGTGGAGTTCCGGGCGCTCAACGCCGACGCTCGGGGCCCGGCTCTCCAGAGCCAGGAGATTGACGTTCTCATCCGCAACACGACGTGGACGGTGTCCCGCGATACGGATTGGGGCCTCTTCGCGCCGACCACGTTCTACGACGGCCAGGGGATGATGGTTCGCGCGGCGGACGGCATCAGCTCGCTGGCAGACCTGGAGGGCGCGACCATCTGCGTCCAGACGGGCACGACCACTGAGCTGAACCTCGCCGACGTCCTCGGGTCCGAAGGCATCGACTTCACCCCGCTGCCATTCGGCGAGATCGAGCAGACCTACTCCGCCTACGACGAGGGCAGCTGCGACGCAGTCACCAGCGACCGCTCCCAGCTGATCGCGCAGCGGACCACGCTGAGCAACTCGGACGACCACGTCATCCTGGAAGAGGTCATGTCCAAGGAGCCCCTGGGCCCGGTCGTCCCCCACGGGGACGAAGCGTGGTTCAACATCGTCAAGTGGGTGGTCTTTGCCACCATCGAGGCGGAGGAGCGGGGCATCACCCAGGACAACGTGGCCGACATGGTCGGAAGCGACAACCTGGTGATCTCCCGGCTGCTCGGGGCAGAGGGGGACCTCGGCCTCGGGCTGGAGCCCGACTGGGTCGTGGACGTGATCACCGCCGTGGGCAACTACGGCGAGATCTACGAGCGCAACCTGGGTCCCGGGACCGCGTTCGACCTCGACCGCGGGCCGAACAGCCTGTGGACCGAGGGCGGGCTCCTGTACGCCCCGCCCTACCGGTAGACGAAACCCAAGCCTCGGGGCGGGGCACGCTCCGCTCCGAGGCTGATTCCACGCCCAGGCCATGACCGAGCCCGGGCACCAGGACCACCAGCACGCCGCGCCGCCTCCGTGGCGCGACACCCGCGTGCTCCGCGTCGCCGTGCAGCTCGTCGTGCTGCTGGCAGTCGGGATCGGGGTCGCCTTCCTGCTGAACAACCTCGTCACCGCGATGGGCGAGCGAGGCCTGACGTTTGGGTACTCTTTCCTCGATCGGCGCGCCGGCTTCGAGATCGGCGAGAGCCCGATCCCGTACAGCGCCGACGAGTCATACGGGCAGGCATTCCTCGTCGGCCTGCTGAACACGCTGTTCGTGAGCCTGTGCGGAATCGTGCTGGCCACCGGTCTGGGGGTGCTGATCGGCGTGGCGCGCCTGTCGCCCAACTGGCTGGTTGCCAAGGTCGCAGCCGGCTATGTCGAGGTGATCCGCAACACGCCGCTCCTCGTCCAGCTGTTCCTGATCTACTTCGCCGTCCTGCTCCAGCTCCCCGGAGTCCGAGAATCCATCACGCTCCCCGGACCGATCTTCCTGAACCAGCGCGGCCTCTTCGTGCCCGGCCCGCAGCTCAGCGCAACCTTCGGCACGTGGCTCGCGCTGTTGGGTGTCGGGCTGCTGGTCGTCATCGGCGCGCGGATCGTTGCCTCGCGGCGGGAAGTGGCCGGGCGCCCGTCGCTTCGCCTCGGCCTCCTGGCCTGGCTGGCCTTCATCGGTCTTGCCGTCGGTGGCTGGGTCGTGGTCGGCGACCCGCCCCTGACATTTGACCCTCCGGTGTTTGGGCGATTCAACATCGACGGCGGGCTCGCGCTCTCGACCTCCTTCACCGCACTGCTCACCGGGCTGGTCATCTACACCGCGGCGTTCATCGCGGAGGTTGTGCGCGGAGGTATCCAGGCCGTCCGCCGCGGCCAGCTGGAGGCGGCCCGCGCGCTCGGGCTGTCGGAGGTCGACACGCTGCGGCTGGTGATTTTTCCCCAGGCCCTGCGGGTGATCGTGCCGCCCCTGACCAGCCAGTACCTGAACCTGGTCAAGAACTCGAGCCTGGCAATCGCGGTCGGCTATCCGGACCTGTTCAAGGTCGGGACCACGATGGCCAACCAGACCGGCCAGCCGGTGCCGGTGATGGCTCTCGTGATGGCCACGTACCTCGTCATCAGCCTGGCCACCTCGGCGCTGATGAACCTCTACAACCGGCGCATCCAGGTGTTGGAGCGGTAGGAAGCCATGAGCAGCGCGACACTTCCACCCCCGCCCACCGCCATCGGTCCCATCGCGTGGCTGCGGAAGAACCTGTTCTCGGGTCCGGTCAGCTCGCTCATGACGGTGCTGATCGGCGGCTTGCTGCTGGCATTGGCCGTCGCGGTCGCACAGTGGGTTGTTACCGAAGCTCGCTGGGACGTCATCACCCGCAACATGCGGCTGTTCCTGATCGGCCAGTACCCGCCGGACCTGGCCTGGCGGATCTGGCTATCGCTGCTGATCCTGTCCGGCCTGGCGGGCCTCTCGGCGGGCGCCTTCGGGCGGACGTCTCGGGCGCTGGCGATTTCACTGTCCGCCTTCCAGGCGATGCTCGCGGGCCTGCTCGCGGTGTCGTCGGTCGGGCCAATGATCGTGATCGGCATGCTGCTGAACGCAGGTCTCGTGTGGGCGGGGCTGGTCGCCGGGCTGCGCCGCCTCGTCCCGCGCCGCCTGCTGCGGATCGGCTGGCTGGTCTCGTTGCCGGTCATCTTTGTCCTGCTGAACGGGTTCCCCGGAACGCCGCTGGCGTCGGTGAGCTCGAACCTGTGGGGCGGTCTTCTGCTGACGGTCCTCCTCGCCTCGGTCGGTATCCTCCTGTCGTTCCCGCTGGGTGTCCTGCTCGCCCTCGGACGCCGGAGCACGCTGCCCGTGGTGCGGACCCTGAGCACGGCCTACATCGAGGTGATCCGCGGCGTCCCGCTCATCACCATCCTGTTCATGGCGGACATCCTGCTGCCGTTCTTCCTGCCCGGAGAGATTCGGATCGACCGAGTCACGCGGGCGATGGGTGGCATCACGCTCTTCTCCGCGGCGTACGTGGCCGAGAACGTCCGGGGCGGCCTCCAGGCCATCCCGAGCGGCCAGATCGAGGCGGCCCAGGCACTGGGGCTCAGCACGGCCCGGATCAACCTCCACGTCGTGCTGCCCCAGGCCCTGCGATCGGTGATCCCGGCCAACGTGGGTCTTTTCATCAGCCTGCTGAAGGACACGACGCTGGTGACCATCATCGGGCTCCTGGAGCTGCTGGGCATCGGTCGCGCCATCCTGGCCCAGCCGGAGTCACTGGGGGCGCACCTGGAGGTCTATGTCTTCATCGGCGCCGTCTTCTTCGTGCTGTGCTATGCGATGTCGCAGGCCAGCTATCGGCTCGAGCAGGCGCTCGGAGTAGGGTCTCGCTGAGGGAGGTGAACGAGTGACGACGGACCGGCCGACCGACGCGAAACCGACCGACATCATCGTGGCGCGTGACGTCCACAAGTGGTTCGGTCAGCTCCACGTCCTGCGGGGCATCAACCTCACCGTCCGGACGGGCGAGGTGGTCGTCATCTTCGGCGCTTCGGGCTCCGGCAAGTCCACGTTCATCCGCACCATCAACCGCCTCGAGGAGCACCAGCGCGGCGAGATCTTCGTGGACGGCATCGAGCTGACCAACGACATCCGGAACATCGCGGCGGTCCGGAGCGAGATCGGGATGGTCTTCCAGTCGTTCAACCTGTTCCCGCATCTGACCGCGCTGCAGAACATCACCCTGGCACCCATGCGAGTGCGCAAATGG
>DASTEQ010000163.1:0-3883 GCA_035709505.1 Candidatus Limnocylindria bacterium
GCGGTCGTCATGTCGGTCAACAACTCGCTGTACGGCGACCCGATCGCGAAGTTCGGCACCGACGAGCAGCGCGCGCGCTTCCTCAAGCCCGTCGCCTCCGGTCACGCCCTCGGCTGCTTCGCGCTGACCGAGCCCCAGGCCGGCTCCGACGCCTCCAATCAGGCCACCACCGCCCGGCGCGACGGCGAGCACTACGTCGTCACCGGGCGTAAGCTCTTCATCACCAACGGTCGGGAGTGCGCGTTTGCGCTGGTCTTCGCTCAGACCGATCGAGCGCTGGCCCACCGAGGGATCAGCGCCTTCGTGGTGGAGAAGGGCACGCCTGGATTCTCCGTGTCCAAGACCGAGGACAAGCTCGGCATCCGCGCCTCCGACACCGCCGAGCTGGTCTTCGAGGAGGTCCGGGTGCCGGCCGCCAACCGGATCGGCGAGGAAGGACAGGGCTTCCGGATCGCGCTGACCGCCATCGACGGCGGGCGCATCGGCATCGGCGCCCAGGCCGTCGGGATCGCCGCCGGCGCCTACGAGCGCGCGGTGGCCTACGCGCGCGAGCGCAAGGCGTTCGGGGTCGTCATCGGCCAGCACCAGATGGTGCAGTGGATGCTGGCCGACATGGCGACCGCCATCGACGGCGGGCGCCTGCTGTGCTGGCAGGCGGCGACGCGGAAGGACCGCGGCGAGCCGTTCACCCGGCCGGCCGCCATGGCCAAGCTGTTCTGCGCGGAGATGGCCATGAAGGTGACGACCGACGCCATCCAGGTCCACGGTGGCTACGGCTTCATCAAGGACTACGAGGTCGAGCGTCACTTCCGCGACGCCAAGATCACCGCGCTCTACGAGGGCACCTCGCAGATCCAGAAGCTCGTGATCGCGCGCGAGGTGCTCGGGGCATGATCGCCAGGGTGGCGGGGAGGAAGCGATGAGTCGCGAGCCCGAGAGGCCCGTCCGGTTCGAGTCGCTGTCCGGTATCCCGGTCGAGCCGCTCTACACGCCGGAGAGCCTCGGCGACTGGTCGTACGCGGAGAAGCTCGGCCAGCCGGGCGAATACCCGTTCACCCGTGGCGTCTACCCGACGATGTACCGCGGACGCCTGTGGACGATGCGGATGTTCGCCGGCTTCGGCCGGCCGGAGGACACGAACGAGCGATTCAAGTATCTGCTGGCGCAAGGGCAGACCGGGCTGTCGACCGCGTTCGACATGCCCGCCCTGATGGGGTACGACGCGGACCATCCGCGGGCCCGGGGCGAGGTGGGCAAGGAAGGCGTGTCGATCTCCACGCTGGACGATTTTCAGCGGCTGTTCGCCGACATCCCCCTGGGCGACGTGACGACCTCGATGACGATCAACTGCACGGCCTCGGTCGCGCTGGCCATGTACCTGGCCATCGCCGAGCAGCAGGGCGTGGCCTGGGACCGCCTCGGCGGCACCATGCAGAACGACATGCTCAAGGAGTTCATCGCGCAGAAGGAATGGATCTGTCCGCCGGAGCCCGCCGTCCGCATCGTCACCGACATGATCGAATTCACGTCCAGGCACGTGCCGCGTTTCAACCCCGTGTCGATCTCCGGCTACCACATCCGTGAGGCGGGGGCGACGGCGGTGCAGGAGCTGGCCTTCACCCTGGCCGACGGCCTCGGCTACGTCGAGGCAGCGCTGGCCCGCGGGCTCGACATCGACGCCTTCGCGCCGCGCCTGTCGTTCTTCTTCGACATCCACAACGACTTCTTCGAGGAGATCGCCAAGCTGCGGGCCGCCCGGCGGATCTGGGCCCGGTTCATGAAGGAGCGTTACGGCGCCCGGAAGCCGGAGTCGATGCGGCTGCGCACCCACACCCAGACGGCCGGCGTGTCGGCCACCGCTCAGCAGCCGCTGAACAACATCGCCCGGGTCGCGCTGCAGGCGCTGGCGGCGGTGCTGGGCGGGGCCCAGTCGCTGCACACCAACTCGTACGACGAGACGTGGGCCCTGCCGACCGAGGAGGCGGTCACCGTCGCGCTGCGTACCCAGCAGATACTCGCCGAGGAGACCGGGGTGCCGATGACCGCCGACCCGCTGGGCGGCGCCTACTACCTGGAGCGCATGACCGACCAGATGGAGGCGGCCGCCCTGGAGTACATCGCGCGGATCGACGCGATGGGCGGCATGGTGCGCGCCATCGACGAGGGCTATCCCCAGAAGGAGATCGCCGACGCCGCCTACCGGTACCAGCTCATGGACGATCGCGGCGAGAAGGTGACCGTCGGTGTGAACAAGTACGTCCTGCAGGACGAGCGGCCGATCAGCTACCTGCGCATCGACGAGCGGGTCGAGCTCGACCAGATCGAGAGGGTCGGGCGCTTCAAGGCCGGACGTGACATGGCGAGGGTGGAGCGCCGGCTCCGACAGCTCGCCGACACCTGCCGGACCGGCGGCAACGTCATGCCGGTGCTGGTCGACGCGGTCAAGGACTACGCGAGCCTGGGCGAGATCTCCGACGTCTACCGCCAGGTTTTCGGTCTCTATCGCGAGCCGATCATTTTCTGACGCGAGCGATGAAAAGGCCCCATCTGCGTCGTTGGCTCCTTCGGCCCTCCCTGCGGCGTACGCGGCGTACGCCTCAGTCGGGCACTCAGTCGCCGCCTAGCATCTGGAGCCTTTTCATCGCTCGCGGGAGACGTGTCATTGATGATTGATCTCAGAGATATGGCGAAGGAGACCGAGAATGAGTGACCCGATCCGGATCCAGAAGACCACCAGGAAGAAGGAACGCCCGAAGGACAAGGACCTGGCGTTCGGCACGGTCTTCACGGACCACATGTTCGTGGTGGACTTCGAAGAGGAGAAGGGCTGGTACGACCCGCGGATCGAGCCCTACGGGCCGCTGCCGCTGGATCCGGCCACCGCGGTCCTGCACTACGGTCAGTCGCTCTTCGAGGGGCTCAAGGCTTTCCGCGGCACCGACGGCAGGATCCGGCTGTTCCGGCCCGACAAGCACGTCGCCCGGCTCAACCGCACCGCGCACCGCATGTGCATCCCGGCGATCGATCCCGAGCTGATCCTCAAATCCTGGACGACGCTGGTCGACGTCGACCGCGAGTGGGTGCCCTCGGCGGTCGGGACGTCGCTCTACATCCGCCCGACCGTGATCGCCAGCGAGGCGTTCCTCGGCGTGCGGCC
Source organism: Candidatus Limnocylindria bacterium (assembly GCA_035709505.1). Taxonomy (GTDB): domain Bacteria; phylum Chloroflexota; class Limnocylindria; order QHBO01; family QHBO01; genus DASTEQ01. Next base: position 3,158 of record DASTEQ010000163.1, read on the forward strand.
GGCCCGGCAGTACCTCTACTACGTGATCCTCTCCCCGGTGGGGCCGTACTACCCGGAGGGTCTCGCCCCCACCCGGATCAAGGTGATCGACGACTACGTGCGGGCGGTGGCGGGCGGGCTCGGCGAGGCGAAGACCGCGGCGAACTACGCGGCCAGTCTCTACGCCGCCGAGGAGGCCAAGCACGAGGGCTTCACGCAGGTGCTGTGGCTCGACGGCGTGGAGCACAAGTACATCGAGGAGGTCGGCACCTCCAACATCATGCTGCGTATCGGCGACGAGGTGATCACGCCGCCCCTGGCGGGGACCATCCTGGCCGGCGTCACCCGGGACTCCGCGCTGACGCTGCTGCGGAGCTGGGGCGTGCGGGTGGCGGAACGCCCGATCACGATCGACGAGGTGGTCGCCGCCGCCACCACCGGCACCCTGCGCGAGGTCTGGGCGACCGGCACCGCCGCCGTCATCTCGCCCGTGGGCGAGCTGGCGTACAAGGGCCGCCGGCTGGTCGTCAACGAGGGCCGGATCGGGGAGCTCGCCCAGAAGCTCTACGACACGATCGTCGCGATCCAGTACGGTGCGGCGCCCGACCCCCACGGCTGGACCGTGGTGGTCTAGGACCGCGCGATGGCCGCCGACTGCGTGTTCTGCAAGATCCGCGACGGGGAGCTGCCGTCGATGCGCGTGTACGAGGACGATCGCACGCTGGCGATCATGGACATCAACCCGCT
>DASTEQ010000164.1:0-4821 GCA_035709505.1 Candidatus Limnocylindria bacterium
GGCCAGCAGCACGGCCGCGGCGAGGATCGCGAGCTGGCTCCAGCGGCCGGCTGGTTCCGCGACGGGGAGGGTGGCTGTCACCCGGCGTCGCCTTCCGCCAGGAACGCCTCCACGATCCGGTCGTACTCGCGGAACGAGACCCGCACGGTGTGCCCAGACTCCGGATCGCGTTCGACCCGCGCCCCCGGGATCCCGGCGGCGACCTGCTCCGACGAGGCGGCCGGCACGACGCGGTCCCCGCCGCCGATCAGGACGAGCACCGGCACGTGGATCTCGCCCAGACGGTCGGTGACGAAGGAGGTTGGATCCAGGGTGCTTCGGAGCTCGGCCAGGAACCGCTCCGGAGTCGACGGCCGGGGCTGGAGCGCGGCCACCGCGGCGAAGGATCCAGCGGCCGGTGCCGTGCTCTCCGGGCCGCCGGCCTTGAGCTGCTCGGCCTGGAGGCCGAACAGCGTGCCCCAGTCGTCTCGCTCACCCAGCTCGATCCACTCGCGCATGCGCACCGCCATCGGGGAGTCCGGCGCCGTCTCCGAGGCCGATGCGGCCAGTACGAGTCGTGAAACGAGCTCGGGGTAGTCGACCGTGAGCCACAGCGAGATGCGTCCACCGCCGGATTCGGCCTCGATCGCGAACGGTCCGTTCAGGTCGCCGACGGCGACCGCCACGGCGGCCGCCGACCAGCGCGGGTGGAGCAGGACGTCCGCATCGTCCGGATCGTCGGGGATCGGTCTCCCCACCACGGTGACCGGTCGGGCCCGGGATCGGTCCGCCCACCGACGGAGGTGCACCGACTCCGCCCCGGCGAGCGGCCGCAGACCAGTCTCGACGCCGCCGATCACGAGCAGCGGCCGCCCAGGCCCGCCGGGGATCCGCAGGCGCTCCACGCGGCCCTTGGGAATGGTCAGGGACTCGACCCGGGGGTCCTCGGTCATCGCCGCATTGTGGCCTGCTAGCATCGGCTCATGATCACCCGCGCGGACGTCGAGAACGTCGCCGCGCTGGCCCGCCTCCACCTGACCGATGACGAGCTCACGCGGATGGAGGGCCAGCTGTCCCGCGTCCTGGAGGCGATCGAGGTCCTGCGCGACGTCGACACCAGTCATGTGGGGCCGACGGCCAGCGTCCTCGCCCTGGAGAACGTCATGCGCGACGATGTGCCGGCGGACGGCATCTCGCGCGAGACGGCGCTGGCGAACGCGCCACTTCGCGAGGGCGATCACCTCCGCGTTCCGCTCATCCTCAAGGAGGGGCGCTGATTCCCGAGCTGCCGCTCGCCGACCGCACGATCGGCGAGGTCGTCCCCCTGCTCGAGCGTGGGGAGCTGTCGAGCCGCGAGCTGGTCGAGGCCTGTCTCACCCGGATCCAACGCGACGCGGAGCGGCTCAACACGTTCCTCGCGCTTGGCGCGGAACGAGCGTTGGCCGATGCTGACGTCGCCGACCAGGCGCGGCGGGACGGGGTGAAGGCCCCGCTCCTCGGGATCCCGTACGCGCTGAAGGACATCTTCGTGACCCGTGCCCTGGATGCCGACGGGCAGCCGGATGGCGGCCTGCCGACCACGGCCGGGTCGAAGATCCTGGACGGCTATCGGTCTCCATATGCCAGCGACGCGGAGGAGCGGATGGCCGTGGCCGGGGCGGTCCTGCTGGGAAAGACGAACCTCGACGAGTTCGCGATGGGCTCCTCGAACGAGAACAGCGCCTTTGGGCCGGTGCGCAACCCGTGGGACGAGAGCACCGTGCCAGGCGGGTCGAGCGGCGGGTCCGCGGTGGCGGTGGCCGCCGGGCAGGCGTTCTTCGCGACCGGCACCGATACCGGGGGCAGCATCCGGCAGCCAGGCGCACTCAGCGGGGTGGTCGGCCTGAAGCCGACCTATGGTCGAGTGAGCCGGTTCGGGATGGTGGCATTCGCCTCGTCCCTCGACTGCGGAGGCCCGCTCACGCGGTCGGTGCGGGACGCGGCCCTGGTGCTCGGGGCGCTCGCTGGGCACGACCCGCGCGATGCGACCTGCGTCGACCATCCGGTCCCGGACTACCTCGCCGCCCTCGACGGGGAGGTGCGCGGACTGCGGCTCGGCGTCCCGCGCGAGTTCTTCGTCCCCGGCATGGAGCCGGGGGTCGAATCCGCAGTCCGGGCCGCCATCGAGGTCCTCGCCACGGCGGGCGCCGACATCGTCGACGTCTCGCTGCCGTCCACCGACAAGGGCCTCGCGACGTACTACATCATCACCCCGGCCGAGGCCAGCGCGAACCTGGCCCGCTACGACGGGATCCGCTACGGCGCCTCGGCGGGCGTGGACGACCTGCTGGAGAACTACCGCCTCACCCGGGGAGCGGGCTTCGGCCCCGAGGTGAAGCGTCGCATCATCCTCGGTACCTACGCGTTATCGGCCGGTTACTACGACGCGTACTACCTCAAGGCGCAGCAAGTCCGGACCCTGATCAAGGCCGAGTTCGACGAGGTCCTGACCGATGTCGATGCCCTCCTCGCGCCGACCTCGCCGTCAGTTGCCTTCAAGATCGGGGCCAAGACCGAGGACCCGCTCCTCATGTACCTCAACGACGCGTGCACCCTGCCGGTGAACATCGCCGGGCTGCCGGGGATATCGGTCCCCTGTGGGTTGGCCGAAGGCCTGCCGGTCGGGTTCCAGGTCATCGGTCGGGCGTTCGACGAGTCGACCGTCCTCCGCGTGGCCGACGCCTACGAGCGCCGCGCCGGCTTCAGCCAGCTTCGCCCGCCGACCGCCCACGACTAGCCGTACGAGGATCCCCGCATGACGACCCCTCCCATCCTCCTGGTTCCCGGCTTCTGGCTCGGCGCCTGGGCCTGGGACGAGGTCGCGCGATTGTTGCGCGCCGATGGTCACCAGGTCACGGCGCTGACGCTGCCCGGCCTGGACTCGATCGACGCCGACCGCTCCGGGATCACCCTGTCGGACCACGTCCGGGCCATCGTTGAGGCGATCGAGGCGGCTGGCGACCCGGTCGTCCTCGTCGTCCACAGCGCGGCCGGCTTCTCTGGCTACGCCGCCAGCGACCGGGTTCCCGAACGGATCGCGGCCATGGTCTACGTCGACACCGCACCGGGCGTCGGGGCGGTGGATCCGGAGTTCGAGGGGGTCGAGAAGCCGATGGATTGGGCGGACATCGAGGAAGAGGAGAATCTCGACGGGCTCAGCGACGAGCAGAAGGCGACGTTCCGCGAGCGCGCGGTCCCCGAACCCGCCGGCGTGCTGCGCGAGGTCGTCGAGCTGACGAACGATGCCCGGCGGGACATCCCCAGCACGCTGATCTGCACCGGGTTCAGCGCCGAGCAGTACCAGACCTATGCCCGGGAGCATCCCGAGTGGGCGTTCCTGGCTGGCATTCCCGAGTTGCGAAACGCCACCTGGGTCGACCTGCCCACCAGCCACTGGCCGATGTGGTCGCGTCCCCGGGAGCTCGCTGCGATCATCGGCGACGTGGCGAAGGCCCACGCCCCGTAGCTAGGTCGAGGTCGAGGCCAGGAAGTCGAGCACCAGCCGGGTGAAGCGCTCGGGTTGCTCGAGGTTGAGCATGTGGGCGGCGCCTTCGAAGACCTCGAACCGGGCGCCGGGAACCGCCTCGGCGAGGTTGCGGCTGGCGGCGTTGGTGTACGCCTCATCCAGCTCACCGATGATCACGAGGAGTGGCATCGTCAGCTGATCGAGACGCTCGTCCGCCGGCGGATCGAGGCGCTGAGGAATGCCCTCCTCTTTCTCGGCGGCATAAGTGGTCAGGATCCAGTCGTGCATCGTGGCCCGGATGACTGGATCCAGCCGACCCTCCGGCTGGCCGGGACCGTCGCCCCAGAACGCGGTTTCGAGGTCGGCCAGCCGCGCCCAGTCCTTGGCCTCCAGCGCCTCCTCGGTCGCCTTCTCGAGGGCCTCGCCCACCGCGACTTCCTCCGCCGAGAGATCCGGTTCGCCAACCCCGCCACCGGCGACCGCGGTCAGGCTGGTCACCCGCTCCGGGTGGGTCACGGTGAAGTTCAGGGCGATCGATCCCGAGCGCGAGGTGCCGAGCAGATGAGCTGCCTGCACGCCGAGGTGGTCGAGCGCCTGCTCGAGGTCGCCGTGGTTCGAGAACTCGACGTGCTCGCTCTCGCTCTTCCCCCAGCCGCGGGTGTCGTAGCGGATAACTCGGTACCGCTCGGCGAACGCCGGGACGTGCGGATCCCATTGACGCAGGTTCGCCACGCCGGCATGCAGCAGGACCAGAGGCGGGCCGTCGCCCGCCTCCTCGTAGTAAAGCCGGCCGCCGTTGACCGGGATGAAGCCGCTCTTGTCCATGCCGCCGATCCTACCGGCTAGACTGCGAAACCGATGCCCGAGATCAGCCACGTCCACCTTGCCAGCCCGGACCAGGCGACGCTGAGCCGGGTCTTCCGCGAGGGCGGCGCGCAGTCCTTCCCGCAATGGTTGTCGACCGATTTCGCCGATCGTCCGCGGATCGTGTGGTACGGGATGCGCGGCGTACTGATGCTCAACGTCGAGCCGCCGGATGATCCAGCTCGTCGCGGGCTGTGGCCGCGCCCAGCGGATGACTGGTCGGAGCCGCCACGGGGCGTGGTGCTGGCCACCGTTGACGCGGCCCGGGCGGTGGAGGACCTGAAGCCGGTGGTCGGGGCCGACGCCACGTGGTGGGAGACGGGGGAAGATCCGCTGTTGAAGGCCACCTGTCGCCGCACCGTGCTCGGGCGAAGCGTGCTGGTCCTCGCCGAGCCGACGGCCGAGGGCTACGTGGCGGCCTGCCTGGCCCGGTTCGGGGAGGGGCCGATCGCGGTCGCCCTGGACGGGACGAC
>DASTEQ010000165.1:0-2051 GCA_035709505.1 Candidatus Limnocylindria bacterium
GGCCATGACCTACCTGCTGGTCGTGGTCGGCGCCATCGTGCGCGCCACCGATTCGGGGCTCGGCTGCCCGGAATGGCCGACCTGCCACGGGTCGTGGATCCCGCCCCTGGACGATCCCCACGCGATCATCGAATGGAGCCATCGGACGGTGGCCGCGCTCACCGGGGCGGTGGTGGCGCTCCTGGCCGTGGTGGCCGTCCTCCGCCACCGGGACCGCCCGGCGCTCGTCGTCGGCAGCGTGGCCGCCGCGGGCCTCGTCGTGTTCCAGGCCTGGCTCGGCAAGGTCACCGTGGAGAGCGACCTGTCGGGCGAGATCGTGACCGCCCACCTGGCCACGGCCATGGCCCTGTTCGCCCTCCTCCTGTTCGTCTGGGTCCGGAGCCATCACCCGGCGAGCGTGCCGACGGCCGGCGGCTGGAGCGGGTTCACGATCCTCGCCGCCCTCTCCGCCCTCGGCGTCTATGGACTCATGCTGCTCGGGGCGCATGTCACCGCGACCGGCTCGGCCCTCGTGTTCGAGGACTGGCCGTTCATGGACGGGACCCTCTTGCCGGTCCTTGACCCCGGGGTCTTCCCGCACGTCCTTCACCGCTGGGCCAGCGTCACCGTTGGCCTGCTCGTCGCCGGCCTGCTCGTCGCCGCTTATCGCGGCCACGAAGCGGCGCCGCTTCGCCGGCTGGCGACCGCGGCCGGCGCGCTGTACCTCGTCCAGGTCCTCGTCGGCGGAGCGCAGGTGCTGACCGGATTGGCGCCGTGGACCCAGGTCGCCCACGTGGCGTTCGGCGCGGCCGTGTTCGGGGTCCTCGCCACCCTCGCCATGACCGCGCACTACCTCGGCCGGTTCGCGTCGGCCACGGCCGTGGACGGTGAGACCGTCCCGACCGCCCGGAGCGACGTGCTCCGCGCGTACGTGGCGCTCACCAAGCCGCGGATCATCGAGCTCCTGCTCGTCACCACCGTGCCGACCATGGTCCTCGCCCAGGGCGGGATCCCGTCCCTGCCCCTCATCGGTGCCGTCCTCGTCGGCGGGACGCTGGCGGCCGGCGGCGCCAACGCGATCAACCAGTACCTCGACCGTGACATCGACGAGCGGATGCGCCGAACGCGAAACCGCCCCCTGCCCCGGCATGCCGTGGAGCCGCGCGCCGCTCTCGCCTTCGGCCTCGTCCTGAGCGTCGTCTCCTTCGCCTGGCTGACCGTCACCGTCAACCTGCTGAGCGCGGTCCTGGCCGCGGGCGCGATCGTGTTCTACGCGGTGGTCTACACCGCGGTCCTGAAGCGGTCGACCCCGCAGAACATCGTCATCGGCGGCGCCGCCGGCTGCGTGCCGGTGCTCGTCGCGTGGGCCGCGGTCACGAACACCATCGGCCTGCCGGCGCTCATCCTGTTTGCGGTCATCTTCGTCTGGACTCCACCCCACTTCTGGGCTCTCGCGCTCCGGTATCGGTCCGACTACGAGGCGGCCGGCGTGCCGATGCTCCCGGTCGTCAGCGGCGAGGTGGAGACGGCGCGCCAGATCCTCCTCTACTCGCTGATCCTGGTCGCCGTCAGCCTGGTCCTCCTGCCGGCGGCGGGGATGGGCATCCTCTACCTGGTGGCCGCCGCTGCCCTGGGTGCCGGCTTCGTCGCCTGGGCCATCCGGGTCCGCCGCTCTCCCGCCGCCGGTCCGGCGGCGATCGGCCTGTTCCGCTACTCGACCCTGTACCTGACCCTGCTCTTCGGCGCGGTTGCCGTCGACACGCTCGTCCGGTCCTTCATCGGCTGACCCTCATGCCATCTGCCCGCGAGCGCCTGGTCATGGTGCTGCAGGCCTATCTCGAGCTGGGCGTCAAACCCGACGACGACGAAGAGGAGCGGTTCCGAAAGCGCGGCGGAACGGCCATCGTGACCTTCGTCTCCCTCCTCGCCGTGCCGAACACCGTCCTGTTCCTGGTCCTGGACCGGCCGCTGACCGCCGCCGTCGGGGTGGCCTTCCTCGTCGCCTCGGTCGCGCTCCTCGGGTACCTGTTCGCCACCAAGGATGGGGTCCTGTTTTTGCGAGCCACGCTGTT
>DASTEQ010000166.1:0-2327 GCA_035709505.1 Candidatus Limnocylindria bacterium
GTCAGTCGCAGGATCGCCGCCGAGGTGAAGTACCCCAGGGTGAACGCCGGCAGGATCAGGTGCAGCGGGCCACCGCGGCCGCCGGCCGGCAGCACGCCCAGCACGACCCCGAAGAACAGGATCAGCATCAGCCCCAGCCAGAACGTCGGCATCGATTGGCCGAGCACCGCGAACACGCGCGCGGCGGTGTCCAGGGGCCCGCCCCGGCGCACCGCCGAGTACACGCCGAGCGGCACGCCGATGAGCACGCTCAGGACCATCGCCACGACGCCCAGCTCGACCGTGGCCGGCAGCCGCTCCCAGATGTGCTCGGTGACCGGCCGGCGGGTGAGGATCGAGTTGCCGAAGTCACCCAGCGCGATGTTCCTCACGTAGATGCCGTACTGCACGGGCAGGGGCCGGTCGAGGCCCAGGTGGCGCGTGAGGATCTCCTGGTCGCGCTCGGTGGCGTTGACGTCCAGCAGCAGGTGAACGGGGTTCCCCGACAGCCGCGTGAGCACGAACACGATGCTCACGACGACCAGCATGCTCAGCACCGTCTGCAGCACCCTGCCGGCGAGGTATCGCCACATACCGCTCGCCCAAGCTCCCTTCGAGCGCCGGCTTCGCCGGCGCAACCGATTCCTGGGGGGGCCCACGGGGGGGCCGTCGAGGCCCCTCCGTGGTTATTTCCGCGTTACGTGCTCCCAGTTGTGGATCCCCATGTGACCCGGGATCAACGGCCAGTCGCCCACCTTCGGCCCCACCCCCGCGATCGAGTGGGTGGCCGCGATCGGGATGCCGGGCAGCTGGTCCCGGAGCCACGGCCCCAGCTCCTCGCGCATGATCCGGGTCCGCTCGGCCGGATTCGCCTCGCTCCCCAGGCGGTCGAGGAGGGCATCCAGCTTGGGATGCTCGGCCAGCAGATGCACCGCCCCCTTGGTGCGGGCGATGCGCTGGAACAGCTCCCAGGGCTCGGGCGCGATGATGGGACCCGCATAGGCCAGCGCCACCCCGGCATACGAGCGTGCGCGGAAATCGGCGGCGAACACCGCGCGGTCCACCGGCCGCCGCTTGACCTTGAGGCCGATCTTCTCCCAGTACGTCGCCACGGCCTCGCCCACGTCGGGGAGGAATCCACGCCCGGGCCACGCGGTGAGGTTCATCGTGACCTCGAAGCCATTCGGATAGCCCGCCTCGGCGAGCAGCCGCTTCGCCTTGGCCGGGTCGTAGGGAATCGGCTCGAGCAAGGCCTTCGTCGCCCACGGGTCGGTCGGGTAGTAGTTCACCGTGCCGACCGGCGCGCCCAACCCGCCGAGCACCCGCTCGACGATGGCCTGCTTGTCGATGGCCAGGGTGAGCGCCGTGCGCACCTTCAGCGCCCTCTCGGGGTCCGGCTGCGCCCACGGTACTTTCGGGTCGTACGTGGGCTTGGTGGGCCACTGCCCGCCGAGGATGACCCACACGGCGGCCACGTTCGGCATGGTGAGCATGCGCACGCCGACCTTCTTGAGCTCGTCGACGTACTCGCCGCCGATCTCGATGACGTCGGCGCTGCCGGCCCGCAGCATGGCCATGCGGGTCGCCGGCTCCGGCACCTTCAGGAAGACCAGGCGCTTGTAGTGCGGCGTGGCCCGCCAGTGGTTCTCCACCGCCTCGTAGACGATGCGATCACCGCGGACGTGCTCCACGAATTTGTAGGGCCCTGTTCCGACCGGCTGGCGCTCGGCGCCCTGCTCGCCGGCCGCCTCGATGTGCTTCTTCGACTGGATGTACGCCACCGAGGCGAACAGGCCCTGGTTCACGCGGTTGCCGAAGGTCACGAACGGCTTCTCGAAGCGCACGGAGATGGCATGGGGGCCCTCGATCTCCATGCTCTTGATCTGCCGGAACTCCGGCGCCAGCGAGTTCGCCGATCCCTCCCGGGCGATCGACGCGAACGTGTACCTGACGTCCTCGGCAGTGATCTCCGTTCCGTTGTGGAAGCGGACGCCCTTGCGCAGGTGGAACTTCCACGTCCGGCCGCCGTCCAGGACCTCCCACCGCTCGGCCAGCATGGGGATCAGATTGCCCTTGGCATCGCGGGACAGGAGGTTTTCCCAGAGGGGCTTGAGCACGACGTCCTCGGCGCCGACGTAGAGGTTCGGCAGCCAGCGCTCGTTGCCGAAGGTGGCGACCGCCACCGTCAGCGTGCCCTCGGGCCGGGCCGAGACCTCGGGCGGGGCGGTCAGGGAGAGGAGCAGGGCGACCAGGAGAGCCGGAGCGATCCCGAGCGGTCGATGCATGAGCGGTCCTCCTCTGCCTCGGGGAGGCCGGACGTTCGTGTACCGAGGGCAAGTGGAGGGATG
>DASTEQ010000167.1:0-7057 GCA_035709505.1 Candidatus Limnocylindria bacterium
CGGGCGCCACCGGCACGGCCTGGAACAGCGGGTCGGGACCACGGAGGACGGCCCGCAGCCGCTCGACATCGACCGATCGCAGCAGCCGATGGGTGGGCCGGATCTCCATCGCCTCCCGCGCCGCATTAACCAGCACGGCCATCACCCAGTCGGCCGCCAGCGCGCCCGGGTCCGCCGCGGCCGGGATCGGCTTCGACCGCACCTCCGCCTGATACGCCAGCGCGGTCTCATACCGATGATGCCCATCGGCGATCACGAGTCGGCGCCGGGAAAGATAGGCGGCCAGACCATCGTCCTCCGCGATGACGCCGGCCCGGTGCAGCAGCCCGTCTGCGTCGCGGGCACGCCATTCGTCGTATACCGGACGCTCGATGAGGCCGTCGTATCGGTTCGAGGCGTCGCTGTACAGGATGAGGATCGGGCTCAGCTGGGTCCGGGTCGCTCGGAGCAGCCCCAGCCGGTCGGCCTTTGGGCCGGGCATGGTGTGCTCGTGGGGGCGAATGGACGGGCCCCACGGCTCGAGACGGACGAGGGCCAGGATGCCGCGTACCTCCCCGTTGTCCTGGGCGCCGGCCGGCGAATCGGCCGGGGCGTATCGGTACGCATAGAACGACGCCTTCGACCGGAGGGCAAGCGTCCCGTCGTCACGCCACGCCGCCAGCGCCTCTGCTGCCGCTCGGTGCGGCGCCGCCTCCGCGCTCAGCTCGAGCCGAACCGCGTTGCGGGGGTGGCGAGCGAGGAGGCTCGTCCGCTGCGAGTCGCTGATCACGTCGTACGGCGGGCTGGCGAGGTCGGTCAGGTCAGCCACGCGGCCGGGATGCGCGGCGGTCTCGCCCGGGCGGCGGACGCGCGCCGGGATCTCGGTGCCGCCGAATCGGTCGAGGGCGTAGCCGAGCCCGCGCAGCGGGCGCACCAGGGGCATGGACCGAATCCTAGCCGCCGATCTCCTCGAAGGTGGATTCGTCCTCCTGCGTCCGACGGGCCCCGGGCCGGCCTTCGGGCTCCCGCATCCACAGAACCACCCCTGCCGAGAGAACGATAAGAACCGCGATCGGCACCCACGGCAGTTGGCGGTAGTCGAGCGGCCAGACGCGGGTGACGATCCGTTCCGTTCGGTTCCCCACGACGTCGATGACCACGATTCGAACCTCGGTCGGCACCACTCCGACCTGGATCGGTACCGAGAACGACCCGTCAGGTCCAACCTCACTGGTTTGACCATTCACCAAGATCGAGGAGCCGGGGAGGGTCCGGCCCGATACGGCAGGCGCAAAGTCGATCAGTGGCACCTCCTCGTCCATTCCGAGGTCCGGCGGTTGGCGGTAGATCCGGATCCGCCAGGAACGGTGGTACGCGTGGCCGGACGGAGTCACGAGGGTCACGCTCGGCGAGAACGCGTTCCCCTCATCGGCGTCCGGCGCGGCCGGCTCCAGCAATCGGATCCGGGCCACTCCATCGGCGCTGATGCTGGTCTCATGCGTCGTCCCTCCTCGCGACCACCAGATCCGGCTCCCGGGTGGGCCCTCGATCTCGACGTCCACCGCCTCGCTCCCGACGAGGAGATCGCCTGGGCGCTCTGGGTCAGGTGCGACGCCGATCAGGGTCGGCTCGAGAACCCCGAAGTCGGCTTCGGGGGTCAGCATCGACTCGGTGAAGATCAGCTCGAGGGCCGCGGGTAAGGTCGTGAGCAGCAGGTTGACGACCCGGTCATCGGTCATCTGCTCGCCTTCGGTCGGCGGCGCGGCGAGGGTCGCCATCCAGGCCGCGTCGCGACCAACCGTCCCCTCCAGCGAGCGATCCGGCAGGAGGGCAATCGGCTTGACCAAGCCCGGTCCGCCATCGAGAACGTTCGCACCCGGCTGCACCATCAGGCCGCTGAAGACGTAGGCCTCCGAAACACCGGGTACGCCGCCCGGGATCCTCCCTGAGTACGGGGAGCTCTGGCTCCGAGGATCGAACAGCGCCACGGATGCCGCCACGCCCGTCCGTCCGTCCGACGCGAGGATGGTCCCACCGCCCAATTCGCCGGTCATGACAAACACCGAATCCGGGCTGGGTCCCCGGCCGACCACGACCGCCGTCTGGGCACCAGAACCGAGGACCGCCAGCGGGACACCGCTGCGATGCAGTCGCTCGGTGAGCATCTGAGGCGGCTCGTCGCGGAGCCAGGACCACAGCTGCAGGGTCGTGTCGTCACCCGCGGTGAGCACCGCTGGACCGCTGGGCAGGTGCAGGACCGAGGCCATGAAGGTCAGGACGGCAGCCTCCTCGAGTACCACCGACCCCGCGCGCAGGCTGAGCCTGGCAAGAAGGGGCTCGGTCATTCCGCCGTTGAAGAGCACCTCGTCTCCCGGGACGCCATCCGAGTCGCCGGTCTCGAGCATGAACGCGCAGCAGCCGAGCCCGCCGCGGAAGGCGTGCTGGGAGTGGTCGTACCTCGTCCCGTTCCAACGCAGGAGCCCGAGGACAAGGTCCTCGTCCGCTTCCGCGTCCGGCGCCGTCTCGGTCGTGACAAGCTCATCGGTCCCGTCACCGTCGAGGTCGGCGACAGCCAGCTGCGAGGCGTACTCGTTCGTCTCGGCGACGAGGTCCAGCCCGATCTCTCCACCGCCGGCTGCCGTCACCTCCCAGATCGTCAGGCAGCAGGGGATGGTGAGATCCGGGTTGGTACCGATGGTTGCCGCCAGGGCGACCTCGCGACCCGCACGTCGGACGGTGAACAGGTGGGTCGGCTCGCTGACCCGGATGCCGGTCATGCCCTCTTCGTCGATGCGGATGCCGTTCCCGAGCGCGATTCGGTCGTCGAAGGTTGCTGAGCGCCGAATGCGGACTTCGTTGTTCGACTGGACCGTGCCGTCCGCCGCCACCCACCACGCCTGAATCGCGGTCAGACCGGGACGATCCTCGGACGCGAGAGCGGCGACGACCTCGCGGACTCCGTCGCCGTCGAGGTCGACCGCGAGGGCCTCCGTGACCTGGCCGGAGAGCACCGTCACCGGCGGCTCCGCGGGGAGTGGCGTGCCGGGGATCGGATCCAGGGCGAGGACAGGCGGAACCGCGGCACTGAGAAGCAGGCCGGCGCCGAGCAGGCCGGTCACCGCACGCCGGAGCATCATTCCCTCAACCGCGCAGCGCGCGGATCGACTCAAGGGTGGCGGGATCCTCGAGCGCCGAGACGTCGCCCGGGTCCAACCCAAGGTACGCAGACCGGGCAACACGTCGGAGAATCTTCCCGTTCCGCGTCTTTGGCAAGGCGGGCACCAGGTAGACGGCCCCCGGAGCGAACGACTTGCCCAGCCCGGAGACGACGGTCTGACCGATGTCGATGGCGAGGTTGGCCGGCGGCGCGCCGCCTTCCATCACGCCGGCGCGCGGGACGGCGAAGACGACGAGCGACTCCCCTTTGAGGTCGTCCGGGACGCCGACTGCGAGCGCCTCGGCGACGGCCGGGTGGGCGATCGCGGCCGACTCCACCTCCGCCGGGCCGATCCGCTTGCCGGCCACCTTGATCGTGTCGTCGGAGCGGCCGCTGATGTACCAGAACCCGTCGTCGTCGATCCGGGCCCAGTCGCCGTGGACCCACAGGCCCGGCAGCCGCGACCAGTACGCCTCGACATACCGATCCGGATCGCGCCAGAAGCCCTGGGTCATCCCCGGCCACGGCTGACGGATCGCCAGCTCTCCCACCTCCCCGCGGACGGGGTCGCCGTCCCCGTCCACTACGTCGGCCGCCATGCCGGGACAGGGGCCGGCGAACGAGCACGGAGCGATGGGCGTGATCGTCGTGCAGCCCACGATCCCGCCGCTGATCTCGGTCCCGCCGGAGTAGTTGATGATCGGCAGCCGCTCCTCGCCGACCTCGCGGAAGAGCCACCACCACGGGTCGGGGTTCCACGGCTCCCCGGTCGACCCCAGCACGCGCAGGGAGGATCGGTCATGCGCCCGCACCGGGTCCGACCCGTGGGTCATGAGCGCCCGGATCGCGGTCGGGCTGATCCCCAGGTGGGTGACCTGGTGCCGCTCGACCAGGTCCCACAGCCGGTCGGGCCCCGGGTGGTCGGGTGTGCCCTCGTAAATGACCAGCGTGGCACCGAGCAGCAACGATCCGGCCACCTCCCACGGACCCATCATCCAGCCCATGTCGGTGAACCAGAACAGGACGTCGCCACGCTGCAGGTCGAAACTGTGCGCCAGGTCGACCGCGCTCTTCAACGGGAACCCGCCGTGGACGTGGACCGCGCCCTTCGGCCGGCCCGTCGTGCCGGAGGTGTAGATCAGCATGTACGGGTCGTTCGCATCGGTCGCCACCGATGCCACCGGCTCGTCGCCCGCCCACGCCAGGGCGGAGCTCCACTCGACGTCCCGCCCATCGCGCCATGGCACGTCGCGTGACGCCATCCCGAACCGGCGAACGACGAGGCAGTGCTCGACCGTGGGCGCCTCGGTCAGCGCGGCGTCGGCCACTGACTTCATGTCGACGACCTTGCCCCGCCGCCAGAAGCCATCCGCGGTGACGAGCAACTTCGCGTCGCAGTCCGCGAGCCGGCTGGCCACCGCCGGCGCGCCGTAGCCAGAGAAGATCGGGGTGTAGACCGCGCCCAGCTTCCCGACGGCGAGGACCGCAACCACCGTCTCGGGAAGCATCGGCATGAAGATCCCCACCCGGTCGCCCCGCTCCACGCCAAGGGCCGCCATGGCCCGGGCCGCGCGATCCACCTCGGTCCGCAGCTCCCCGCGGGTCACGCGCCGCACCGCGCCGTCCTCCCCCTCCCAGGTCAGGGCCACCTCGTCCGGCCGCTCCCCGGCAGGCTCATCCACCCCCGCGGTCACGTAGTTGAACCCGGCCCCGACCCACCAGCGGGCCCACTCCGGCCCCCGCGATACGTCGAGCACCGCCTCTGGCTCCGGATCGAACCGGATTCCGAGGTCGTCCACGGCCGCCGACCAGAACCAGGCCGGATCGGCCTCGGCACGGGCCTGCAGCTCCTCGAGGTCGGCGCAGCCGACATCGGTCAGGAACCGGCGCAGCCGGCTGCGCTCGAGGTACTCGGCGGAGGGTCGCCAGGCTGCCGCGGGCGAATCGGTCCCGAACCGTGGCCCGGCCGATCGGACGACCATCGGTCCTACATCGCCCGGATGCCGAGCAGGTTGCGGGCGATCACGAGCCGTTGGATCTCGCTCGTCCCTTCCCCGATCTCGGTCAGCTTGGCGTCGCGCAGGTAGCGCTCGACTTTGTACTCGCGGACGTACCCGTACCCGCCGTGGACCTGGATGGCGGCGTTCGTGGCGCGCATCGAGACCTCCGACGCGTACAGCTTGGCCATTGCCGCCTCCGTCGTGTACGGGACGCCCTGGTCCTTCAGCCACGCCGCGCGGTAGACGAGCAGGCGGGCGGCGTCGATCTCGGTCGCCATGTCGGCGATCTTGAACGCCACGCCTTGGAAGCTGCCGATTGCCCGTCCGAACTGATGGCGTTCCTTGGCATAGACCGATGCGGCCTCGTAGGCCGCCTGGGCCAGGCCGAGGGCCATGGCACCGATCCCGATCCTGCCGCCGTCCAGGGTGCGGAGGAACAGCTTGTCGCCCTCCCCCTCGTCCCCGAGCAGGTTGGCTGCCGGGACCCGGCAGTCGCGGAAGAGCAGCTCCCCGGTGGCCGAGGCGTGGAGCCCCATCTTCTCCTCGAGCCGCCCGAACGTGAACCCGGGCGTGCCCTTCTCCACGATGAACGCAGTGATCTGGGAGTCGTCCTCCGCCTCCCCGGTCCGCGCCACGACGATGTAGGTGTCCGCCACCCCGGCGTTGGTGATGAACTGCTTCGCGCCGTCGATCACCCACTCGTCCCCGTCCCGACGGGCTCGTGTCTTCGTGCCGCGCGAGTCGCTCCCCGCCCCGGGCTCGGTCAGGCCGTAGGCACCGAGCTTCTCGCCACTGGCCAGCGGCCGGAGGAACCGCTCTTGCTGGTCAGGCGTCCCGGCGAGATACAGCGGACCGGCGCCGAGCGAGGTATGGGCCGAGACGATGATGGCCATCGACCCGCTCGCACGGGCCAGCTCCTCGATGACGATCGCGTAGGCCAGGTTGTCCAGCCCGGTGCCTCCGATGTCCGTCGGATACGGCACCCCGAGCAGCCCGAGGGCGGCCGCTTCGCGCACCAGGTCGTGCGGAAACTCACCGCGGACCTCCATCTCGTCGGCCACCGGCGTGATGCGCCGATCCGCGAAGTCACGCACGGTCCGCCGGATGTCCTCGTGGGCAGGCGAGAGGGCGAAATCCATCGGTCGCCGAGTCTATCAGCGGGTTGTGTCCGGACCTATACTCGCGGGACGCTGGGAGGGTGCGCGGTTGCCCGACGTCGACGTCCGCCTGGAGCACGTCAGCAAGTCATTCGGCGAGACGGTCGCCGTCGATGACCTGTCCTTGGAGATCTGGCGCGGAGAGTTCTTCTCCATGCTCGGACCGTCCGGCTGCGGCAAGACGACAACCCTGCGGATGATCGGCGGCTTCGAGGAGCCGACCAGCGGGACGGTCTACCTTGGCGACCAGGACGTCACCGGCCTTCCCCCCTTCAAGCGCAACGTCAACACCGTCTTCCAGAACTACGCCCTCTTCCCGCACCTGTCGATCTACGAGAACGTCGCGTTCGGCCTCCGTCGCAAGAAGGTTGCCGACGCGGAGATCAAGACCCGGGTCGGGGAGATGCTCGAGCTGGTCGAGCTGCCGGGCTTCGAGCAGCGGAAGCCGACAATGCTCTCCGGCGGCCAGCAGCAGCGCGTGGCCCTGGCCCGGGCGTTGATCAACCACCCCCAGGTCCTTCTCCTCGATGAGCCGCTGGGCGCCCTGGACCTGAAACTCCGCAAGCAGATGCAGATCGAGCTGAAGCGCATCCAGTCCGAGGTCGGGATCACGTTCATCTACGTGACCCACGACCAGGAAGAGGCCATGACCATGTCCGATCGGATCGCCGTCATGCGCCATGGGAAGATCGAGCAGCTCGGGACTCCGGAGGAGCTCTACGAGCGGCCCACCACGGCGTTCGTGGCCGGGTTCCTGGGGGTGA
>DASTEQ010000168.1:0-4975 GCA_035709505.1 Candidatus Limnocylindria bacterium
CCGAGGACGGCCATGAACGTGAGCCTGGGGATGCCCACGACGTCCGCCCAGGTGGACCACACCCGGGTCTCGTCGACGAGCGTCTCGCCGACGTCGAAGACCACCCACCGCCCGTTCCATCGGTCCATGACCG
Source organism: Candidatus Limnocylindria bacterium (assembly GCA_035709505.1). Classification (GTDB taxonomy): domain Bacteria; phylum Chloroflexota; class Limnocylindria; order QHBO01; family QHBO01; genus DASTEQ01. The sequence goes on from DASTEQ010000168.1 coordinate 134, forward strand.
GACTCTACCGGTTGCCCGACGCGAGTGACGCGGGCTGATCCGACACCGGGTAGCATCGGTCGTCCATGAGCCTGGTCGTCGACACCATCACCAAGCGGTTCGGCGAGATCGTGGCCCTGGATGGCGTGAGCTTCACCGCCGAGCCGGGCCGCATCTTCGGCCTGCTGGGAGCGAATGGGGCGGGCAAGACGACCGCGATGCGGATCGTGCTCGACATCCTCCGAGCGGACGGTGGGACCGTGACGTGGAAGGGCCACGCCAACGCAGACGTCCCGCGGCGCACGTGGGGCTATCTCCCCGAGGAGCGCGGCCTCTACCTCCAGATGACTGTCATCGACGTGCTCCGCTTCTTCGCCAGGCTGTATGGCGTCCCCTCGCGAGAAGCCACCGCGGACGTCGAGGATTGGCTGGAGCGGTTCCGGATCCCGGACTACCGCGACCGGAAGGTCCAGGAGCTGTCCAAGGGCAACCAGCAGAAGATCCAATTCATCGCCGCCATCCTCCACGACCCCGACGTCCTGATCATGGACGAGCCGTTCAGCGGCCTCGACCCGGTGAACGTCCAACTCCTGAAGGAGGCGTTCCTCGAGATGCGGCGAAGGGGCAAGGCGCTCATCTTCTCGACCCACCAGATGGAGACGGTCGAGGAGCTGTGCGAGTCGATCGTGATCATCGACCGCGGGAAGGTGGTGGTCGGGGGGCAAGTCCGCGACGTGAAGCGAGCCATGGGTCGGCAGGTCGTCCGCCTGGCGACCGATGGAGCCGACGGGACGGATGGTCTTGGGTGGGTGGAATCCATGCCGGGCGTGTCGCTGACTCACCGCCGGGAGGACTACCTGGAGCTCCACGTCCAATCGGATACCGATCCCTCTTCCCTACTCCAGGCGGCGCTCGAGCGCGGTGAACGGGTGACGAGGTTCGAGATCACCGACCCGTCGCTCGAAGAGGTGTTCATCGAGCACGTCGGGCGACCGGCTGAGGAAGCCGACGAGCGGCACCTCGCTCCGGCGCAGGAGCGGACCTGATGTTCGGCCTGTTCCCCAACGCCTGGACGGTGACGGTCCGCGAGTTCAGCCTTCGGATCAAGAGCCGCGCCTTCCAGATCGTCACCCTCATCCTCGCCCTGGTCGGCCTGGGCCTCGCCCTGCTCCCGATCGGGATCAGCGCGCTCGGCCTCGACGAACCGTCGTCGGTATCGGTCTATTCGGCCGCCCCGGAGGCCGACGAGGCGGCGGTCGCCCTGGTCGCGACCCTGAACGGCATGGAGCAGATCACGCTCGAGGCCGAGATCGCCACCGACGAGGCGGGCGGGCGAGAGGCCGTCGAGGCCGGCGCCAGCGACGGCCTGGTGACCGTCGGGCGGGCCGCCGACGAGGACCTCACCTTCGACCTGTACACCGGGGAGGGCCCGACGAGTCCCGTCGTCTTCGGCGTGACCGCGGCCACCAACCAGGTCGCGATCGGGGACCGCCTGGTCCGGGCCGGGGTCGACCCATCCGATGTCGGGCATATCTTCGCGCCGACCGACCTCGACGTTACCCCGGTCGACCCGAATGCCATGGACGAGGACGAGCTGTTCGGGCCGCGATACGTCCTTGCCACCGCCCTGCTGGTGCTGATGTTCATGGCGATCATCACCTACGGTCAGTGGGTCGCCACGTCGGTGGCCGAGGAGAAGTCAAGCCGGGTCATGGAGCTGCTGATCACTGCCGCCACGCCTCGCCAGCTGCTGCTGGGGAAGGTGATGGGGGCAGGAGGCGCGGGCCTGTTGCAGTACGTGGTGATCGTCGGCGCGGCCCTGGCGGGGTTGCTGCTGCAGGGGGCCATCAGCCGGTTGATCCTCGGAGAGAACGTCGGGGAGCCCGTCGAGCTGCAGGGCCTCAGCATCGGCGTCCTGCTGGTCGTCGGGCTCTTCTTCGTCGGCGGGTTCGGGCTCTACGCCACCCTCTACGCCGCGCTTGGCTCGACGGCCAACCGGGTGGATGACATCCAGACCATCACCGGCCCGATGATCATCATCGGGGTGGCGGGCTACCTCGTGTCGTTCGCCGCGTTGAACGCCCCCGACGCCGACTGGGTCCGTCTCCTGTCCTTCGTCCCGTTCTTCAGCCCGTACCTGGTGCCGGTCAGGATGGTCCTGGGCCAGGTCGCTCCATGGGAGATTGCGCTGGCGTTCGCGCTCCTGCTCATCGGCGCATTCCTCGCGCTGTGGGTCGCGGCGCGCATCTACTCGGCAGGTGTCCTGCTCTACGGGCAGAAGGCCGGGCTGCGCAGCGTGTGGAAGGCGGTCCGCGTCAACCGCTGAGGCGGCAGACGCCCGGCTCCTAGGCGGCCTTCACTCCCGCCACGAGGGCCTGGACGGTGGCCTTGGCATCGCCGAACAGCATCGCCGTCTTCGGGTCGCCGTACAGCGGATTGTCGATCCCGGCGAAGCCGGCCGCCATGGAGCGCTTGAGGACGATCACGTTCTGCGCGTGATCGACGTTCAGGATGGGCATGCCGTAGATCGGTGACGCGGTGTCCGTCCGGGCCGCCGGGTTGGTCACGTCATTGGCACCGATCACCAGCGCCACGTCGGCGTTGGTGAAGTCGTCGTTGATCTCGTCCATCTCCTTCAGCCGCTCATAGGGGACGTTGGCCTCGGCCAGCAGGACGTTCATGTGGCCCGGCATCCGGCCCGCCACCGGGTGGATGGCGAACTGGACGTCGACGCCGCGCGCCAGGAGCAGGTCCATGAGCTCGCGGACGGGGGTCTGGGCCTGGGCCACCGCCATGCCGTAGCCCGGGACGATGATCACGCTCTTCCCGTAGGCCATCAGGACCGCGGCGTCCTCCGCGTTGATGGTGCGGACGTTCTGCTCGCCCGCCGCGCCGGCGACCTGCGCCCCGCCGCCGGTACCGAACGCCCCGAACAGGACGTTGAGCAGGGAGCGGTTCATGGCGCGGCACATGAGCTGGGTGAGGATCGCGCCCGACGCCCCGACCAGGGTCCCGGCAATGAGCAGCGCGTAGTTGCCCAGCACGAAGCCGGTGGCCGCCACCGCGATGCCGGTGTACGAGTTCAGGAGCGAGATGACGACCGGCATGTCCGCCCCGCCGATGGGCATCACGATCAGGACGCCCGCCAGCAGGGCCAGGGCGACGAAAACCAGGAACAGGGTCACGTCGTTGGTGACGAAGGCGAGAGCCACGGCCATCACCAGCAAAGCGGCGAGGAGGATTCCGGCCACCAGCCGCGAGCCGGGGTAGGTGACCGGGCGCGCGGCGATGAAGCCCTGGAGCTTGCCGAAGGCCACCACCGAACCGGTCAGCGAGACCGATCCGATGACCGCGCCGAGCAGCGTGGCGATCATGGGAATGGTCGGAAGCAGGTCCGCCCCCGCACCCGCCTCCCCGGTCGCGGTCAGGAACTCCGAGATGGCGACCACGGCGGCGGCCCCGCCGCCGGCCCCGTTGAAGATCGCGACCATCTGGGGCATGGCGGTCATGGGTACCCGGCGAGCACCGACGACGCCGATGATCGTGCCGACGAGCCCGCCCACGACCAGCACCCACCAGTTGTCGAACAGCCCCGGTTCGGTGGCGATCGTCCAGGCCACGACCAGGGCCATCCCCGCGGCGCCGAGCAGGTTGCCCGTCCGGGCGGTCTTCGGCGAGGCGAGAAACTTCAGGGCCAAAATGAAGGAGACCGACGCGATGAGGTAGACGGCGAAGGTCGCCAGTTCGAGGACGGTCATGGCTTGTTGTCGCCGTCTCGCCGGCCGCGGAACATCTCGAGCATCCGGTCGGTGACCACGAAGCCGCCGACCACGTTGATGGTGCCCAGGATCACGCCGGCCAGGCCGAGGCCGAGCTGGAGGGGAGACTCGGCGGTGGCGGTCACGATGATGGCGCCGACCACGATCACGCCGTGAACCGCGTTCGCCCCGGACATCAGCGGGGTGTGGAGCATGGTCGGCACCTTGCTGACCACCTCGTAGCCCACGAACGCGGCCAGGACGAGGATGAACAGGGCGTCGATGAGGGCGCGCGGGTCGAGGGCCTCGGTCATGGCTTCGGCCCTCCGGTGGCAGCCTCGAGCGACGCGGCGGTCGCCTCGTGGACGATCTTGCCGCCGTGGGTGATCGTCGCCCCCTTGGTGATCTCGTCGTCGAGGTCCAGGGTCAGCTTGCCGTCGTGGACGAGGTGCTCGACCAGGGTCTGGACGTTCTTGGCGTACATCTGGGTGGCGTGGGTCGGAACGGTGGCCGGCAGGTTGGTGAGGCCGATGATCGTGACGCCGTCGACCACGACCTCCTGGCCCGCCTCGGTAAGCTCGGTGTTGCCGCCGGCCTCGGCGGCCATGTCCACGATGACGCTGCCCGGCTGCATGGTCCGCACCATCTCGGAAGTGATCAGCTTGGGCGCGGGACGGCCGGGGATCAGGGCGGTGGTGATGACGAAGTCGGCCGCCTGCACCCGCTCGGCGATCAGCTCGCGCTGCCGCCGCTGGTAGTCCTCGTTCATCTCGCGGGCGTATCCGCCGGAGGTCTGTGCAGACGCCTTCTCCTCATCGGTCATCGGCACCTCGACGAAGGTGGCGCCCAGGCTCTCGACCTGCTCCTTGACCACCGGCCGAACGTCGAACGCCTCCACCACCGCGCCAAGCCGGCGGGCGGTGCCGATGGCCATCAGCCCCGCCACCCCCGCCCCCATGATCAGGCCACGCGCCGGGCGGACGGTGCCCGCCGCGGTGGTGAGCAGCGGGAAGAACTTCGGCAGCCGTTCGGCGGCGATCAGGACGGCCTTGTAGCCGCCCACGGTGGCCTGCGAGCTAAGCGTGTCCATCGACTGTGCGCGGGT
>DASTEQ010000169.1:0-3534 GCA_035709505.1 Candidatus Limnocylindria bacterium
GCGGTGTACTGGCCCTTGTTGCGCATGGCCTTGGCGAGGGCCACTTCGTGAGCTCGATCCTCTGCGGTGTCGTCGAGCGGCGCCAGCTCAACCGGCTGCCCCATCCGACGCTCGAGCGCGATCTTGATCAGCTGGTCGGTGAGCCACGGGTTCTTGGGCAGGACCGGGCCGTGAAGGTAGGTGGCGAAGACGTTGTCCCGGACGGCACCTTCCGTTCCGTCGCGACCGTTGTTCCCCGCCCCCGCCACGATTCTCCCGAATGGCCTGGCGCCGGGGCCCAGGGTCGTCTGACCGGAATGGTTCTCGAAACCGACGACCGTTCCCGTCTCCCCGTTCAGGGTCACCTCGACGGCCGCGTGCTGCATGAAGCGCTGGCTGCCGCCATTCGTCTCAAGGTCGAGAATGGCGGCGCCTTCCATCGGCTCGCCCGCCGAGGGGATGTACCGATGCCCGAGCAGCTGCAGCCCGGCGCAGACCGCGAAGATGAGGACGCCCTGGTCGGCCGCCTCCTGGAGCGACGGGACCTTGAGCCCGAGGTCGCGGGCCACGACGTCCATCTCCACGTCCTGCCCGCCGTGGAACAGGATGAGGTCGAAGGTCGTGAAGTCCGGCGTGTCGCCCTGCTCGACCTCGACCACCTCGGTCGGGATGCCGCGCCACGCGCAGCGCTGGACGAGGGCCATCACGTTGCCGCCGTCGCCGGCCACGTTCAGCAGCGACGGGTACAGGTGCGCGATCCGGAGGGTCGGGTACGGCATCAGGCCTCCCAGTATCGCCCAACCCAGCCCCGACGACGCATCTCCTCGCGGAGCTCGATGGTCGGGGTGTATCCGGCGACGATGGTCAGCGGCTCGTCCGCCGGGGTCGCGGCCAGCGCGGCATCCAACGCGGGGACACGGTCCTCGACCACCGTCATTTTCACGGGGTCGAGCCCGGCGTACTTCAGGCGGTTCGCCAGCTCGTCGGCGCGCAACCCGGAGACGGTCACCGCCTGGAGCCGGGGCACCATGGCCTCGAAGTCGACATCCCACAGCCAGCCGAAGTCCTCGCCGTCGACCAGGGTGTTGCTGACCGCGATCAGCAGGTGGCGAGGCAGCTCCTCGGTGGCGAGGGCACGCAGGGTGGCGTTGTACGAGGTCGGGTTCTTCGCGAAGCCGAGCACGACCTGGCGGTCGCCGGCCGCGATCCGCTCCAACCGACCGAACGCCGGCCCGACGGCGGCGAGGGCGGCGGGCGCACCGTCGAGTGGAATGCCCAGCCCGTAGGCCAGGGCCACGGCCGCGGCCGCGTCGTAGGCGACGTGCAGGCCCGACTGGGGAATCGTGAACTCCAGCTCCGTGTCCGGCGTCCGGATCGTGAATGCGGTCTCGTCGAGGCCGCGGACCTCGACCGCGGTCACTGCCACGTCGACGGCCGGTCGCGCCAGGCCGCAGGCCGGGCAACGCCAGGACCCCATGTGGGAGAGATAGACGTGCTCGTACTCCAGGTTTGCGCGGCAGGACGGACAGCGGATCGTGTCCGCCGCGCGGGTGATGGTGTCGGTCGAGGTCGGCAGCTCCAGGCCGAAGGTGACCCGCCGCCCGTCCCGGGCCGGGGCCAGGCCGGCGACGATGGGGTCGTCGGCGTTCACCACCAGCACGCTGTCCCGTGGCAGGGCGGCAGCGACGACCTCGAACGCGTCGGCGACGGCGTAGATCTCCCCGTAGCGGTCGAGCTGGTCACGGAACAGGTTGGTAACCGCCACCGCCCGAGGTCGGATCTCCGGTGCCACCCGCGGGAGTGCCCCCTCGTCGATCTCGCTCACCATCACCACCGGCTGGACCCGGCCCCGCAGGTCGGCGGCGGCCACGGCCATCGAGGTCACGCCCTGTACGAGGTTGGCGCCCGCCTGGTTGTGCGCGACCGGGACGCCCGCCCCGCGCAGCAGCGCGGCCATGAACCGGGCGGTGGTCGTCTTGCCGTTGCTGCCGGTGATCGCCACCACCGTGACCCCCTGCTCGGCCACCAGCGAGCGGAGGATGCCCGGGTCCACGCGGCGGGCGACCATGCCCGGCAGCGAGGTGCCGCCTCCGCGGCCCGAGATGCGAGAACCGACCGCGGCCGCCTTGCCCGCGACCAGCGCGGCGAAGCGACGTGGGGTGAGCGGTGGTGCGGGCCGCTGGGCCGGCAGCTTGAACGGCGGCGCAGTCACCCTAGGCGAGGTCGACGAAGACGTTCTTGACCTCGGTGAACAGGTCGAGGGCATGCATCCCCAGCTCGCGGCCCATGCCGCTCATCTTGTAGCCGCCGAACGGCGCCTCGGTATGGACGCTGCTGTTCGAGTTCACCGACAGGACGCCGGCCTTGACCCCCTTGGCCACGCGGATCGCCCGGCCGATATCGCGGCTCCAGACCGATCCCGACAGTCCGTACGGCGTGTCGTTGGCCAGCCGCACCGCCTCGGCCTCGTCACTGAACGGGATGATCGCCACCACCGGGCCGAAGATCTCCTCGCGCACGATGCGCATATCGGTCCGGCAGCCATCGAAGATGGTCGGCGTGAAGTAGGCGCCGGCGTCGAACGGATCGCCGGTCGGCGCGTCGCCACCGTACGCCAGCTCCGCTCCTTCGTCGCGACCGATCGCGACGTAGTCCGCCACCCGCTCCCGCTGCCGCTGGCTGATGAGCGAGCCCATCTCCGTCTTCTCGTCGGCGGGATCGCCGACCTTCAGATTGGCCGTCGCCTCGGTGAACGCGGCCACCACCTGGTCGTGGACCGATGACTCCACGAAGATCCGGCTCCGGGCGCAGCAGTCCTGCCCGGCGTTGTCGAAGACCGCGTAGGGCGACTCGCGGGCGAATCGGTCGAGGTCGGCGTCGGCGAAGACAATGTTCGGGCTCTTGCCGCCGAGCTCGAGGCTGACCTTCTTCACGTTGCCGGCCGCCAGCCGAAGGATCTCCTGCCCGGTAGTCGTCTCGCCGGTGAACGCCACCTTGCCGACGCCGGCGTGGGCAGCGATTGCGGCTCCGGCGGTTCCGCCGGGACCGGTCACGACGTTGACGATCCCCGGCGGGAAGCCGGCCTCCAGGGCCAGCTCGCCGAGCTTCAGGGCGGTCAACGGCGTGTACGAGGCGGGCTTGAGGATGCAGGCGTTGCCGGTTGCCAGGGCCGGGCCGAGCTTCCAGCTGGCCATGTTCATCGGAAAGTTCCACGGCACGATGAGCCCGACCACGCCGATGGGCTCGCGGAGGGTGAAGTCGAGCCCGGGCCGGCTGGTGGGAATCGTCTCCCCGAAGTGCTTGTTGGCTGCGCCGGCGTAGTACTCGAATACGAGGCTGACCGCCAGCGCCTCGCCCCTGGCGCCGGAGATCGGCTTGCCGACGTTTCGGCTCTCGAGCTGCGCCAGCTCCTCGATGTGGTCCTTGGCAAGGTTCGACAGCTTCTGGAGCGCGCGGCCCCGCTTGGCAGCAGACCAGGACGAGAAGCCCTTCGGGTCGTCGAGGGCTTTCTGGGCCGCGCCCACGGCCCGGTTGACGTCCTCCGGGCCGCCGAGC
>DASTEQ010000170.1:0-21328 GCA_035709505.1 Candidatus Limnocylindria bacterium
GTGCGCGCCTCCAGCGCCCGGCGCTGACGTCGGCTGATGCCCGCGACCAGGCTGAGGTGGTCGTCATCCCGCCAGCGCCGGTCACAGACGAGTCTCCAGCGGCAGACCTCGCAGTGCTCGACCGGTTCAGGGTAGGACGGAGCCGGGGGATAGCTCGCCGCGGGCGCGGTCGAGCCAACCGCCGCGTCAAAGCGGGAGCGGGCGAGTCGGTAGTAGGCCATGTAGTCCGCTACCCGCAGCGTCCGCAGCCCGCCCGCTGATCCGCCGAGGACGACGTGAAGGTGCGACGGCTCGATGCCCTGGATGGCGGTCAGCATGTCGATGTAGGTGCAGATCTGTAGGACAGCGCCGGCCTTCACGTGGCGGGCCAGCTTCGTGTCCGCGACCTCGTAGTGGTATTCACCCCAGCGGCTTGGCCGGTCTGACGCGTCGACCCGCAGCAGGAAGTCCGCGTGTCCCCGCCAGGTGCCGTCGAAGAACGTCGCCTGGTAGATCACATCGGCCCCGGTCGCCATCGCGTGTTCCGTCTCGGCGGCAGCGGCTCGCAGCTGCTCGCCGTGATCACTGATCGACCCGTCGAGCGCGATCCGGATCACCGACCGGCCTTCCGCCTCGAGGGTCTCGAGATAGCGCTCCTCGTGCTGCTCCCCGCGGCGCCGCAGGACATCCAGCTCGGGATCGTCGAGGTGCGGCCGCTCCACCAGCCCGGCCAGCGCCGCTCGCTCGAGGGCGGTGAGGTGTTCGCAGGCCAGGAAACCGACCAGGTCGCTGGCGGAGTAGACCGGGCGACCGTCGATCAGCTGCACTACCGCATTGTGCGTGACGGACGCGACAGGTCGGTCGTCGCGACGCAGGCCGATGGTCCTCCCCGGGTACTGCACCAGACCGCACTTCCGCCAAAAGAGCGACATGCCGCCCGGACCTCGATGCCCCAGAGGTACTAGTTCGTCATGGCGCGGCGCGAGGGGGGCCCCGACACTTCCGGCATGATCAAAACGACCTTCCGACCCGCCAGCGCGGTCATCGCTCTCACTGCCCTGCTGGTTCTTGCATCCCCCGTATTCGCCGCCAAGGAGAACGGAGCCGGCGGCGGTGCAGGGGGTGCAGGCGGTGCCAACGGCACCGGCAACCAGGGGACGGTCAAGGTCGTCGACGCTGAAACTGGCCTCGAGCCGGCCGACGACAACGACCCACACGTCTGCGCGTTCTACCTCGTATTCGAAGCCGCGGATGAAGAGGTCGGCGTGTGGTCGATCGTCGACTGGCCGCCGACGGGCAGCGGGGTAGTCGTCACCTCCGGAAGCTACGCGGTGCCGGTGGACGGGTCATACACGACCCAGGCGTTCGATCTCTCGGCCGGCCACTACCGTGTCAACTGGCAGGCGGTCAACGAGCAGAACGAGAAGCACAAGACGTTCTGGGTGGACGAATGCAACGCGGATGAGCCCACGGACGAGCCGACCGACGAGCCGACCGATCAGCCCACGGACGAGCCTGAGGGCGACGTTGACGAGTCAGTGGTGGAGGACACAACTCCCCCGGCCGAAGATCCTGATCCAACCGAGGTGGAGCAGTCTGAGGAGCCGACCGAGCCTGAGGGCGACGCGGCGCCGGCGGCCGACCCGGTTGTCGACGAGCTCCCGGATTCCGCGATGACGCCACCAGCCTTCCCCGGCGCCGCAGCCGCCTTCGCCATCCTGTTGCTGCTGTTCGCGCACCGCGCCCTGTGGGACCGAGGTCGGATCCGGCCCTAGGTTCTTCCCGATCCGTCGACTCGTGTGAAGCTGGCCAGCCAGGCCCGTGCTCCTTCCGGCCCGAGCAGGGTGTCGAATCGGACGGCCTCGATGCCGTCCACCGTCCAGTCATCGGTAAATGTGGCCCGCAGTTCGGCCTGTGTCACCCGCCGGGGCCCCCAGCCGGGTGGCTCCGCCTCCGAAAAACACATGACGTGGAGCCGACTGCCGGGCTCGCTGAGGGCACGGACACTCGCGGCATAGCGGACCCGTTCGGCGTCGTCCAGGGTGTGGAAACAGCCGGAGTCGATGAGCGTGTCGAACGTCCTGCCCACGGCCTCGGGCTCGAGCGCGTCGGCCGCGAGAAACACCACCGGGAGACGCCGGGCGTGGGCCTTGACCATCGCCCGTTCGATGGCGACCGCGGAGATGTCTATGCCCCAGACCTCGTGGCCACGTTCGGCCAGGTGCAGCGCGTTTTCGCCTGTCCCGCAGCCCAGGTCGAGCACGCTCCCGGTAATGGCGCCTTGGGCCTCTAGGCCGACTACCACTCGCTGGGGCCGACCGACCTCCCAGGGCGGTTGCCCGCGGTAGGCGTCATCCCAGGTCACGGAGCCAGTCTAGGCGGGCGAACCGCGCCATGCGGAACGGCCACGGACCTGCCATTCTTAATTGGCCACTCGAGCGCACAGGAGATAGACCATATGGACCTCATCGAACGCATCGACGCCCTCATCAAGGAACGCCACCTGCTCACTCACCCGTTCTACACACGCTGGCGGGAGGGTACGCTGCCGGTCGAGGCCATTCAGGAGTACACGCGTCAGTACTACGCGTTCGAGTCCGCGTTCCCGCGCCTTCTGTCCGCGATCCACACCCGGACCGAGGACCCGGTCGTCCGCCAGTCGATCCTGGACAACCTGTGGGACGAGGAGCACGGCGAGGTCAACCACGCGGAGCTGTGGCTGCGCTTCGCCGAGGGAATGGGCGTCGACCGCGACGAGGTGAAGAGTGCCGAGCCGAACGACGGCACGAAGGCCCTGATGGCGGCCTACTGGGGCCTGGCGACCGATGGCGCACCGGCGGCCGGAATCGCCGCGATGTATGCCTACGAGGCGCAGGTCCCCGAGGTGGCAACGGAGAAGATCAACGGCCTGCGCGACCGATACGGAATCGAAGACCAGCGCACGCTCGCCTTCTTCACCGTCCACTCCACGCTCGATCTTGAGCACTCAGGGGCCGAGCGAGACGCGATCCGGCGCACGACCGAGGACCCGGCCGATGCGGACGCGGCCGTGGCGGCGACATCGAAGGCCCTCGATGCGTGGTGGGGCTTCCTCGACGCGGTGAACGTCTGACCGATTTCGACCCATCGGGGCTGCCCAGGGCGGAGTTCGGCTTCCCGCGGACGGAGCTCCGGCGGCGGTTGGTAGACGCCATCCTGCGCGGAGACAAGACGTCGACGACGGGATTGCTCGTCGACTACGAGCGCGAGGGCGAGACACCGGGTGCTCCCGGCGATCGTCAGGTGGTCGTCGACGCGGACGACCGCGAAGTCGCGATCATCGAGTTGACCGAGGTCACTGTTCGGCGCATGGCTGATGTCGACCTCCAGTTCGCGATCGACGAGGGTGAGGGATTCCTGTCGGTGGCTGACTGGCGCGCGGCGCACGAGCGCTTCTTCGGTGGCTACCTCGACGAGATTCGAGCCGACATCGGCGACCCCGACTTCGCCCTGACCGGTGACACCCTCATCGTCTGCGAGCGATTCCGACTCGTCGAGCGCCTCTAGCCAGCGGTTCTTCGCGTTGCGAGGCGGCACCAGTACCGAACAACCCATAAAGACAATATCCACACCCGGGGATACACTCGGCTGGACGCCGAGTGGATCGCCCTCGCTCGGGGGCGGAAGCGCAGGCGGAGGAGGATCGTCCCGCATGCGCACACGTCTGGCCCGCGTCTTCGTCGGTCTCGTCACGTCGCTGAGTCTTCTGACGGCAGGCGTGGCGCCTGCCCTGGGTGTGTCGGACCTGACCGTCGAGATCGTTTCGTCGCCGATCCAGGTAACCCGCGGTGAACCGGTCTCCTATGTCGTGAACATTGCCAACGGCGGCGGGAGCACGGTGAACCACGTCACCCTGGAGGCCGATACCCCCGAGGGGTTCACCTATCGGCGGGCCATCACCACGCAGGGGACCTGCAATGCGGCGCCAGCGGAGGATCCATTCTGCGACCTTGGCCAGTTCTCCCCGGGACCGGGTGGGCTCGTGGTCCTGATCTTCGACACGTCACCGACGATGGCGCTTGGGACATTCGACTTCGTGGTCACCGCCCGCGGGGGCGAAGGTGGAAACGATCAGCCACATTCAGCGCACAACGACACGTTCACGGATGAAGCCGAGACGACCGTTGTGGCGGCGAGCGATGACTTCACGATCCACTACATCGTGCCGGAGGGCGATGCGATCACCACCGGTGGAATCCTCGGAGGGATAGCGCTGTCGGCTGGCAACCCGCAGGGAACGCAAGCGACGGTGCCCCCAACTCAGTTCGGCTTGCCGGCCGCCGTCGGTGAGTTCGGCGACGAGGACACCCTTTGCCCGCCGGAGTTCACCGGGAAGTGCTTTGGGCAGGCCTCGGCCGTCTCGGTCGGCGGCGGCATCGTCATCGAGCCTTATCTCATCGTCCAGGTGCGATTCGACTTCGGGGAAGTCGGCGTGATCAACGACCGGAAGCTGGTCCTCTTCCACTGGATCGACGATGACCCCTTCGATCTGGTACCACCGACCGATTACGTGGAGATCACCACGATCTGCAGCGACGCGACGCCAACGTCGGGCGAGCTGCCCTGCCGGCTCCCGTTGCAGCGGATGCTTGACCGCGATTCCCTGGTCACGATCTTCTTGGAGCACAACGGGTTCATCAAGGGGGGCGGCTGAGGATCGCCAGCCGGTCGGCCGACGCGATGTCGCCTTTCGCGAGGTAGATCGACCGAGCCTCGGCCGCTGCGACGTCCGCATCCGCGTCCCTTCCCGCGGCCCGCAAAGCACCCGCCAGGTCAGCGAGGGCCTGGGCCGTCACCATTGGGACGTCGGCCGAGCGGGCGAGCTCGACCGCTTCGCTGGCTGCGGCAAGGGCTGACTCAGAATCGCCCTTTGCCAGCAGGATTACCGCACGGAGGCCGCGGCCGCGGGCTTGTGCATCGAGGTCGTCGTCGGCTGCCAGCTTGGCGGCTCGATCGGCTTCGGCCAAGGCTTCGTCGATCCGGCCCTGTTCGATGAATGCCCGGCCGAGCATGCTCGAGAGGCTTGCCAGGATGAACGTCTCGCCAACGCCGGCGAGGACGGCAGAGGCGTCAGTGAGTACCTCCTCGGCGAGGGCAGGCTCACCGGCCCGAAGCTCGACTTCGCCGGCATCCAGCGCAAGCTGTGCGACCAGGACCGGTTGCCCCAACTCGCGGGCCGTTTCACGAGCTTGCCGGTACAGGGACCGCGCGGTCTCGAATTCCCGACGCATGGCTAGCAGCTGGGCTCTCGCGGCCTGGATGACGACGCCTGTGGCCCGGTCGGCGGTTACCTCCTCTGAGAGCCGATCCAACCGCCCCGCTGCGTCGGCGGCTGGTGTGGGCCCGTAGGTCAGCGCGATCGCGAGGTTCTGGAGGCCGCGTAGCCGCTGCCGCTCGTCCCCGGCCCGCCGAGCCAGTTCAATGACTTGCTCCGCGTCGCTCGCCGCCTCGGCCAGTCGGCCGGTGGTGCCGTGGGCGAGGTAACGAAGTCGCCAGGCCTGCGACGCGCCGGCCCAATCCTCGGCGGCTTCGAAAGTCGGGAGCGTGCGATCCGCCTCGAACAATGCCCGCGTCGCCCAGTTTGGCCCTGGTGAAGTCATAAGCTCCAGTCGAATTCGGAGCAGCCGGGCCTTCGCCGCCGACACGAGGTCCCCGGTCGCGTTGGCTGTCGATTCGATTCCCTCGAGTCGGGCGCCCGCTTCGGCATAGGCTCCGGTCTCGTGGAGAGCTTCGGCGAGCAGCAGCTCGGTGCCACGGGCGTCGGATGAGTCGGGCGCTAGAGCCACCGCACGCTTCAGGAGGTTGATCGCGGCATGCCAGTCCTCGCGTGCGAAGGCCTGCCGCCCAGCCGTTTCGAGGAGGGCGGCGGCCCGCTCGGCGAGGGCCCGGCCGCGGTCGTCGATCGGACCCAGCCCCTGCAGGGTGAGATGCGCTTGCTCGAGGTGGTAGGCGATGACCTCCTCCACCTCGCCGAAACGATCGCCCTCGTGAGCTGTGAGCCAATCGGCGTAGCGTTCGTGCAGGGCAGCCCGCGCACGCTTGAGGATCGCCTGGTAGGCCGTGTCGCGGATGAGCTGATGGTTGAACCGATAGCCGACGATCACCGATCCGGTCGGACGGAGCAGCTGCTTTTCCGTCAGCGCGCTCAGGAGGGACGCGACTTGTGGGCGAATCGCGTCGGGCGCGAGGTCGGTGACGGCGGGGGTCGGAAACTCGACACCGATGACCGCGGCCGGCTCCGCTACGGCGCGTTCCTCCCGGACGAGCCGATCCAGCCGAGCGGCCAGCAGGGCCTGGATTGTGGGCGGGATCGCGAACTCGCGGAGATCACCGCTCACCTGCCAGGACCCGTCGGTGGCTCGGATCGTCCCGTCATCGACCAGCATCGAGAGCATCTGTTCGACGAACAGCGGGTTGCCCCCCGAGGCTCGGGCGATGCGGTCACGCAGCGCAGGCGGGAGGCCTGCCTCGCCCAGCAGGTTCGCCGCCACCGAAGCGACCTGCGCCTCCGAGAGCCCCTCGAGCGAGACGCGAACGCTGCACGCTGCCTGGCCCCACCCGGGCCGACTCTCGAGCAGGTCGTGGCGCGCCGTTGCCAGGACGAGCACCGGTGCGTCCGCGAGGTTCTCAGTCAGGTGCTCGAGGAGGTCGAGGAAGGTCGGCTCGGCCCAGTGGATGTCCTCGATCAGGACGACCACCGGCCGCTCGTGGGCGAGCTCCTCGAGGAAGCGCCGCGTCCCCCAGAACAGCTCGGTCAATGGGTATTGGGCGCTGGACAGGCCGATGGCCGAGGCCAGTCGCTCGACGATCTCGGGATCGCCGACCAGTGCCTGGAGCTTGTCGAGCGCCAGCTGCGCGGGCATGTCGATGTCGATTCCGGCCGCGTCGCGCACGACCTCACCCAATGGCCAGAAGGTGATCCCCTCGCCATAGGACAGCGCTCGGCCTCGGAGGACGCGCGGCTCGTCGCCGAGGGACCCGAGGAACTCCCGGATCAGGCGCGACTTGCCTACGCCCGCGTCCCCGACCAGGGTGACCGCGTGGCATCGTCGCCCGCCGACCGCCCGCCGGTATGCCGCGCGGAGCTCCTCCATCTCGGCTTCACGGCCCACCAGGGGCGTATCGACGCGCCGCGCCACGCCCTCGTCGGTGCCGTGCACGGCCAGGAGGCGGTAGGCGGCCACCGGCTCGGCCTTGCCCTTGAGCTCGAGAGCATCCATCGGCTCGACCTCGACCGCGTCCCGGACGAGGCGGTACGTGCTGCCGCCGAGGACGACCTCCATCGGCGGAGCGGCCTGCTCCAGGCGGGCGGCGACGTTGGCCGTGTCCCCGGTGACCACCTGCTGTCCGGTCACGGCCTCGCCGGCCACGATTTCCCCGGTGTTCACGCCGATCCGGGCCTCGATCGTCGTGCCGAATGTGCGCTCCAGCTCCTCGTTGAGATGCCCGAGGGCGATCTGCATCTCGTGCGCGGCCCGCACCGCGCGAAGCGCGTCGTCCTCGTGGACCTTGGGGAGCCCGAAGACGGCCACGATCGCGTCACCGATGAACTTCTGGATCGATCCGCCGTGCCGCCGGCAGATGGCGGTCATGACCTCGAAGTAGCGGTTCAGGAGGCCGGACATGGCCTCCGGGTCGATCCGCTCACCCAGGCTGGTGGAGCCGACGAGGTCCGAAAAGACGATCGTCACCGTCTTGCGCTCCTCCGGCGAGGGGAGGACGGGCGCCGGCGGGGCCAGCGAGGTCCCGCAGTAGCCACACATCCGGAACCCCGCCGGATTCTCGGCCCCGCAGGCGGGGCAGACCTGCATCCCGGGTACCAGCGCGTCGTCCATCAAGGTCGGCCGAGGAGGGTCAGCCAGTCGGCGATCCGGCCGAGGGCATCTTCTCGCACGCGGCTGAGGCCATGGCCGATTCCGGGGTAGGTCACGAGCGTGGCGGATGGGAGTCGCCCCACGGCTTCGCGGAGCAGTTCGATGCGCGCGAACGGATCCGCCTCGCCGCTCAACAGGAGGACGGGGCACGAAATGCGCAGCCAGTGCGCGCTCCGCTCGGCCGCCGTATCCGGATGCCCGGGCCGATGGAGCGGGTAGCAGAGGAGGACAAGCCCGGCGTAGCTCTCGTCCGCCGCGACCAGGCTCGCGACGCGGCCACCGTACGACTGGCCACCGATGACGACATTGTCGCCAGCGGGGGCCGCATCCCGGTACACCGGCACGGCGCGCTCGGCCTTGCCCTTCGGGAGGGGGATGTAGCGTGCCTCGTAGCCGCGCCCGGCAAGGCCGGCGATCCACGGCTGCATCGAGGACTCCGATCCGCTGGCGCCCGCCGCAAGATGGATTCGGAGCCGCTCACCCCTCATGCGCGCGATTGTGCGCGCGTGGCCGGCCGGGCGTCGACACGCGGCCGTCACGATCTGACGCTACCCTGATCCCGCGATGACCGATCAGCTGCCGTCCCGGGGCCATGCGGCCCTCGCCGGGGCGGTTGCCGGGGCTGCCGCCATCGGGGTCAACGAGCTCCTGGCCGGCCTCCTCCCGGGCGCGCCTTCCTTCGTGGTCGAAGTCGGAGCGGCAGTCATCGCCCTCCAGCCGCCCGGGGCCAAGCAGCTCATGGTCGACCTCTTCGGAACGAACGACAAGCTCGTCTTCAACCTGCTCATCGCGGTCGTCGCCATCGGGGGCGCAGCCACCCTCGGCATCGTCGCCCGCCGCCGGTTCGGATGGGCCGCTCTCGGCTTTGCCGGCGCTGGTCTGGCGGCCTTGGGAGTATCCGTCCTCCTGGATCCACTCGTCGATCCGGCCCTCGCCGTGCTGTCAGCCGCGATCTCGGTGGGCGTGGGAATCGGGGTCCTGGGT
The DNA here is from genome assembly GCA_035709505.1 of Candidatus Limnocylindria bacterium. GTDB lineage: Bacteria > Chloroflexota > Limnocylindria > QHBO01 > QHBO01 > DASTEQ01. The sequence continues at coordinate 8,877 of DASTEQ010000170.1, forward strand.
GGTCTCCTGCGCCTCGCCACCCCCCACGAGTCGGTGGCGGAAATGCCGGACTGGTCGCGTCGCCGCTTCATCGGTACTTCGGTCGCAGTGGCCGGCGTGGCAGTCACCAGCGGGCTGCTCGGCCGCGTGATCGGGGAGCAAGGTCGGGTCGCAGCGCCGCCGGTCGATGTGCCTCCAGTGCCCGAGCCCGTCGACCCGCTGCCCGCGTTGTCGTCCGGCACCGACCTGGGCGTCGAGGGCCTCTCGCCGATCGTGACCCCGAACGCCGAGTTCTACCGGATCGACACCTCGCTCCTCGTCCCGCGTCTCGACGCTTCGACCTGGGGGCTGACCGTGACCGGGATGGTCGACCGGCCGCTGACCCTGACCTACGCGGAGCTGCTGGCGATGCCCCTCCACGAGCGGTACGTCACCATCGCCTGCGTCTCGAACGAGGTCGGCGGGGACCTGGTCGGCAACGCTCTGTGGCGCGGAGCCCTGCTGCGAGACGTGCTGAAGTCGACCGGGGTGCAGGCGGGCGCCACCCAGGTCGTGGGCCGCTCATTTGACGGATGGACCTGTGGCTTCCCGACCGAGTGGGTGATGACCGATGAGCGCGACGCGCTGATCGCGGTGGCCATGAACGATGAGCCGCTGCCCGCGGACCACGGGTTCCCGGCCCGCCTCATCGTGCCGGGCCTGTTCGGCTACGTCAGCGCGACGAAGTGGCTGACGAACATCGAGCTGACGACGTGGGAGGCGTTCGATGCCTACTGGGTGCCGCTCGGGTGGGCGAAGGACGGACCGATCCTGACCCAGTCGCGGATCGACGTGCCCCGTGCCGGCGACACCGTGGGCGTCGGGGAGGTGGCGGTGGCCGGCGTGGCGTGGGCTCCCGACCGCGGGATCAACGGGGTCGAGGTGCAGGTGGACGAAGGGCCCTGGCAGCCGGCGGAGCTGTCGGTCGCGATCAGCGACGCGACCTGGGTCCAGTGGCGTTACGCGTGGAGCGCGGCGAACGGTGATCACACGCTGCGGGTGCGGGCCACCGACGGCGAGGGCACCGTCCAGGAGTCCCGGGCGACCCGACCCGCACCGGACGGGGCGCGTGGCCACCACACGATCAACGTCACGGTCGGGTAGGTCACAATCGGCCGCGTGGCGAACGCGGTCGCGCCCGTCCTGGTCCTGAACCCACTTGCCGGCGACGGTGCCGGAGGACGCCTCCTGCCGGCGCTCGAGGAGCAGCTGGGTCATCGAGATGCCGAGCTCCAGGTGACCACGCGGCGCGGGCACGCCGAGGAGCTGGCCGCGGAGGCGATCCGGGGCGGCGCGGACCGGGTAGTGGGGGTGGGTGGCGACGGAACGATGCAGGAGGTCGTGAACGGGATCATCAGCGCGGGCGGCGGAACGCTGGGAGTGGTGCCCGTCGGCCGGGGCAACGACCTCGCGCGGAGCCTGGGGATCCCGATCGAGCCCCTGGTCGCACTCGACATTGCCCTGGGACCGACAACTCGGCCGATGGATGTCGGGCGCGCGATCCGCGATGCCCACCTACGCCACTTCGTGGCAGCGGGCGGGGTCGGTTTCGACGCCCAGGTGTCATGGACGATGTCGAACCCCCGACCGTGGTGGAAGAACGGACGGGCGGGGTACTTTGCGGGCACGATCGACGAGCTGCGTCGCTTTCACAACCAACGGCTGCGGATCACCTTCGACCTGGACAGCGGACGCGAGGTCGTGGACCACACGTCCCTCATGGTCGCCTTCGCCAACGGGCCGTACTACGGTGGGGGCATGAAGATCTGCCCGGACGCGAGCCTGAGCGATGGCCAGCTCGACGTGTGCGTGGTCGGGGACCTGTCCCGCTTCGAGGCCCTCCGTGAGCTGCCGGGGCTGTACGAGGCGAAGCACGTCCGCAACCCCAAGGTCCGCTTCTACCGAAGCCGCTGGATCCTGATCGAGGGCGACGAGCCGACGCGCGTCCACCTCGACGGGGAGCCGTGGGGGACACTGCCGATCCGGGTGGAGGCTCTCCCGGCCGCCTTGGAGGTAGCGGTGGCGGCATGACCGATGCGATCGCTGCTGAGCCTGGCTGGGATGCCGTCGATGCCCAGGGACGCCGGCTGGGGACTGTCGATGCGGTCTTCGCCGACTACCTCCTCGTGCGGACCGGGGGCTTTCTCCCCGTCGACCTGTACGTGCCGATCACGGCCGTGTCTCCGGGCGGTCGGAGTGATGCTGTCGAGCTGGCTGCCGCGGACGCGGACGAGGCATACCGTTCCTGGCACCGACCATTGAAACGGGCGCCACACGAGTAAGACCTGACCGATGGGCTTCGCCCCCGACCTCCTCGACCGCCTGCGAACCACGCGCGAGGTCCGAATCGAAACCCGGCGGGCGCCCGAGGCGCCCGCCCATCGGACGATCATCTGGATCGTCGTCGACGATCGCGACCGGGTGCTGGTGCGCAGCGTCCGGGGGGAGCGGGGACGGTGGTATCGGGAGGCGCTCGCGCATCCGGCGTGCACGGTCTGGATCGGATCGGAGGCCGTTGACGTTCGCGCCGAACCGGCAGCGGATCCGGATCGTGTGGCGGCCACGTCCGGCGCCCTGTCCGAGAAGTATGCGAAGAGCAGCTCCCTGCCCTTCATGGTCCAGGCCGACGTCCTCGAGACCACCCTTGAACTGCTGCCCCGATGAGCGTGCGGTACCCTACGACGCGTGACTGACACGGCTCGTGCCGAGGCCTTCTACACGCACGTGGGGAGCGGGGGAAAGGTCGAGGCCGACGACTGGATGCCGGACGACTACCGGGCCGCCGTCCTGAAGTTCGTCGAGATGCACGCCAACAGCGAGCTCATGGGCGTCCTTCCCGAGCGGGACTGGATCCTCCGCGCCCCGACGCTGCGCCGGAAGCTGGCCCTCACGTCCAAGATCCAGGACGAGGTCGGCCACGCCCAGCTCCTGTACCGGGTGGCGGAGGACCTCGGCAAGCCCCGCGAGCAGATGCTCGCCGACCTGCTGGCGGGCAAGACGAAGTTCCACAACGTCTTCCATTACCCGACTCGCTCGTGGGGCGACGTCGGGATCATCGCCTGGCTGGTGGACGCGGCGGCGATCGTCTCCCAGCAGGCGCTCCGCGACTCGTCATACGCCCCGTACGGTCGGACGATGAAGAAGATCTGCTGGGAGGAATCGGTCCACATCATGCACGGGCGCGACGTCGTGCTGACCCTGATGACCGGGACCGAGGGACAGCGCTCGATGGTCCAGGAGGCGCTGGACCGATGGTGGGGCCCACTGATGCAGATGCACGGGCCGCCCACCGACCCGGTGACCGACCGCGACCTCATCTGGCAGATCAAGTCGAAGGGGAACGAACAGCTCCGCCAGGAGTTCCTCGACATCTACGTGCCGCGCATCTGGGAGCTCGGCCTGACCGTGCCCGACGCGGCGCTCCACCGCGACGAGGCCACCGGCCGGTGGCAGTACACCGAGCCCGACTGGGACGAGCTCCGCTCGGTCGTCACCGGCCACGGCCCGGCCTCGCAGTCCCGGCTCGAGTTCCGGCGGCTCCACCGGGCCGAGACCCAGTGGGTGCGCGACGCGGTCCTGGGGGTCGCGGCCTGAGCTCGGACGCCGTGGCCGACCGGGTGTGGGAAGTGTTCCAGCAGGCCGCGGAAGGTGATCCGATGGTCCACGGCGGAAGTGTCCGCGCGCCGGACGAGGAGCTCGCCCTCCACTACGCGCGCGAGTTCTACGGCCGACGCCAGGAGAGCGTCCGGCTCTGGGTCGTCCCGCGGGACGCGATCCTCGAGCTCGACGACCCCGACCTGCTGCAGCCGCCGTTCGATCGGTCCCACAAGCGACCGGGTGGATACGTCATCAAGCACAAGCTCGAGGCCGCGCGCCAGCGGGCCGGGACATCAGGCACCGGCGGCGGCGGCGAGGGAACCGAATGACCGACGTCGAGCCCGCTACCCGGGACGCGGTGGCCGAGCTGTTGCTCACCCTCGCTGACGATGAGTTCGTGCTCGGCTTCTGGGATTCGGAATGGACCGGCATCGCGCCCATGCTCGAAGAGGACGTCGCCACCTCGTCCATCGCCCAGGACGAGATCGGTCACGCCCGCGCGTGGTTCGGGCTCCTGGCCGAGTTGACCGATGACGACCCCGACCGCATCGCCTTCGGCCGCCCGCCAGAGGCGTACCGTCACGCCGCGTTGATGAACCATCCACGCACCGATTGGGCGTTCACCGTCGCCCGCCGCTTCCTGTACGAGACCGCGGACGCGGTGCGGCTCGAGGCGTTGGCCGGGTCGAGCCACGCGGGCATTGCCGGTCTGGCGGCGAAGATGCGGCGCGAGGAGACCTACCACCTGCTCCACTGGAACGCGTGGATGCGGCGATTGGCCGAGGGCGGTCCGGACACGCGGACCCGCCTGAACGATGCGCTCGCGCGCCTCTGGCCCGACGCGGAATCGGTCTTCAGCCCGCTCGCGGGAGAGGCGAACCTCCTGGCCGGCGGGATCCTGCCGGAGAGCATGGCCAATCTGCGGGCGCGCTGGGTCGGGCGGATCGACGCGGAGCTGGCCAGCCTCGGCCTGGTCCGGCCGACGGACGAGGTCGGTCCGCCAGCGGACGGACGCACGGCCCGGACCGACGACTTCCGCTGGCTGTGGGGGGAGTTCACGTCCGTCGCGCGCAGCGAGCCGGGGGCGACGTGGTGATCCCGCACCCCGCCGCCGCGGATCCGGATGCGGCCATCTGGGCTGCCCTGGCGGAGGTTCCCGACCCGGAGATCCCCACGATCAGCGTCGTGGATCTCGGCGTCATCGGCTCCGTCGAGCTGGCGGAGGATCGGTCCACGCTCCGGGTCGAGCTGATGCCGACGTTCATCGGCTGCCCAGCCACCGAGGTCATGCGCCAGGCCATCGGCGAGCGGCTCGCGGCACTCGGGGTCGCCGAGCGGGTCGAGGTGGAGCTGACCTTTGCCGAGCCGTGGACCTCCGACCGCATCACCGCCGCGGGACGCGAGCAGCTGCGCTCGAGCGGGTTCGCCCCGCCGCCGCACCTCCGCGAGCTGACCACGCTTGGGGAGCTGCCGACGCTCACCACCGTGCCGTGCCCGTACTGCGGCTCGCGACAGACGACGCTCGAGAACCCGTTCGGACCGACCCTGTGCCGCGCGATCTACCACTGCGCGGGCTGTCGCCAGCCGTTCGAGGCCTTCAAACCGATCTGAGCAGCACTCTCTGCGGCGTGGGCGTTGCGCTACGCTTGCCCTCGTGGTGATGGACGGTGACGAGGTCCGATCAGCGGCATCCGACCTGCTTGACGCGGGCGCCCACGAGCCGCTCGACGCGATGCGGCATTCGGCCGCGCACGTCATGGCGGCAGCCGTGCTGGAGCTGTTCCCCGAGGCGAGGCTGGGCATCGGTCCCGCGATCCGCGACGGCTTCTACTACGACTTCGACCTGCCGCGTCCGCTGACTCCGGCCGACCTCGAGTCGATCGAGAAGGGGATGCAGGCCCAGGTCGCGGCTGACCTTCCGTTCGAGCGGTACGAGCAAGACCGCGACACCGCCGTCGGGGAGCTGGAGGCCGCGAACCAGGGTCTGAAGGTCGAGATCATCCGCGACCTGCCCGCTGACGACTCCACGGTTATCTCGTTCTATCGGCACGGGTCATTCACCGACCTGTGCCGCGGGCCGCACGTGGCGTCGACCGGGAAGCTCGGCCCCTTCAAGCTGCTGAACACGGCCGGGGCCTACTGGCGCGGCGACGAGACTCGACCGATGCTCCAGCGCATCTACGGCACGGTGTGGGACACGCAGGACGCCCTCGACCAGCACCTGTGGCGGCTCGAGGAGGCGAAGAAGCGAGATCACCGCAAGCTCGGCCGGGACCTCGACCTGTTCAGCTTCCACCCGGAATCGCCGGCGGCGCCGTTCTGGCACCCCAAGGGCATGGTCCTGTGGCGCGAGCTCGAGCGATGGTCACTGGAAGTCCGCCAGGACGGCGGCTTCGACGAGGTCCGGACGCCGGCCGTGGTCCGCAAGGAGCTGTGGGAGACGTCCGGCCACTGGGACCTGTACCAGGACAACATGTTCGTGCTCGACGACTCGGATCATCAGTCCGGCCTGAAGCCGATGAACTGCCCGGAGTCGATGCTCATCTACAAGACCCAGCTTCGCTCGTACCGCGACCTGCCGATGCGGCTGGCCGACTACTCGTGGCTCTTCCGCCGCGAGCGCACCGGCGCCCTGGCGGGGATGTTCCGGGTCCGGCAGCTGACCCAGGACGACTCTCATGTCCTGTGCCGCGACGACCAGGTCATCGACGAGGTGAACCTGGCCCTCACCCTCGTCCGGCGCCAGTACGCGCCATTCGGTTTCCAGCCTCGTTTCAAGCTTGCCACCCGTCCGGCCAAGAAGCTCGGGACCGACGAGTTCTGGGACATGGCCGAGGGCAAGCTGGCGGAGGCCCTGAAGGCGGCCGACACGCCGTACGAGATCGATGCCGGCGGCGGCGCGTTCTATGCACCGAAGATCGACGTCTTCCTCGACGACGCCCTCGGCCGGGAGTGGCAGATGGCGACCATCCAGGCCGACTACCAGCTGCCCCAGCGCTTCGACCTCGAGTACCGCACGGCGGAGGGCGGCTTCGAACGGCCGGTGGTCATCCACTACGCCATCTACGGCTCGTTCGAGCGATGGATCGGGGTCATCACCGAGCACTTCGCGGGGGCGTTCCCGGCCTGGCTGGCGCCGGTCCAGGCGCTGGTCATTCCAATCGCCGACCGGCACCTCGAGTACGCCGGGGAGGTGCAGGCCGCGCTTCGCGAGGCAGGTATCCGGGCCGAGGTCGACGATCGGTCCGAGCGGATGCAGGCCAAGGTCCGCGATGCCCAGGGACAGCAGGTGCCCGTCATGCTGGTGGTGGGGGACCGGGACGCGGAGGCTCGGGCCGTCAGCCCGCGACTGCGAACCGGAGAGCAGTCCCAGGGCGTGCCCCTTGACGAGTTCGTGACCGAGCTCGCCGGCCGGATCCAGCGCCGCGAGCTCTGGCCCCTGGCCGAATGAGCGCGCGGCCCGACGAGGTCCCACCGAATACGACCCCGGTCGAACCGGAGGTCCTCAGCACGCCGGAGGAGGGCCTCCGCCGTGGAGCCAGCGGCCGCAAACGGGTCGTGATCATCGGTGCGGGCCTGGCTGGCCTGGTCGCCGCGTTCGAGCTGAAGCGCGAGGGCCACGACGTCGCGGTGCTCGAGGCACAGAACCGGGTCGGCGGCCGGATCTACACCCTGCGCGCGCCCTTCGCCCCGGGCCTGTACGCGGAGGCGGGCGGGATGCGGATCCCGCGCGCCCACGACCTGACCCTCCGCTACTGCGAGCTGTTCGACCTGCCGCTCCGCCCATTCGTGATGGGCAATCCCCGCGCCCTCGTTCACCTCGGCGGGGAGCGGATGACCCGCGAGGAGGCTGACCGAGAGCCTGATCGCCTGCCGTTCACCCTCGAGTCCCACGAGCGCGGTCGGACTGCCGACGAGCTCTGGGAGTCGACGATCGGGGAGCTGCGGGTCATGGTCGAACAGGATCGCGAGGGGGCATGGGTGCAGATCGTGCGCGAATACGACCAGTACTCGCTGTACGAGTTCCTCCGCGCCAAGGGATGGTCGCGGGGGGCGATCGAGTACTTCACCGTCCTCAACTTCCTCGAGGCCGACATGCACAACTCGCTGGTCGAGATCCTCCGCGAGGACCTCGGCGGAGCGTTCGTCGACATGCAGGAGATCGCCGGTGGCATGGATCGACTGCCGAACGCGTTCTACGGCCAGCTCGAGGATGAGGTCAGCTTCGGCGCCAACGTCTTTGCCCTCGACCAGGACGGCGAGGGGGTATCGGTTCACTACAAGACCGAGGCTGGCCGGTACCGCGTCCAAGCCGACTTCGGGATTGTCACCGTCCCGTTCTCCGTGCTCCGCACCATCGAGGCGGTCACGCCCTTCTCCGCCGGCAAGCAGCGGGCCATCCGCCAACTGAACTACCACGCCTCGACCAAGATCCTGTTCCAGGTTCACCATCGGTTCTGGGAGGACGAGGACGGGATCACCGGAGGCGGAACGGTGACCGAGCTGCCGATCCGGCGCATGAACTACCCGACGCCCGACCCGGACACCACCCGCGGCGTGCTGCTGGCCAGCTACACCTGGGGCCAGGACGCGCTCCAGTGGGGAGCGATGGACGAGGAGACCCGCCTGGAGGAAGCCCTCGAGGACGTGGCCCGCATCCACCCCCGGATCCGCGAGGAATACGAGGGCGGCGCCTCGCACGCGTGGTACTCGGACCGGTGGGCGCGCGGTGCGTTCGCCATGTTCGCCCCAGAGCAGCAGACCGATCTTCAGGCTGACATCGTCCGACCCGAGGGCCGCTTCTACTTCGCCGGGGAGCACTGCTCGCTGTACCACGCGTGGATCCAGGGTGCCCTCGAGTCCGGCATCCGGGCCGCTCGGCAGATCCACGAGGCGCCTGGCGCCTGACCATGCGCTTCCTGCCGGGCCTGACCCTCGCCCGTCGGTACCAGCGCGAATGGCTCCGTTACGACCTCGCGGCCGGGGTGGTCTTGACCGCGCTTCTCGTCCCGCAAGGCATGGCATATGCCGAGCTGGCCGGGCTGCCGCCGGTCACCGGCATCTACGCGACGATGATCCCGCTCCTCGCCTACGCCCTGTTCGGGCCGTCCCGGATCCTGATCGTGGGTCCCGATTCGGCTATCGCCCCGGTGGTCGCCGCCACGGTCATCCCCCTCGCGGGTGCCGCTCCGGGCGACCGGGTAGCCGTGGCCGCGACCCTCGCCGCGGCCGTGGGGATCCTCTGTGTCATCGGCGGCCTCGCACGCCTCGGTTTCGTGACCGATCTGCTGTCGATGCCGGTGCGGATCGGGTACCTGGCCGGGATCGCGGTGGTCGTCATCGTCGACCAGCTCGCCGCCGTCCTCGGCGTCGACGTCGAGTCGGAGGGCCTGTTCCTCACCGTCGCCGAGCTCGTCGAGTCCCTCGGCGAGGCGGACCTCGTGACCGCCGCCATCGGGCTGGGAACGATCGCCATACTCGTGGCCTTCCGCAGGTTTCTGCCGCGCGGCCCGGGGGCGCTGGTCGTGGTGGTCGCCGGCATTGCCCTCGTCGTCCTGCTTGGCCTCGAGGGCCAGGTGGCAACGGTGGGGGAGGTCCCAGCGGGGCTGCCCACGCCGGCCATGCCGGCCCTGGACCCAACTCAGCTGCCGCCGATCCTGCTGGGTGCGTTGGCGATCGCCCTCGTCGCCTTCGCGGACACCAGCGTCCTGTCTCGGTCCTACGCCGCCCGGTTGGGCGACCGGGTGGATCCAGACCAGGAGCTGTTCGCCCTCGGCGCGGTCAATGTCGCGGCCAGCTTCTTCCAGGGATTCCCGGTCTCGAGCAGCTCGTCGCGGACCCCGGCCGCCGAAGCGGCGGGCGCCAAAAGTCAGCTCACCGGTGTCGTCGCCGCGATCGCCCTGGGCCTGGTGCTCCTGTTCGCGACCGGGATCTTCGCTCCGCTGCCCCAGGCGACCCTGTCGGCGATCGTCATTGTGGCGGTCGCCGGACTGTTCGACGTCTACTCCCTTCGTCGACTGGCGGTGCTCAACCGGGCCGACTTTGGCCTCGCCACCGCCGCCCTGCTCGGTGTGGCCCTCATCGGCGTGATCCCCGGCATCGGAATCGCCATCGGACTATCGGTGATGACGCTGCTCTGGCGAGCCTGGCACCCGTACACCGCGGTCCTCGGACGCGTGGACGGGCTGAAGGGCTATCACGATCGTGAACGGCACCCGGAAGGGCGGCAGATCCCCGGGCTGGTCATCTTCCGCTTCGATGCCCCGCTTTTCTTCGCCAACGCAGACCGTTTTCGGGAGGCGGTGCTCGACGCGGTGGACGAGGTGGAGGGGCCCGTGCGTCGTGTCATCGTCGCTGCCGAACCGATCACCGACGTCGATACCACGGCCGCCGATACGGTCGACGAGCTCCTGGGCCGGCTCGACCGCGCGAAAATCGGACTGGTGCTCGCCGAGCTCAAGGGGCCGGTGAAGGACAAGGTCCGGCGCTACGGTTTGGAGGAGCGTTTCGCACAGCCAGCGTTCCCGCGAACGGTCGGCGAGGCGGTGCACGACTACCTCGAGGAGTTCCAGGTTCCCTGGACCGACTGGGAGGACGCCGAGGAGCACGAAGCGGGGCGGGGGCGGGCTCGTTGACCCTCGTTTTCGAGGCGGTGTATAGTCGGCCGGCAATCGCGCAGATGTGGGCCACGAGTCCGTCAGCGGACCGTGGCTCATGTGTTGAAGGGAGCACAGGCCGATAACCAGGGAACTCCGCGTCAACGACATGATCCGTATCCGCGAGGTGCGGGTGATCGACGACGAGGGTCAGCAGCTCGGTGTCATGCAGACCGCGGACGCACTCGCGCTGGCACAGGAACGCGGTCTCGACCTGGTCGAGGTGGCACCCACGGCGGTTCCCCCGGTCTGCAAGATCCTCGATTACGGTCAGTACAAGTACGAGATCCAGAAGCGCGAGCGCGAAACGAAGAAGAAGCAGAAGTCGCAGACGTTCAAAGAAATCCGGTTCCGAGTGAAGATCGACACCCATGACCTCCAGACCAAGACCCGCCGCGCGTCGCAATTCCTCGACGAGGGCGACCGCGTCAAGGTCACGGTCCAGTTCCGGGGCCGGGAGCTCAACCATCCGCAGCTCGGGCGCAACCTGCTCGATCGGGCCGCCGAGATGATCGGCGACCACGGAGTGATCGAACGTCCGCCGCTGATGGAAGGGCGCAGCCTGTTCATCGTCATGGCCCCGCCGACCGCGAAGGCGGATCGCCGCGAAGAGGACGTCGCCCAGACCGATGGAGCGACCCAGGCAGGGGCCGAGACAATTGGAGACGCGTTGCAGGCCAAGGGGCAGATGCCCGAGGTCGCGGACGAGCCGCCGGCCGCTGCACACGCGTAATTCTGGGTTAACTCAGGGGTAAGTCGAATCGTGCCGAAGATGAAGACCCACAAGGGCACCGCCAAGCGATACCGGAAGTCCGGCTCGGGCAAGTGGCTCCGGCCAAAGGCGTGGCGCGGCCACCATCTCGAGATCAAGTCCAGCCGCCGCAAGCGCCGCTACGCGGGCATGGCCGAGGTCAGCCCGACCCACGCCAAGCAGCTCAAGCGGCTCATGCCGTACGAGTAGGCGATGGCACGCGTGAAGCGCGGCGTCGCCGCGCACCGTCGACACAAGCGCCTCCTGAAGCAGGCCGAAGGCCGGCGGATGACCCGATCGAAGCTCGTCCGCCCGGCGCGCGAAGCGCTGTTCCACGCCCTGCGCTACGCGTATCGCGACCGGCGCGACCGGAAGCGCGACATGCGCCGGCTGTGGATCCAGCGCATCAATGCCGCCTCCCGGTCCCACGGGATGCCCTATGGACGATTCATGGCCGGCCTGAAGGCCGCCGGAATCGAGGTCAACCGCAAGCAGCTCGCGGACCTGGCCGTGCGTGAGCCGGCCGCCTTCGGCCGCCTGGTCGAGATGTCGCAGGCCTCCTTTACCAGCTGACCGGCGCGCTCCGCGTCGGTCTGTCGGCCCTGCTCCGGATCATCGGAGCGGGGTCGTTTCTTTCCCCCACAATGCCGCTGACCTCAAGGAGCCGATTCCCAACCGATGACCGGACCCGCCGCCACCGCCGAGCAACTCCTGGCCGAGGTTGCGCGCGTCCGCGCGGACGCTGAGGATCGGCTCGGCGCGATCCCCGATGCGCTCGGGGTAGAGACACTGCGCCACGAGGTTCTCGGACGGTCCGGCTCGCTGACCGTGCTCCTGCGCCAGCTCGCATCGGTGGCTCCTGAAACCCGGCCGGCCGCGGGGGCCGCCGCCAACGAAGCGCGGCAGGCGATCGAGGCCGCCGTCGCCGCACGCCTGGCGGAGCTGACCGGCGGCGAGCTCGAGGCCCGGCTGGCGGGGGAGACGATCGACATGAGCGCCCCGGGACGGCCGGTGCGGGTCGGGCACCTCCACCCGCTGATGACCGTCGAGCGCGACCTGCGCGAGATCTTCCACGGCTTCGGCTTCGAGGTCATCGAGGGTCCGGAGATCGAGACCGACCTCATGAACTTCGAGCTCTTGAACATCCCGCCCGACCACCCGTCGCGGGACCTGTGGGACACGCTGTACGTCGCCGAGCCCGGGTCGGTGGAAGCGGGCCAGCCGCGCCCCGCGGAGGACGGCACGATCCTCCGGACCCACACCTCCCCGGTCCAGATCCGGGCGATGCAGGAGCTCAGCCCGCCGATCCGGGTCATCATGCCGGGCCGCTGCTTCCGGTACGAGGCGGTCGACGCAGCCCACGGCTTCGAGTTCTTCCAGGTCGAGGGCCTCGTCATCGACCGCGACACGAACCTCGCCGACCTGAAGGG
>DASTEQ010000171.1:0-5252 GCA_035709505.1 Candidatus Limnocylindria bacterium
GCCATCGGGGCGGTCATCGCCGCCTACCACACGCTCCTCCAGCGCTTGCCCGGCCTGCCCAGCGGGAGCTGCTCGGTGACGGTTCCTTGCTCGACTATCGATCTCGAGCGTTTCGGGTTCATCACGATTCCGGTGATGGCCCTCGTCGGCTTCGTGACCGTTCTCGTTCTGCTGTGGATCGTCGCCGATGGCGAGGAAGAGCCCAGATCATGACCCAGAAGTCGAAATCGTCGGCCGCCCAGAAACGCCGGAGTCAGCGCAATCAGGCCTCGAACCGTCCGGTGCTCATCGTGGCCGGCATCGTGGTCATCGTCGCCGTCGCCGCAGTGATTGCCGTTGCGCTGGCCTCGACAACTCCGGCCGTCGCCGAACCCGCCACGGAACCGGTCGTCGTCAGCGGAGCGCCGCTGGCACCGTGGAATCCGGAGGTGACCGACACTGCGATCGGGATGCCTCTTCCCGGCCTGAGCGGGACGGGAATGGATGGCGCCCCGCTGACCATCGGTCCCGACGGGCTGGCCAAGTGCATCGTGATCCTCTCCCACCAGTGCCCTCACTGCGTGGCCGAGCTGCCGCGGCTCGTCGCCTGGCTGGCGGACAACCCACTGCCCGATGGCGTCGAGGTCCTTGGGCTCAGCACCTTGATCAACCCCGCCGGGTCGAACTACCCGTCGATCGCCTGGCTCGAAGGCGAGGGATGGACCGCCCCGACGCTGATCGACGATGCGACCTATACCGGGGCCTCAGCCTACGGGTCGATGTCCACCCCGGGGTTCATCTTCGTCACGGCCGATGGGATCGTGGCCGACCGCGTCGTCGGCGAGATCGACCCCGCCGCGTTCGGGGCCATGCTCGAGGCGATCGCCCCCTAAGCCACTCGATCGCCTCGGATCTCGGCGCTGCCCCGCGTTCGAGCGGCAAGCGGGATGAGCACGGCGACCAGCACGATGAGGGCCGTCGCGGTGATGAACGGCTCCACGGCGAGGGTCGAAACCGCGAGAACGCCGGCGAGCAGCGGGCCGGCCGCCAGGCCGGCGTCGAACGAGAAGTTGAAGACGCCATAGGCACGTCCGCGCTCGGGAGCGGGTGCGGCGATTCCGACCATGCCGGCGGCCGCCGGGAACAGGAGGCCAAAGCCAACCCCGTACAGGACCATGGCCACCGAGTCGGTCACCAGCGTGCCGCCGACCGCCATGATCGCGGTCGAGGCCGCCAGGCACGCAAGGCCGGCCAGCGACAGGCCGAACGCACCGCGGCGGTCCACGCGTCGAGCGATCGGGCTCAGCATGAGGATTACCGCAACGAGGGCGAAGATGCTGAAGAGTCCGCCCTGGGCCCCGGTCGCATAGCGGAGCGCCCGTTCCGCGTCCATGCCGACCGCCATCTGTCGCTCGACGATCCCGTCCTTCAGGAAGCCGGTTACCACCCCGACGCCCGCTTCCAGGGCGAAGATCGCGAGGAATGCGACCCGCAGCCGCGGGTCGGCGAGCAGCCGGCGCCAGGTGCCGGGAGCCCCGGACCGGGCGGGCGGCGGGAGGGTCTCGGGGATGGCGCCGCGGACCACGATCAGGCCGACGGCGATGATGGCAGCAACCGCGAGAAACACCGGCCCCGACCCCAGCTCCCTGGCGGCGACGCCAGCGGCAGCGGGACCGATGACCGCGGCGGCTCCAATGAGGGCTCCGGCTCGGCCGATCGTCTTGCCGCGCTCGCCTTCGGGTGCCAGGTCGGCCAGCAGGGCAAACAGCGAGGCCGTCAGGAACCCGCCGAACGCGCCGTGCACCGCGCGGGCGGCGAGGAACACCGGCAGGCTGTCCGCCAACCCGTAGATGGCGATGCAGATCGGCGACACGGCGAGCGACACGAGCAGGACCCGGCGGCGCCCGACGCGGTCAGCGAGCGAACCGCCCAGCAGGTTCAGGAACAGGTTCGTGAGCGAGTAGGCGGCGACCGCGACGCCGACCCCCAGGGCATCGGCTCCCAGCTCCTGCGCCCGGGGCGCGATGAGCGGAAGGAGCGCGAAGTTGTCGAAGAAGGCGAGGAAGACCGCCGCGTAGGCCGCGAGGCGGGCCCGACGAGGAATGCCGGATTGCGTGCCGGCCAGCGGGACGGCGGTCAGTGCCCGGAACCCAGCTGGGCGAAGACCCATCGGTTGGCTTCGTAGATCGGCACGTGATCTTCCCGAGGTCGGAAATGGTCGGGGCGAGAGGATTTGAACCTCCGACTTCAGCGTCCCGAACGCTGCGCGCTACCAGGCTGCGCCACGCCCCGATTCGGAGCCGGCATCGTAACAGTCGCCCCTCGGGGTGCCAACCGCGCGACCGGCTGCTAGGCTCCGGGCCGATGTCACATCCGCGGCCCTCCTCCTACCCTGGAGCGTCGGACGCGGAGCGGACCGAGATCTGGCGGGCCGTCCTCACCATGCCGGGCCTCGCGCCCTTCGCGAGGTACTTCCGCTGGCTGCCGGGGCAGCATCGATGCCCCCTGTGCTATGCGCCGTACACGAACCCGTTCGGGCCGATCGTGTCCCGACTGGGGTTCGGTCGCTCGGCGCGGTACCCGCAGCTGTGCAACCCCTGCTTTCGCGATCTGGCGAACTCTCCGGGCGGGGCCGAGGTGTCGATCACGGTCCTGTTCGCCGACGTTCGCGGCTCCACCGCGATCGCCGAGCGGACATCGGCAGCCGAGTTCTCCGCCCTCCTCCAGGGCTTCTACGCATTGGTCACCGAAGCAGTCCAGGCCGAGGGTGGCGTCATTGACAAGTTCCTTGGCGACGGCGTGATGGCCCTCTTCATCCCGTCGTTCACCGATCGGCACGATGCCGTCAGCGGATTGGCCGCCGCTCGCCGCATCCTGGCCGAGACGCACCTCCCGGTCGGGGTCGGCCTCAACACCGGACCGGCCTTCACCGGATTCCTGGGGGCTACTGCGGAGGTCGCCGGGTTCAGCGCCGTCGGAGACGCGGTGAACGTCACCCATCGGCTCGGCGGCGCAGCGGCTGCGGGCGAGCTCCTCGTGTCTGCCGATGCCCTGAAGCAGGCTGGTTTCGACCCGGAAGCCAGTGGCGAGGGGTGGGAAGCGCGCGAGCTATCGGTCAAGGGCCGTGATCGTTCGGTCGAGGCCTGGAGCCTGCGGATCGCGCCAGCCTCGGCGCGAGACGCGGCCGCCTGAGCGCCCGACGCCAATAAGTCGGCGTCAGACCTGACCCTATAGTCCGGCGGATGGAGCGGATCTCCACCTGGCTGCGGACGACGGACGCGCAGCTCATCGGCCTCACCCTGCTGACCAAGGCCCTCCTGTTCGGCTGGGGCCTGCTTGTGGCCGCGGCGAGCCAGGGTCGGGCGGTCGACCTCGGTCAGGCGTTCCTCATCTGGACTCGATGGGATGCCCCCCACTACCTCGACCTCGCGATCTGGGGCTACATGGCCGTCGATCCGGGGGTTTCCCCGACCTTTGGCAACCAGGGCGACATGGACCTCATGATCGTGTTCTACCCCCTGCTCCCCGCCCTGATTGCCGCGGCCCGGTTGGCCGTGCCCGACCTCGCGGCGCCGATCCTGATCAGCACCATCGCCTCCGTTGCGGCGGTCCTGCTGCTGTACCGGGTCGTGGCCCGGGAGCTCGGCGAACAGATGGGCCGGCGCGCGGCGGTGTTCCTGCTCATCTTCCCCACCGCCTACTTCCTGCACATCGGGTACACCGAGTCACTGTTCCTGGCGCTCGTGCTTGGGACGTTCCTCGCGGCTCGGAGCAACCGGTGGATGACGGCCGGCGTGGCGGGCGGGCTCGCGGCCCTGACCCGGGTGAACGGCCTCGTCCTCGTCCCGGCCCTCGCCGGAGAGGCGTGGGCGGAGTGGCGCGAGTCCCGGCGCCTGCGGCCGGCGTGGGGCTGGATCGGGCTCGTGCTCGCCGGCTTCGGCGGCTACCTGCTCCTCAACCAGGTCGTGTACGGCAACCCGTTCGCCTTTGTCGAGATCCAGCGGGAACACTGGTTCAAGACGCTCGCCTGGCCATGGGAGGGCATTGGTGGCGTGGTATCCCGCCTGTCGGGAACTCTCGAGGACGTCCTCGTGCTCGGGGTCGCCGAGCTGGCGGCCATCGCTCTGGGGCTGGCCGGAACGGTGGTCGCGGTGCGGCGCTTCCGCCCCAGCTGGGCGTGGTGGATGGGCGTGAACTGGCTGCTGTTCGTCAGCACCTCGTTCGTGCTGTCCGTCCCGCGCTACGTCCTCGTCCTGTTCCCCCTCTATGCGTGGTTCGCGATCCTCGCCGAACGACGCTGGCTGGGCCTGGCCATCGGTGTGGTGTCGGTCGGACTGCTGCTGTGGTTCTCGGCCCGCTTCGCCATCGGTGCCTGGGCCTTCTGACGATCACCGCACCGAAGGCGTGAGCGCGTCCTCCGCCGTGTCGGTGGCATGCCACATGTCATGTGCCTCCCCGACGACCGTTTCGAAGCGGAGCCCCATCAGGATCACGCCGGAGAATCCGGCTACCCGTGCCCGGGACGCCGCTTCCCGCGCTATCCGCCACGCCTCCCGCCGCCGGTCCGCCTCGGGGATCCGCTCCAGTCGACGGCGCAGGCCGTCGCTGATCGGGATGGCTCCGACGCCCTCCAGCCGGTGGATCCACGCCGACGAGAACGGCGGCGTCAGCTCGAGGTAGATCGGCGGCCTTTCAGTCCCCGTTCCGAGCCCCAGGCGCTCAGCGCAGGCCTCGACCCCGTCCGGATCCAGCAGCGGGCCGGTGGTGAAGAACTGCCCGCCGGCCTCGATCCGGCGCTCGAGCATCCACTTCCGCGAACGGGTCGACATGCCGACCTCGAAGCGGACCGGTGCCACCGTCTCCTGCAGTGCGCGCAGATGCTCGACGATCTCGTAGCTGTCGCTCCAGTGCTCGACCTCGGGCAGGACGTCGCCCTGGACCACGAGGAACGACTCGACGCCGTTGACCAGCGCCCCCCGGACCTCGCTCTCGATGGCGAGGATGTTCCGATCTCGCGTCGAGCACACGACCGTCGGCCGAACGTCCGGGACGTCGTGGGTGATACGGGCCGCGAACGCGTACGGCGACATCCGGACCTGCTTGAACGGGTTGTCGGTGATCAGGACGTCGTGCCAGCGGCCCTCGAGGCGACGGTGGGTGAGATTCGGGAGCCGCGGCGGGTTGACCTCGACCATCTCCACCCAGCCGTCGGGCGCGGAGAGCATGGGGTCAGGGCCCGGAGCCGATGGCGGCCCGCCGGCGGCGGGCCGCCG
>DASTEQ010000172.1:0-2149 GCA_035709505.1 Candidatus Limnocylindria bacterium
CGCCCGCGGGTTGGGGAGGTGGTGGTAGGTCGCGGAGACGAACAGCAGGTCCACGGGCTCGGGGATCTCGAGCCGGTCGCGAGGCACCCGCACCGTCTTCAGGTTGGTGATGCCACCGTCGTCGGCGGCGCGGCGCAGGTCGTCGAGCGTGCTCCGGCTCGCATCGAGCGCGTAGACCGCGCCGTCGGGCTCCACGGCCCGGGCCATGCGGAGGGTGAAATGTCCGTATCCGGGCCCCAGGTCGCCGACGACCATCCCGGGCCGGAGATCGAGAGCCGCGACCACCGCATCGGGGTCCCGCAGCCGATCCTGCCGCGTTCCGCCGGCGTAGAGCCATCGCCGGATCGGTCCGGTCACCCGATCAAGCGTCACCGGGCGAGGCTGGCGACATGCGGAGGAACTCGCTGACCCGGGTGACGCCCAGGACCTTCCGGACCAGCCATGGCATCAGGTGACGGGTGGGGTCGACGAACCGGATCGGCCTGACCAGGTGGGTCGTCGTGTTCCGCATCCGGAGGTCGGCTTCACCTGAGGCCAACACGTTCTTCACCCACTGGACGTTGCCGCCATAGGTCAGGGCGAAGATGTAGTCGTTGCCGTCGCGGAACACGCTCATCGGGATCGTGTAGCGCTTGCCCGTCTTCCGGCCGCGGTAGCTGATCAAGGCGAAGTAGGGCAGCCAGTAGACGAAGTGCCGCGCGAAGCGGTTGATGACGTGGGTCGTGAACCGCCGGAAGAAGCGGAACCGGGTCGGGGATGGGCGGTCGGCGTCGTTCATCGGTCCGCGGGGAGGCTACTCCTCGGGCGGGATCTGATCACGGCGGCACGCTACGCTTGGGGCATGCCCCACCTCGGTCCTGTCCCACCCGAGCTCTCGCGGCAGGAGACGGCCCATCGGGCCGGCGTCGGGGTGGACGTGGTCGATCGGTACGTCGAGCTGGGGCTGCTGAAGCCCGCCGAAGGCGATCGGTTCACCTCCGGCGACGTCCGCCGCATCACCGTGATCGAGACGATGGCTCGCGCCGGCATGCCCCTCGAGGGCATTGCCGAGGTCAGGAGCCGAGGGGAGGCGTCGCTGGAGTTCCTGGACAGCCCCCTCTACGCCCGGTTCGCGTCCCTCAGCACGACCACGTTCCGTCAGCTGGCCGAACGGACCGGGCTGCCAGTCGAGTCACTGATGGTGATTCGCGAGGCCACCGGGGCCGCCGCCCCGGAGCCGGACGACCTGGTCCGCGAGGACGAGCTCGACGTGGTGCCCGTCCTCGAGGTCACTGCCGCCGAGGGCATCTCCCTGGCGTCCACCGAGCGCCTCCTCCGGGTGATGGGAGACAGCATGCGACGGATCACGGAGGCGCAGGCGACCTGGTGGCAGACCGAGGTGGCCCTACCGATGATCGCGCAGGGCGCTTCCGGAAACCTCGGGAACGCCACCCTGGAGTTCGGCTCGCAGCTGAACCCGATCTACGAGCAGGCGCTCATGGCGCTCATGCATGCCCACGAGCAGCGGACGTGGACGGCGAACATCCTCGAGGCGACGGAGCTGATTTTGAGCAACGCCGGTCTGTACCGGCGCGTCCAACGGCCACCGGCGATGTGCTTCCTCGACATCACCGGCTACACCCGCCTCACCTCGGAGCGGGGCGACGAGGCGGCGGCGGAGCTGGCGTCGAGCTTCTCGCGGATGGTGCAGCGGACCTCGCACCAGTACGCCGGGCGCGCCGTGAAGTGGCTGGGCGACGGGGTGATGTTCTACTTCACCGATCCCGGTCCGGGGGTCGTGGCCGCCCTCGAGATGGTCGAGGGCACGGCCGAAGCCGGGCTGCCGCCCGCCCACGTCGGCCTGCACGCCGGTCCGGTCCTGATCCAGGATGGGGACTACTTCGGCCAGACGGTCAACCTCGCGGCGCGCATCGCCGACTACGCCCGTCCCGGGGAGGTGCTCGTCTCCCAGGCCGTGGTGGAGCAGGCCGAGGGCGCAGCGGCGTCGTTCACCGAGATCGGTCCAGTCGAACTGAAGGGCGTGTCCGAGGCGACCCGCCTCCACGTCGCCCGCCGGGACCCGGCCGGCGGTTAGGCATCCTGCGCCGAAAGCGCTGACTCGCTATTCCGCACGTGGGATCAGGGCGATGACCGTGTTGCGGATCGCTTG
>DASTEQ010000173.1:0-7077 GCA_035709505.1 Candidatus Limnocylindria bacterium
GCGTCCAGCTTCTGTCGGTCTCGACGGATGCGGTAGCGGCACGTCAGCGCGGAACAACGAACACGCACTCCCTCGTCGCCTTGGATCCGGATAGCTGTGCCGCGGGCAAGATCCATGGCACCGGCAACGTGCACATCTATCCTGCCCCCGGATACACAGGCGATGGTGGGTATGTGCAGGTGAACTCGGGATGCGATTCCGGTTCTTCGGACGACACCTGCGGTCCCGGGTCGGGCGGCCTGATGATCGATGGTACCGCCGACCTCACCGCGCCCAAGGTCAACGTCCACGGCTCCTGTCAGAACAAGCAGCCGAATGGGCCGCTCGACGAAGCTGCGGTGCAGATCGGCGATCCATTGCTCGGCCTTGTGCCTCCGACCGTCGACCCAGCGCTCGCGCAGGGTTGCGGCACCGGCGGGATGCCCACCACCCCGACCGGCAACTTCTCGCGCGGGTGCGCGTCGAGCGGACCGGGCCGCCACTGGGAACCGTCACCGGTCGGAAGCGCGGAGCGCGATGCCATCTGCCCGGGACTCGACCCAGCGACGGACTGCATCCACCTTCTGCCCGGCGTGTATTACGGCGGTTGGAACATCGGCACCAAGACGGCCGTCGTCCTGGAGCCGGGGATCTACACCATCGCGGGGGGCGGGATCACGATCGGCGCCAGCGGCTCACTCGAATCGGTCGACTCGGGAAGCGGTGGCCCGGCTCCAGTCCTCCTGTTCAACACGGACAACCCGACCTACGCATGCCCGGGCTCCGGATTCGGTTGTCAGCAGGATCTGGACCTCACCGCCCAGGGGAGCCTGCGCCTGGCCGGCCTGCTCGGAAACCAGCCGTGTCCTCCAGTCACGATCGTCGGCGGATGCCCATACGGCGGGATGGTGATCTGGTATGACGGCGACGGCAGCCAGGGATTCAACGGCGAGATCTCGATAGAGGGTGGGACCACCCTGTTTATCTCGGGCACGATCTACGCACCGAAAGCCCACGTGAAGATCGAGGGCAATTCGGGGACGAACTGCGGCACGGGAACCGAGACGCAGGTTGCCGCGGTCCAGATCATCGCATGGGACTGGGACATTGGTGGCACTGGCGACCTGTGCATGCCGTACGACCCCACCCAGCTCTACAAGCTCAGCCTCCAGGGCCTCGTCCACTAACCAGCGTCGGAACGCGTCCGATCAGGCCGGCGTGATCGGCCCGGCTTTCGCCAGGCGCAGGGCGAGCTGAGCCGCCTCGCGCGGGTCCCGAGCCCGATGGAGACGCGGGCCACCGAACCGATGGTCGGACTCGATCCGCCACGAGCCGAGGGTCACCACCTCGCGGCCCATCCGGAGAGCCAGCCCGATCTCCGAGAGGGTTCCATGGCGGCCGCCGACGGCGAGGACGGCATCGGCCGCGGTGACCACCACCAGGTTGCGGACGACCCCGAGCCCGGTGGGGATTGCGACCTGGACATACTCGTTGGCCTCCGCGGCGTCGGTGCCGGGCAGGATGCCGATCGTTAGCCCACCGGCACCGGCGGCGCCGCGGGACGCGGCCCGCATCACGCCGCTCATGCCGCCGGTCACCACTGTGGCTCCGCCGCGGGCCAGGAGCTGCGCCGCCTCCTCAGCCCAGTCCAGGATGCGGTGCGCGTCTGGACCGCGCGGATCGCCGTCGCCAATGACCGCCACCACCGGCGGACGAGGGGGACGGGGCGGGAGGTCAGCCACGTCCCGATCCTGCGCCGCCCAGCGGGAGCCGTGCAAGTTCCTCGTACTGCGCCGGGCCGCGCCCGAGGTGGCTCCGGAACAGGACGACGTCCTCGACTGGAAACTCGACGGGCGGGAAGGTTCGAGTCGCCATCCATGACTCGAGTGGCTCCCCCCGTCGGACACGGCTCCGCCCCAGGGTCAGATGTGGCCGGAGACGGCGCCACTTCTCCTGCGGGAGGACGACGGTCTGCACGGCGTACGCCAGGTCCTTCAGTGTGCGGCGCGGGTCGTCAATGCCGAGCCATACGCTCTGAGCCGCGCTCACCCGCGGGAAGGCACCAAGCGGTCCGGTGCGAACCAGGATCGGCGAGAGCGGCGACGTGAACTGCCGCGTGACCGATTCCAGGCCCTGTCGGAGTCCATCGACCGTCGCCGGGTCGGTGGCTCCGAGGAAGGCGAGCGTCACGTGCCAGCCCTCGGGATCGGTCCAGCGCACTTCCGGCGCGCCAGGTTCGAGCTTCCAGCCGTCGACGACAGCCGCCAGGGCGGCCCGCAGGTCATCGGGGATGGGAGCCGCGACAAAGCAGCGCCAGGTCTCAGGCGAGTCGGGCATCCACCAGGGGCAGCAGCTCGTCCATCGTGGTCAGGACCGGGACGTCGTCGGGCGGCGGCTGGTACCGGCCGCGCCGGTCGATCAGCACGGCATCGATGCCGACGCCCCTGGCGCCGGCCACGTCGGCGTCCAGGTGATCGCCGACGTGCAGCACCGATGTCGCTGGGACGCCGGCACGCTCGAGGGCCCACTCGAAGATGCCGGGATGGGGTTTGTCGAAACCGATCCGGGCGCTGGTGGCGACGAAGTCCAGGTATTCGCCGAGGCCCAGTTGGTCGAGCAGCTCCGGCAGCTGCCAGGCCCAGTTCGAGACGGCACCGAGGACCAGGCCCCGCTCCTTGAGCCAGGCCAGGGCCGGGCGGACATCGGGAAAGACCTGCCAGGTGTCCGGGTCCTGGAAGAGCTCCGCGAGATGGAGGAAGAACTCGTCGGGGAGTGGTGCCATGCCGAGCTGATCGAAGGCGTATCGGTCCATCTCGACCAGTCGTCGGTGGCTGTGCTCGGGGCTCGGCTCGAAGGTGCCGTCGAAGCCGTAGCCGCCGCCCTGGTAGACGTTGCGGAGGGCGGACCGGAGGGCATCGAAGTCGACCTCGACGCCGTACGCACCGAGGGCCCGCGTGTAGACGTGCTCCCAGGTCGGGTCCGGACGCATCAGCGTCTCGCCGACGTCGAGGAACACGGCGCGCAGCGGGGCGGCGGAGGGCCGGGCGGATTTCACGGACGACAGCCTAGGCGACGCTCGGCTCCTGCTTGGACAGGATCTGGTAGATCTCGGTCCGGTACCGAATGCCCGACGAGTGGCGCGACAGCCAGCGCAGGTAATCCGGGTCCTGGCGAGCGAGGTCGCGGAGGGTCCAGCCCGTATAGCGGCCGTGGCTGAGGCGGGTCCCGGCCGCCATGCTCCGCGGCGGAGGCATCGGTGCCGGACCCGGGCCAGCGGCCGTCTCCGCGGGGAGCATCGCGCGCTTGCGGGCGGCGTCGTGGCGCGCCCGCGCATGTGACTCACGGACCAGGGCGTACGCGAGGTTGAGATCGGACATCCGCTTCGCCGCGTACTGGGTGCCGTCGCGGTCGGGGTGATACTTCAGGGCCAGCGCGCGGTAGGCGCCGTGGATGACCTCGTCCTCGCAGTCGGGCGCGACCTGCAGAACCCGGTAGGCGTCCATGGCGCGGGTAGGCGCCTTACTCGGTGTAGAGGCGCTCTTCGATCAGCTTCTCCGCGGTGATCCGACCGTTCGGATCGAAGCAGGAGTACTGAAAGAGCTTCTGCCACTCCAGGTCAATGTTGTCCTGGCCACCGCGGTTCTTCTCGACTGTGGCCACCACCCAGTCGCGGTAGCGCTGGGCCTGGTACGGGTTGAACTCGATGTTCACCTTGGCCACGATGTTGTACTTGTCATTCAGGATCAGGATGATGTCGGCCTCGTAGTTGATCGCGCTGCTGCCACGGAGGTGGTGGTTCCGCAGCCGCTTGGCCTTCAGGCCCTCGCGGTCAGCGGCCACGATCGCGACGACGCCGATCTCGCTCGCGAGCGCAATGTCCTTCAGCCCGTTCACCACCCGGGTGACCTTCTCGGTCTCGTCGGCCGGCTCGGGAATGACTGGCACCTTCTGGAGGTAGTCGACGAACAGGACGAGTCGACGCTCGTCGTCGCCCCGCTTGGTGTCCACCAGGGCGCGCAGGTTGTCGATCGTGCTCGCGGTGGCGGTGCCGCGCATGAGGTACATCGAGTTCCCGTAGCGAGCGATCCGCTCCAGGCTCGGCCGGAGCCGCGGGTTCGCGCCCAGCTTGGCGACCTGCCCGGCCTCGGCGGCGGCCTCGAAGGTGGAGAGCACCTCCTGGCGCACGTCCTGGATCTTCACCGCCCCGGTCTTCTTGGGCAGGGTCGAAAGGGCCGATTCCATGGCGATCATGCGCTGGACGAGGTAGTCCTCCTCGTGCTCGAAGCACACGTACAGGACGGTTGCCTGGCCGGAGGCCGCCATGTTGCGGGCCATCTGGAGGGCGAGGGTCGTCTTGCCGGACCCCTGGGCGCCGCCGATGAGCATCAGCTCACCGGATCGCAGCCCGCCGCCGATGGCCTTGTCGAACGGGACGAACCCGGTAGCCACCGGCTGGAGGTCGCCGACCCGGCCCTCGGACACGCGCTCATTCAGGTTGGTGAGCACCTCCAGCGCGCTGCGCGGGTCCAGCGCCACGCCATCGGTCTCGAACTTCCAGTCCGCCTCGGCGGCCTGCTGAGGGGGCGATTCGTCGATCATGCGGAAGGTCGGCCTCGCTGTCCTGCCATGCTCCGGGCAGGTGCCCGGACGCACCAGCCGCGAGTATACGACCAGCGTTTCCGGATTCGGAATGGGCCGATAGGACTAGCGCCGTCCCGTCCCGGGACGGAGGGGATCAGGCGGGCTGGGGCGCAGGCCCGCGCCGCCGGCGCGGGGTGGGCTTGGCGTCACCACCGGCTGGTTCGGGAAGGTCGTCCCCCGCCGCGACGTCGGCTGGCTTCGGGCCGCCCAGGTCCCGTGGAGGCAGGACGCCGTCCCACAGCGCTTCGAACTCGGCGGCCTCGATCGTCTCCTTCTCGACGAGCAGGTCGGCAAGGCGGTCGAGGACGGTGCGGTGCTCGGTCAGCGCGGCGCGGGCCCGGGCATAGGCCTGGTCGATGATCGCGCGGACCTCCGCGTCGATCTTGGCCGCAATCTCGTCGGAGTAGTTGCGCTGCTCGCTGATCTCACGGCCGAGGAAGATCATCTCCTCCTTCTTGCCGAAGGCCAGTGGGCCCAACGCCTCGCTCATGCCGTACTGGGTGACCATCGCGCGGGCAAGGTTGGTGGCCTTCTCGATGTCGTTGCTGGCGCCGGTCGTGGTGTCGCCGAACACGATCTCCTCGGAGACATGCCCACCCAGCATGCCGGCGATCTTGTCCTCGAACTCGGTCTTGGAGTGGAGGTAGCGGTCCTCGGCCGGGAGGCTCATGGTGTAGCCGAGAGCCATGCCCCGCGACACGATCGTCACCTTGGTTACCGGGTCGCACTTGGGCAGCGCCCGCTGCACGACGGCGTGCCCGCCCTCGTGGTAGGCGATGATCTTCTTCTCGTCCTCGGTGATGATCCGACTTCGCCGCTCGGGCCCGGCGATGACCCGGTCCACGGCCTCCGTGAACTCCGGATGGGTGATCGTCTTCTTGTTGCGACGGGCGGCGAGAATCGCCGCCTCGTTGACCAGGTTGGCGAGGTCCGCGCCCGAGAAGCCCGGGGAGCGGCGAGCCAGGTCGTCGAGGTCCACCGTCTTGTCCAGGGGCTTGCCCTTGACGTGGACGTCGAGGATCTCGCGGCGGCCCTTGATGTCGGGCCGGTCAAGGACCACCTGGCGGTCGAAGCGGCCAGGACGCAAGAGGGCAGGGTCGAGGACGTCCGGTCGGTTGGTGGCGGCGACCACGATGACGTTGGTGTTCGTATCGAAGCCGTCCATCTCGACCAGGATCTGGTTCAGGGTCTGCTCCCGCTCGTCGTGAGAGCCGCCCAGCCCCGCTCCGCGCTGGCGGCCAACGGCATCGATCTCGTCGACGAACACGATGCACGGGCTGTTGCGCTTGGCCTGCTCGAACAGGTCGCGAACTCGGCTGGCGCCCACGCCGACGAACATCTCCACGAACTCCGAGCCGGAGATCGAGAAGAACGGCACGCCCGCCTCACCGGCCACGGCTCGGGCCAGAAGCGTCTTGCCGGTGCCGGGCGGACCGACCAGCAGCACGCCACGCGGGATGCGCGCGCCGAGCGCGTTGAACTTCTCGGGGTACTTCAGGAACTCGACGACCTCGGTCAGCTCCTGCTTGGCCTCCTCCACGCCGGCCACGTCGGCGAAGGTGACCACCGTCTTCGAGCCGAGGAACATCCGGGCCCGGCTCTTCCCGAAGCTCATGGCCTGGTTATTGGTCCCCTGGGCCTGCCGCATCATGAAGAAGAAGAATGCGCCGATGAGCAGAACCGGCAGGAGCGACGCGATCAGGACGCCGATCCACTGCCCGGTCGCGCTCTCCGCCACTGCCTCGAAGGAGATACCGCATTCGGCCTGCGACGGCGCGCCCGCTGCAGCGCAGACCTCGGCGAAGACGTTGATGTTGTCTGATGGGACGATTGCGGTCTTCGTCGCGTCCGAGTTCTCGAAGCTGACCGTCAGCGTGGTGCCGTCCTGGGTTACCCCGGTCACGATGCCCGCCTCGGCGTCAGCCAGAAGCTGGCTGTAGGTATAGGGCGGGCCGTCCTCCGGACTCATGAGGTACGTCCACAACAGGGCCATGGCGAACAGGGCGCCGATGATCAGGATGCTGCTGCGGACGAGACGGTTGTTCACGGGGTGCTGGCGCGGCTCCATGCGTGGGGGGCGGGCACAGAGTATAGGGACGCTCCCCCATCCCAACAAATGGGCTCGATCGGGCTAGCCCGATCGGCTTACAGACCGATGACGATGCGCCGCCCGCGAACGTGGGCGGTCCGGCCCCGGCCGAGGTCGATCGCGACGCCGCCCCGCGCTCCTTCGGCCGCCCCCAGCAGGGCGTCGATGCGTTCCGCGGCCGGCGCCGGGTCGCCGATGGCAAGGCGCAGGACGCGACGGCCCAGGGCCGGCGGCGGCGGTTCGTGCCAGTCGATCCCCTCGGGACCTCGCCGCCGGGTCAGCTCCGCGGCGGCCAGCGCGTCGAGCAGCGCATCGTCGTCCGCGGCGAGGGACGCGAAGCGGACGAGTGCCTCCACGGCGGCGGGATT
>DASTEQ010000174.1:0-6473 GCA_035709505.1 Candidatus Limnocylindria bacterium
ACGGCGCCAGCGCGTCCAGCTCCTCCCCGAAGCCAGTGAACAGGATCGGAATGCCATACCGATCCGCGATCGCCACCGCCACGCCGCCCTTGGCCGTCCCGTCCAGCTTCGCCAGCACAATTCCAGTGACCCCGGCCTCGACCAGGAACGTTTCAGCCTGGGATAGGCCGTTCTGCCCGGTCGTCGCATCGAGGACCAAAAGGACGTGCCTAGGCTGCTCCGGCAGCTGACCGGTGATGACCCGCCGGATCTTCGCGAGCTCGGCCATGAGGTCGCGCGAGGTCTGGAGGCGGCCGGCCGTGTCCACGATCACCGCGTCCACGCCACGGGCGACAGCGGCGGCCGCGGCGTCGTACGCCACGGCCGCGGGATCGGCGCCGGCCCGCTGGGCAACGACGCTTACTCCCAGGCGGTCACCCCACAGCCGCAGCTGCTCGATCGCGCCGGGCCGATAGGTGTCGGCTGCCGCCAGCAGGACGCTGTGCCCCTCGGCCCGCAGTCGCGCGGCGAGCTTGGCGGCGGTCGTCGTCTTGCCGCTGCCGTTCACCCCGACCATGAGCACCACCGCCGGTGCCTCCCCCAGCTCGAAGCGAGCGGCTGGCGCTCTCGCCAGGCGGTCGCGGAGCGCCGCGGAGATCGCATCAGTCCCGGAGACCCCGGCCCCAACTTGACGCCGGGCGGTTTCCACCACCTCCGCTGCGAGCACCGGCCCGAGATCAGCGGCGACGAGCGCTTCCTCGGCGGCCTCCCATGCGGCGTCGTCCATCCCGCGTTCGAGCCCCAGCGCCGCGCGCAGCCGTGACCCGAGCCCCCCGCCCGATGGTGGTCGCGCCAGCATCGGTCAGGCGGGGACCTCGACCGGAAGATCCGCCAGGCGGAGGGACAGCACCCGGCTTACCGCGGCATCGGTCATGGTCACTCCATAGATCGTGTCGGCCGTCTCGATCGTCGCCCGGTTGTGGGTGATGACCACGAAGTCGATCGTCTGCGCCAGGCGACGGAGGGCATCCGCGAAGCGGCCGATGTTCGCTTCGTCCAGCGCGGCGTCCACTTCGTCGAGGACGCAGAACGGGACCGGGTTCACGGTCAGCATGGCGAACAGGAGCGCGACCCCGGCGAGCGCCCGCTCCCCGCCCGACAGCATCGCCAACCTTTGGAGCCGCTTTCCCGGCGGACGGACGGCGATCTCGATCCCGCCTGGCGCCTCAACCCCGTTGGATGACTCCCCCTCGGCCTCATTCGTCAGCTCCAGCGACGCACTGCCGCCGTCGAACAAGAGGCGGCAATACTCGTCGAATCGCTGACCGATGGCCGCGAATGCGGCCTGGAACTGGCTCGAGATCTCCTCGTCGAGGCGACCGATGAGCTCCTCGGTCGAGTCCGCGGCGGCGCGCAGATCGGTCTCCTGCACCGTCAGCTCTTCCAGCCGAGTGGACAGCTCGCGGTGCTCTTCGATCGCGAACGGGTTGACCGATCCGATCTGGTGCAGGGTCCGGCGGGTCTTCCGCAGCTCCTCGGCAAGCTCCTCCTCGCTCAAGGCGGTCGGTTCGGGCCCCTCGGGATCAGCCTCGGCGTCCGTCGCTGCCTCGGGCAGGCCCTCGAGAGACAGCTCGCGCTCGCGCTCGAGCCCAGCCAGCGCCTCCTCCAGGCGGGAGACATCCGCCACCGTTTGCTGCTGGCCTGCCTCCAGCTCGGCCATCCGGCCAGCGCCGCCGCCGAGGTGTCGCTCCGCCTCGAGCAGGCCCTGGCGGGCCGCCTCCCTGGCGTCCTCGGCAGTGGCCCGGCGCTCGGCGGCATCCGCCTCGGCTGAACGCGCCGCTGCGAGCGTGGCCGCCGCCTCCCGCAGGGACTCCCCGACAACCGCTCGCTCGCTCGCGATTCGGGCAATCGCGCGTTGAAGCTGGTCGGTGCGCTCGGCGTGTCGGGCCGCGCTCGCCCGCTGGTCGCCGGCCGAGGCGTCCTCTTCGTCGGCGAGTCGGACGGCGGCCTCCCACGCCTGGCGGGCCGCATCGCGATCGGCGTCGGCGACCTCCCGGGCGGCGCGGGCCTCCGCGGCTGCCGCTTCGAGCGAGGCGATCTCTCCGTCCAGTACGGCGCTCGGCTCAGGTGCGCCGCCGGGCAGTGGAAGTTCCGCAAGCGCATCGACCAGTCGATCGCGCTCGACGGACAGGCGCTCCGCATCGGCCGCGGCCGCGATGCCGTCCTCCTCCGCCCGACGCCAGACCGCGCGTGCGGCCTCCGCCTGCGCCTGCGCCGTGTCCGCTGCGTCCCGAGCCGCTTGCAGGTTGGCCCGCGCGTCCGTCAGCCGGCGATTGGTGTCGTCTGCCTCTCTCGTGATCTCGTCAGCGAGCGCGGTCAGCTCCGCGAGGCGGGCGGTGCGGCTTCCGACTCGGTGGTCGGTGCTCGCCTGGCCGCGTACGGTGACCATTCCGCGGGCGTCGGCCAGGTCGCCGGCGAGGGTGACCGCCGCCCAGCCGTCTGGGAGGCGGTCCCATCCGGAGAGCAACGCTCCGAGATCGGGAGCGATCACGGTTCGGTGGAGGACCTCCGGCGCACTCCGGTCGCGCAACAGCTCGGCCACGGTCTGCGTGGCGCCCACGGCGGCCAGCGCCTCGGGACGGCCGGGCGGCCGCCGATCGGCTGGCACCAGGAGTCGAGCCTCGCCGGCGGCGGTGCCGGACACCGCATCGCCCACGGCCGCGTCCGCGCCCGACTTCCAGACCAGCGCTCGCTCGACGTCTCCGAGCACCGCGGCAACGGCCACGGCGGCTTCCTGAGGCACGCTGCCGAGGGCCGTCGGCTGCTCCCAGCCGCCCGAGCGCAGCCGGGCGACAGGATCCGCGCCGCCGCCCGCCCTCTGTCGCTCGAGATCGGCCCGTTCGGCAGACATCCGCGATCGGCGCTCGTCCAGCTCGGCGGCGACCACGGCGGCCCGGCTGGCCTCCTCCTCGAGCGCTGCCCTGTGCGTGATCGCAGCCGTGGCCGCCTGCTCGGCACGCGCGAGCTCGGCCGCTGCGGCGGTTCGCGTTTCGGCGAGGCGGTCGACGGTCGCAGTGACCTCCGAGATCCGGGACTCGACCACCGCCAGGTCGCGCGCCGCTGCTTCGTGACGGGCGGCCGCGGCCGCGGCTTCCTCCGCCCCCCGCCCCGCGCGGGCCAATCGGTCCGCCTCGCGGACGCGGACCTCGCTGAGGGCCTCTTCGGCGGTCAGCGCCTGCGCTCCTGCCAGCCGGGCGCGTTCGGCGGCGGCGCGCCAGCGCGCCTCGGCGGCGGCCGCCTCCGCTCGTGCGCCCCGCGGTGCAGGGATCTCCGCGACCGCCCCCGGGCCGACCGGGGGCACGTTCTCCGCCAGCTCGGTCAGCTCCTGCTCGATCCGACGCACTTCCGCCTCGAGGTCGAGATCGCGCTCGGTGAGGGAATCGTGCCGCCCCTCGGCCCGGATCGCTGCCTCGCGGGCCGCCTCCCAGGCGGCCGAGGCCCGTCGGGTCTCGTCCTCCGCGCTCCAGTAGGCCGCCTCGGCCTCGGCCACCGCCTGCCGTCCGCTGGCCTGGGCGCTGCGCTCGGCCTCCGCATCAGCGGAGAGCGCGGCCGACCGCCGCCGCGCCTCCCCGAGGGACGTCTGGAGGATCTGTGCCCGCCGGGCGTGATGCTCCTGGACAAGCGCCCGGGCGCGCAGACCGAGTCGGTCGTGCGCCTCCTGGTGCTCGGCCTGGAGGGCGAGGCGGCGGACCTGCGGTTTCAGCTCGCGGACGAGGTCGGACATGCGGGTCAGGTTGTCGCGGGCTTTCCCCAGCCGAGCCATGGCTTCATTGCGCCGGACCTGGAGCGACTTGACGCCGGCAGCCTCTTCGAACAGTTGGCGCCGCTCCTCGGGGCGCAGGGACAACGCGGCATCGACCGTTCCCTGCCCGACCACCACCAGCTCGTTCGCACCCAGCCGCCCGCCGGCCAACAGCTCGACGACATCGCGCAGCCGTGCTCGGCTGCCGTTGATCAGGTACTCCGGGTCGCCGGACCGATACGCCCGCCGGGCGATGGTCACCTCTTCGAACTCGATCGGCAGCCAGCCGTCATGGTTATCGAAGGTGAGCGAGACCTCGGCCATGCCAATCGGCTTGCGGCTCTCGGACCCGGCGAAGATGACGTCGTCCGACCGCCGCGTGCGCAGGGATCGATTCGACTGCTCCCCCAGCACCCAGCGGATCGCATCGGCCATGTTGCTCTTGCCGCTGCCGTTGGGACCGATGACCGCGGTCACCCCCGGTTCGAACACGAATCGGGTCGGTTCGGCAAAGCTCTTGAAGCCGTGGAGCCTCAGCTCCTTCAGGCGGGTCACGCCTCCACCTCCGCCAGGCGCTCGAGGGCGGCCTGGGCGGCAAGCTCTTCGGCCCGCTGGCGGCTGCTGCCCGATCCTGTTGCCAGGTGCTCGCCCCCGATCACGACCGCCACCGTGAACTGCTGCGCATGGGCCGGCCCTCGAGACTCGACCAGCTCATACGCCGGTCGTGAGCCGCGAGTGCGCTGGCTCCATTCCTGGAGCCGGCTCTTGGCCGATTTCGGGGCAGCCGAGTCGGTTGGCGGCGCGAGGTGCGCAGAGAGAATTGGGCCGAAGGCCGTCTCGACCGCCGCCATTCCCTCGCTCAGGTAGACGGCCCCGACCAGGGCCTCGAACGCCGCCGCGAGCACCGATGGGCGGCCGGATCCCCCACTGTCGAGCTCCCCACGGCCGAGGAGGAGGTGGCGATCGAGCCCCAGCTCGCCGGCCAGGCCGGCCAGCGCGGTGCGGTTGACGATCGCGGCCCGGTGGGCGGTCAGGCCGCCCTCGTCGGAGTCCGGGAAGCGCTCGTACAGGATTCGGCTGACGATCAGGCCGAGGACGGCATCGCCGAGAAACTCGAGCCGCTCGTTGTTGCCGGTGACGAGGTCCGGGTTCTCGTTCGCGTACGAGGCATGGACGAACGCCTGGCCGATGGCATCGGGATCCCGGAAGACGAGGCCGAGTCGCTCACCCAGCTCGCGGATGGTGGGTGAGGTCACGGGAACCTACTGCTGGCGTTCCTCGATGTACTCCACAGCGTCGGAGACCTTCTGGATCTTCTCCGCGTCTTCGTCCGAGATCTCCATGCCGAACTCTTCCTCGAGGCTCATGATGAGCTCCACCAGGTCGAGCGAGTCGGCGTTCAGGTCCTCGACGAATGCCGCTTCCAGCGTGACGTCGTCTGGTTCAACGCCAAGCTGCTCAACGATGATCTTCTTGAGCCGCTCGAACGTGGTGCCGTCGGTCACCCTTCGTCTCCCTCAGGTTCGGGTCTGACAGGTTCGGGTCTGGCCACGCTTCGGAGGACGCCACCGACGAGTCGGGCCGCCGATTCCCCGGCGTACGTCCGAGCGAGAGAGACCGCATCGCGGATCGTTCCGCTCGGAATCGCGGCGGAGTATAGCACCTCAAAAAGGGCGCTCCGGAGGATCGTCCGTTCGATCCGCCCGAGCTCCGCGACGGGGATCTTTGGGGCACGAGCCGCGATCTCCGCGTCGAGCTCGGTCGTGTGGCGGGCGACGCCCGCGACGATGGCGCGGGCATGCTCGACGACCACCACCTCCGCCTCCCAATCGGCGGCCAGGCGGTCGAGCGCGCGGCCGGCCTGCTGGGGCGGAAACTCGGCCTCGAAGAGGGCCACCATGGCCAGCCGGCGGGCGCGCCGAGCCGGCCGTTCGCGGCCCGCCACCTAGGAGGCGGGCTCCACCGGAATCGGTGTCGGCGCCTCGGCCTGGTCAGCCGCCGTGCCGACGGGTTCGCTGGCAAGCCCCGGATGGCGGCGACTCCACTCGGCGATGACCGCAGGCATGTTGGCGGCCGCCGCCTCCGACCCGACTCGGATCGCGTTCTCCACCATCCGGGCCTTGGCCCGACCGTGGGTCACGATGCTCACCCCGCGCACGCCGAGCAGCGGCGAGCCGCCGAACTGTTCGTAGTCGAACCGGTGGCGCAGGCGGTCGATGCCCGGACGGAGGGCGAGGACCGCGATCGGGGCCACCAGCCCGCGGAGCAGATCCTCCCGGATCGAGCGGAAGATGTACGAGGTCAGGCCTTCGGTGAGCTTGATCATGGCGTTGCCCACGAACCCGTCGCACACCACCACGTCGGCGATGTGGCTTGCCAGGTCGTGCGGCTCCACGTTGCCGACAAAGTGCAGGTCCGAGGCGGTCAGCCGAATGAACGCCTCGCGGGTCAAGGCATCACCCTTCTCCGGCTCCTCGCCGATGTTCAACAGTCCGACCCGAGGCGATGGCACGTGGAGAACCCGCTCGGCGTACAGCGAGCCCATGGCGGCGAACTGGACGAGGTTGTGCGGCTCGGAGTCAACGTTGGCCCCGACGTCCAGCAGGACGAGTGGCCCAGACGGGGTCAGGAAGTAGGCGGGCAGGGCCGGTCGGTCGATGCCCTCCAGCCGACCGAGGCGGAAGATGGCCGC
>DASTEQ010000175.1:0-7067 GCA_035709505.1 Candidatus Limnocylindria bacterium
GTCGTGGTCATGGTGCTCGTGAGCCCCGGAGCGCTGTGGGACGTCGGATTCCAGCTGTCGGCCCTGGCCACCGCCGGGCTGATCGTGCTCGCAGCCCCGATCGAGTCGCGCCTGGGGCGCTGGCCGCCCTGGATCCGCACGCCGGTGGCGCTCACGGTCGCCGCCCAGGCGGCGACGCTCCCCGTCCTGCTGGCCACGTTCGAGCAGGTCTCGCTCGTGGCCCCGCTGGCCAACGTCCTCGTCGTTCCGCTCATCCCCGCCGTGATGGCGGGCGCCGCTGCGGCTGCCGCGATCGGCGGGCTGGCGGTCGCGGTCCCGGCGCCGCCCGTCGCGGACGTCGCCACCTGGCTCGCGGGCGGTGCCGCCTGGCTGCCGCTGCGCGGACTCATTGCGGCCGGAACGGCGGCTGCCGCCCTGCCCCTGGCCGCGATCCCGCTCGCCGGGGCGCCGTGGTTCACCGCAGCGTGGTATCCGGGCCTCGCCCTGGTCGTCCACCGCCTGAACCGGCGAACGGACCGCGCCCCACCAGTCCTCGAACCGATGGAAGCGGCCGCAGGTCTACGGCACGCCCTCCCCGAAGTGGCGGCTTTCGCGCCGACCCTGGCATGGATCGCGCGTCCGCGCCGGATCGCTATCGGAGCCGTGCTGGCTGTCGTCCTGGCCACGGCCATGAGCGGATCGGACGGCCGCCTCCACGTCACGGTGCTTGACATCGGCCAGGGCGACGCGATCCTCATCGAGGCGCCGGGCGGCGCAACCGCGCTCGTGGACGGCGGACCCGATCCGGACCTCACCCTGCGCCAGCTTGGGCAATCGCTGCCGTTCCATCGTCGCCGGATCGACGTCCTCGTGCTGACCCACCCGCACCAGGACCACCTCGGGGGTCTGGGCGAGGTGCTGCGCCGATATGACGTCGGGCTGGTCGTCGATGGGGGCCGCCCGGTCGAGACCGATCCGCACCGGGCGCTGCTGGCTGCCGCGGCTCGCGAGCCTGGCGCCCGGGTCGTGGCCGCGCGAGCGGGTGAGCTGATCCGCCTGGGCGAAGTAACGCTGGAGGTCGTGTTTCCGGACGCGCTCGACGTGGCCGCTCCCCTGCCCGAGGGCGACGTGAACAATGGGTCAGTCGTGCTGCTGGTCCGCTACGGGGCGTTCGAGGCGCTGCTGACCGGCGATGCCGAAGCACCGGTCGAGGCGCTCCTCGAGGCGCGGGAAAAGCTCGGCCCGGTGGAAGTTCTGAAGGTCGCTCACCACGGGTCGGACTCGGGCACGACCGCGGCCTTCCTGGAAGCCACCCGGCCGATCGTCGCCGTGGTCTCCGCGGGGGCGGACAACAGTTACGGCCACCCCCATCGGTCTACCCTCGACGCCCTGGCCCAGGTGCCGGGGCTTCGCCTGTTCCGCACCGACCTCGACGGCAACGTCGAAGTGGTGACCGATGGAGCCTCGTACTGGGTGGCGGGTGGCCGCGGCGGGGTCGGCCCGTTGCCGGCGCGATAGGATCGACCGGTGAGCGGAATGGTCCTGCTGGCCCACGGCGACGATGCCTACCAGATCGACCGTGCCGTCGCCGCGTTCAGGGAACGTACCGGCGCGATCGGGACCGTTGTGCTCACCCCCGAGCGAACGCCGGACGAGCCGCTCCTCGATCGGGCGGGGCTCGAGGCGGCGACCGTGGGGCTGTTCGGAGCGCACTGCGTGGTCATCCGCCAGCCGCTTCGGGCCGCCGGGACCTCGAGCGCTGCGGCGGACCGCCTGGTGGGCATCGTCGAGGCGCTCCCCGAAGGGGCGGCCCTCGCCCTCGCCGAGCTGCGGCCGTCGCGGGACGTGGGGAGGCCGCCGGCGTTGCTCGGCCGGCTCGAGGCGGCGGTCCGCGCCGCGGGCGGCGAGGTCGTCACCTGCGCCGCGCCCCGACGCGACGAGCTGCGGGGCTGGGTCTCGCGCCACGCCGAGGAGCTGCGGATCGACATCCGTCCTCCGGCGGCTGCTGCGCTCGCGGTGCGCATCGGCGGCGTGTGGGAGAACGACGTGGAGCGAAGCGAGCAGACGCGGGTGGCCGATTCGGAGCTCCGCAAGCTGGCCATCGCGGTCGAAGATCGGCCGATCGAGGTTGGCGACGTGGAGGCCCTGGTCGCCGACGTCCGCCCGCCATCGGTCAATGCCGTGGCAAACGCGGTCGAGCGACGAGACGGGCGACGGGCCGCGGAGGCTCTGCAGCGCGCGTATGACGAGGGAGAGCCCGTGCTGAAGATCATGGCCGCCCTCGAGGCGCGAGTGGCGGACCTGATCGTGGCCCGCGATCTGCAGGCGCAGGGGGCGACCCCCGCCGAGCTGACGAAGCGACTGCGGCCGGGCAACCCGACCGCGGCTGGAAAGATCGCGACCGCGGCGAAGCGCTACACGGGCGAGGAGCTGGAGGCCATGCTGACCGGGCTGTTCGAGGCCGACCTGGCGATCAAGACGCAGTCAGCGGAGCCGGAGGCCGCGCTCGCGGCGTGGCTCGGGTCGTATGTGCTCGGATCGGCTCCCGCGGGCGCTCGCGCCTGAGATCAGGCGGCGCCGGCGCGAAGGACGCGGTCGCTCTCGATCGCGAACGTGCACCGCGCGTTCGAGAGGCCGAGGATGCCGATCAGCTGGTGGTCGATGTACAGCTGCTTGCACGGCAGGCACAGGGCGCCGGGGAGGGCGAAGAACAGCCGCTCCTCGATGCTCTCGTCGCGGAAGGACGTGTCGAAGACCGAGGTCAGGAGACTGCCACCGCAATAGCGGCAGGTCTCGACCGCGGCAACGTCGCGCTTCCGGGTGGTGCTCATGGCGCCGACAATGCGGTCGCCACCGGTCCTCCTCAATAGGACCCCCGTACCCACGGCTGGTACCCGCCCGTGCGCGGATCCGCATGGTCAGGCGGTGCGTCCACGCTCCACCGAGCGCCCTGGAGTGGTACCTCAGGGGTACCGACGGCGGTCAGACGAGGCGGACCACGGCGGGTGCCGCACTCCAGAGCCGTTCGAGGTCGTATCGCTCGCGCTCGTCGGGAGTGAACAGGTGCACGATCACGTCGTTGAAATCGAGCAGCACCCATCGGGCGCCCGAACGGCCCTCCACGCCGAGCGGTCGCACGCCCTGGGCACGAAGCTCCTCCACCAGCGCGCCGGCAAGCGCGGACACCTGGCGGTCGGAGCGGCCGGTCGCGATCACGAAATAGTCGGCCAGGGAAGTCAGCTCCCCGGTCTTCAGCATCACCACGTCGCTGCCCTTGTGGTCGGACACGATCTCCACGATCCGATGAGCGAGCTCGGTCGGGTCCAGCTCGGCGTGGAGCGGGGTCACGTTCGGGGTCGGTTCCTGCAGGATGGTCCTCCGGGCCCTGGTCAGCGACGGTACAGGCGACGATCGACGATGAGCTCCTCGACCGCTCGCGGCACAAGGTAGCGGATGGCGCGATCCGCCGCCACGCGACGGCGGATCAGGCTCGCGCTGATGTCCAGCGCAGGCCCGCCGAGAAGGTGAATCCGGGACGCGGCCTTTCCCCAGCGCGTCGCCAGCTCGGCCCGGGTCGGGAGCGCCACGCCGGGCCGCGGACCGACTGCCCAGTCCGCCAGCTCGAGGAGTCGGTCCGGCTCGCGCCACGAGTCGACCTGGGCCAGGCTGTCGGCCGCCATGATCAGGACGAGGTCGACGTCGGGGTGCCGCCGGCCGAGCTCAACCAGGGTGTCCACCGTGTACGACGGCCCTTCCCGCTCGAGCTCGACCAGCGAGACGTCGAGGCGCGGGTCGTTCGCCACCGCCAGCCGCGTCATCAGCACCCGGTCCGCCGCGTGGCTGATGGACCGGCGCCGCTTGTGGGGCGGGTTGGCAGCCGGTACGAGCAGCACCTTTGACAGGTCCAGCTCGTCGGCGGCTGTCGTCGCCAGCCACAGGTGGCCGAGGTGCGGCGGGTCGAACGTTCCGCCCAGGACGCCCAGCCGCTCCCGGCGGACGAGCTCGGTCCGGGTGGAGGTCTCTGGCTGCCGAACGGGCACCAGGCGGCTGCGTCCGCGGGCAGCGGTCGGGCTGCTGGTCATTCCTCGTCTCCCCATTCGAGCTCCAGGGGACCGATCCGGACGGTGGTGCCGTCCCGCGCGCCACGGCGGCGCAGTTCGGCATCGACCCCCATCCGCTCCAGGCGTCGCTGGAACCGATCGCGGGACTCGGCGTTCGTGAAGTCGGTGCGAGCGGCTGAGCGCTCGATCGCAGTGCCCCGGACGCGCAGGCCATCCGCTTCCGCCACGACCTCCCAGCCCTCGGCCGCCGGGTCGAATCGATGGAGCCGTCGGGCGGGCGGGGGACCCTCGGCCGGCTCGCGGCGATCGGCTTCGGCGAGTGCTTCGGCCAGGGCAGCGCGGAGCGCCTCGAGCCCCGTGCCGTCGTGGGCGGAGACCGCGATCGGCTGTGAACCGCCCTCGCGCAACGCGGCCTCGACCGCCGGCCATCGGTGCCGAGCCTCGGCCAGGTCCTGCTTCGTGACGACCATCAGCCTTGGACGGTCAAGCAGGGAGGCGTCATGGAGGCGCAGCTCCTGCGCTACGGCTTGCCACTCCCCGACCGGATCAGCGGCCGCGCCGTCCACCACGCCCAGGAGGACGCGGCAGCGCTCGACATGCCGTAGGAACTCGTGCCCGAGACCCTGCCCGCGGTGGGCACCCTCGACGAGGCCGGGCACGTCGGCGATGACCGCGGTGCGCTCGCCGGCATCCTCATCGCCGAGGTCGATGACACCGAGGTTCGGCGTCGTCGTGGTGAACGGATAGGGCCCCACCTCTGGCCGGGCGGCTGTCAGCGCGGCGAGCAGGGTGGACTTGCCGGCGTTGGGCGCGCCGACGAATCCGATCTCGGCGATGAGCTTCAGCTCGAGCTCGACCCACCACTCCTCACCTGGATCGCCTCGCTCGTAGTGTCGGGGCGCCTGGTGGGTCGACGACACGAAGTGGACGTTCCCCCGTCCCCCGCGCCCTCCCCGCGCGAGAACCAGCCGGTCGCCCGGCGCGAGGACCTCGCCGAGCAGCTCCCCCTCGGGATGGCGACGCGCCACCGTGCCGGGCGGGACGACGACGACCGCATCGGTACCGTCGCGGCCGTGAGCCCGTCGCCGGGCCCCCCGCCCCCCGGACGTGGCCTTCACGTGCGGGGAGTGGCGAAACGCGCCGAGGGACGTGAGGCCGGCCTCGGCGAGCAGGATGACCGATCCGCCGCGACCGCCGTCTCCGCCGTCAGGCCCGCCGCGGGGCACGTGCGCCTCGCGGCGCATGGACGGCGAGCCGTCGCCGCCGGCGCCGGCGGTCACGTGGATCCGGACGCGGTCCGCGAACATCGCGCCCCGATGATACGGAGCGGCGGGTTACAGGAAGCGGAGCGGGTTAACGATGACGCCGTTGACGATCACCACGAAGTGGACGTGGGGACCGGTGCACCAGCCGCTGCAGCCGACCGTCGCGATCTGCTGGCCGCGGGCCACGCCTTGGCCGGCGCTGACCAGGATCGTGCCAAGGTGGTTGTAGGCGGTGGTGCGCCCGTCGGAGTGTTGGATGGTGACCACCCATCCGCCGCCGTTGTTCATCCAACCGGCCGAGACCACGGTGCCCGCGTCGGCGGCCACCACTGGCCCGCCAGCCGCGTGGGCGATGTCCAGGCCGCGGTGCCCGGACCAGAAGTACTGCGAGACGTACCCGCCGGGAACCGGCCAGGCCAGCGAGCCATCGCCGTCCACGTAGCCGGTTGGTCCGGCATATGGGAGCGAGGGGCCGACCGATCCGGTGCGGACCGGGGGCGGGGGTGGGGGCAGGATGATGGCGAGGGGAACCTCGGGAGGCGGCGTGGCGGACGCCCGCTCCTGCTGCATGACCTCGGCCTCGGCCTCGACCTCGAACCCGACCTCGGGCTCGATCTCGATCGCGACCAGCTCGTCCTGGGCGGCAGCGGCCCGCTCGGAGACCGCGCCCAGCGCCGGTGCCACGACGCGAATGGCCGTGTTGTCCAGGCCGATGATTCCCTGGGCCGCCAACACGCCGAGGCTGACGCTGCCGGCCACCAATGCGACGACAGCGAGGTGGGCCAAGCCGCGAGCGGCTGTGCCATGGCTTCGACGACGACGGCGCACCGGCCGGGACGAGTCAACCAATAGCGCTTGCTCCTGGGCGTGTTCTTCGCGAACGAACTCGACGCCGGGGGGCGATCCGGCTGAGGACCGCAGGGGCACGGTTGGCGTCGTGCCCGGCGATCCTAGCAAGGCCGTCAAAGGCAGGTCAACCAAGTCAGCGTTCCGAGGCGAACTGGAGGGGCGGAATGCCGGTGTCGGCCAGCACGACCCCGTCGATCTCCAGCGTGACCCACGCCACGGACCGCTCGTCGTCGGGCGGCGAAAGTACCTCGGGCGCGAGGACGACTGATTCGCCGGGTGCCAGCGGGGGAACGGCCGTCGGCAGCGGAACGAGGTCCGGTTGCCGGGCCAGGTAGGGATCGTCGGTCGGCACCCAGCCGATCAGGAGGGCGACGTCTTCCGGCCAGGTCGTGCTGCCGGTGTTTGTGAGTCGCAGCCGCAGTTCGGCCGGATCCTCGACGCCCACGGCCCAGAACGGCGGTCCGGTACCGGGGACGACCTCAGGCACGCGTCCCGCGTCCCCGCCGGCCACCTCGAGGTCGAATCGCGCTGCATGGTCGCGGTCGCCGAACCAGGCCACCAGCGCTTCGACCAGGGCCCCGGCGATCGCGTCCTGGCCTTCGGCCGTGGCCAGCAGGTCAGCCTCAGCGGCAAGTGACATCGAGCCGACCTCCGCCAGGACCGCGGGCATCAGGCTCCCCCGCCGAGGCTCGGCGGGGTCGCCGGTAGTCGTCGGCGGGGCGATGACGTAGTAGTTCACCGCGTCGATTCCGCGGTCCTGGCGCTCGTACGGCGCCACACCAGCGAGCGCGGCGACGACCTGTGCCTGGACGTCGGTCGCCAGCCGCTCGGAATGCGGGACGCCCCACGGCGTCTCATCGGTCCAATAGGTTTCCGTGCCCGCGACCTCGATCACCACTCCGTTCTCCGTGAA
>DASTEQ010000176.1:0-2080 GCA_035709505.1 Candidatus Limnocylindria bacterium
CGCAAGCGGGCAAACGGATCGACCTGGAAGTCCGAGTGAGCGTCCACGCCCGCCGCCACGGCGGGGTGGGCAATCTGCATCAACAGGGCGCAGGTACCTCCGGCCAGCACGACGGCCTCGCGGTCGACCCGCCACGAGATCGAGCCGGGCTCGAAGAGCCCGGCCTCCGGGATGCGGCGGGCTGCGCCCGCCGCCATCGGTCTGGATCGGTCAGTCGCCGAGGACGGTGATGCGGTCGCCGACACGGATGTGCCCCCCGGTCAGGACGTCGGCCCGGAGGCCGCCCCGGCCCGAGAGGCCGTCACGGACGCCGGGATGGGTGAGGGACTCGAGATGGTTGCACGGGTTGCATTCCTTGACCCCGAAGCACACCGCGTCGCCGACCTGGAAGCGACGACCGACGAGACCGGGCACATCCACCCCGCGGACGAGGACGTTGCGGCGAGTCTGGTGCGGCTCGAGCGGGATGCCCGTCTCCGCGACCATCGCCTCCACCCCTTCGGCCCCGATGAACGTGACGTGGGTCCCGGGGATGCCGAGGCCGGCCATCCGGTCTCCGAGCAGGCCGTGCCCGGCCACGAGCTCGGCGTCGGCGACAACCTGCATCGGCTCGCCCCGGTCGCCGTGGAGGTGGATGCCTTCCACCAAGCCCTCGCCGGCACCGGCCTCCACGCCGGCAACGGTCAGCTCAGCCATGGCAAGGTCACGGGGAAGATGACGTTCAGCAGGAGGCCGATGATCAGGGTCGCGCCGGCGCGTCGGGTGTGCAGGAACGCGCCGCCGACAAACCACAGCGGCCACCCCACGTAGGCATTCGGTGGTGTCTCCGGCTTCGGCTGCGAGAACTGGCGCAGGACCTCAACCAGGCGCGGGAGGGCCAGCACCACGAGGGCCACCCAGGGGCCGATCCAGCCAACCAGCGCCGAGCCGATGACGATGGGGTAGAACGCGATCATCAGCGCGGACGCCACCAGCCGCGCATTCCGCTCGCCGAGGATGACCGGCAGGGTCCGGATTCCCCGTTCGGCGTCAGGGACGATCTTGTCGATGTGCTTCCCGAACAGGACGGTGGTGACCAGGATCGCGTAGGGCAGCGAGGCGATCCAGACCCAGTCCGGGATCGTGCCGGTGGCCACGAAGTACGTCCCGCCGATCATCAGCGGCCCCCAGGTCAGAAACACGCCCGGCTCGCCGAGGCCGCGCTTCTTCAGGCTGATCGGCGGCGCGACGTAGAACACGCTGATGAACAAGCCCGCGAAGGCGAAGACGGCCACCAGCGGGCCGCGGGCCCAGACCAGGATGCCGAGGATGACCAGGTCGATGAGGTTTGCGACGATGATCGCGTTCCGCAGCTGGGATCGCGTGAGCCAGCCCGAGAGCACGGGGTGGGGCGCGTAGAGGGCGCGCACGTATTCGTCGGTATCGATCCCCTCCGACATGTCGAAGTAGTCGTTGATCATGTTGTTCGCGGCGTGGGCCACGACCAGGCCCACGATGGCAAGGGCCAGGTATCCGTAGTGCACGGCCGCGGGGTCGGCCCCGACGGCGAGCAGGCCGCCGATGAGACCGGAGGTCACGGTCATGCTGAACACCGCCGCCCGGGTCACGACCAGCCACTTGGTCACGCCGTCGAGCGGCACCCCGGGAGGTGGGTTGGCGGTGGCGAGGGCGTAGCGCCAGTTCGAGACGCGCTGACCGATGGTCACGGACCGATTCTAGCCACGGCCGCCTAGACCGACCGCGGGCCGCGGGCGTTCGAGCCGGATGATCCAGGCCGACCGGCCCGGTCGACCGTTTCGGAGCAGACGCTTGCCCCACGAGGTGTGGGACGCGATCGCGTCGGCCAGCGAAGCGGGCCGGGCCTCGACCAGGCTCAGGCCGAGCCCGGCGTACGCCGAGACGACGGCCTCCGGGTCGACGGGCCGCGCTCCATCCCGCTCGGCATCGGCGAGAAGCAGTTCGAGGGAGCCGCCGGGGCGCAACAGACCGGCGATGCGGGCGGTGAGCCTCGGCTCGTGCCCGGCCGCCGCGGCACGCAGCGATGCCCAAGGGAAGTGGACGGTCACCAGGTCGGCAACGC
>DASTEQ010000177.1:0-20986 GCA_035709505.1 Candidatus Limnocylindria bacterium
TGTGGTTCCTCGTCCTCCTCCGTTCGCAGCTTGGCCGGTTCCTGGTCGTGGCCGCGACCGGCTTCGCGACGATCGCCATCGGCCTGGAAGCGCCATGGCCGTTCCTCGTGATCATGGTCGCGACCCTGGTCCTCGCCCTCGGGGTCGCCTGGGTCAAACCGGTTCGGCTCGAGCCTGCCGAGCTGTGGGCCGTGCCGGCGACCGCGATCGTGGTCGGCGCCATCGGCCTGGCCTTTGCGGTCGGCTTCCAGACGCTCGACTGCGGGGACGGCCTGTGCCACGAGCCGCGGAGCCTGATCGAGCTCGGGTTCGGCGTGCTGTTCCGCGGGATCGAGGCCTGGTGGCCGGTGCTCATCGCCCTTGCCATCACCGCCGTCCTGCTCGTACTCCGTGCGGTCCGCAGCCTCCGCCGCCCCGCATCCGACGCCCGCTGGTACCTGCCGTCAGAGATGGGCGGCTTCGCCTGGCCCTGGATCTTCGTGTGCCTGGTGGTGATCCCGCTCGGGGTGTACGTGGCGACCTACATCCCGTGGCTGAACATGGGCCATTCGGTGGCACTCGAGGGCGGCATCGGGTACGGGTGGTCGCTGGACCACCTCCATGCCCAGATGTTCGGCTACCACTTTGGCCTC
Source organism: Candidatus Limnocylindria bacterium (assembly GCA_035709505.1). Taxonomy (GTDB): domain Bacteria; phylum Chloroflexota; class Limnocylindria; order QHBO01; family QHBO01; genus DASTEQ01. The sequence goes on from DASTEQ010000177.1 coordinate 633, forward strand.
CAGGCCGGCCACGTCGCGAGCTCGCCGTGGTGGAGTTGGCCGCTCGACCTCAAGCCGGTCTGGTTCTACAGCCACTCGTTCGACCTCAACCGGGTCGCGGTGACCTACAACGGCGGCAACCCAGCCCTGTTCTGGGCGAGCGTGCCAGCGGTCGTCGTCTCCCTGCTCCTCGCCTGGAGGCGCCGCTCCTGGGCGCTGCTGCTCGTCGCGGCCGCCTTCGCCTTCCAGTTCGTGCCCTGGGCCCGGGTCGAGCGGGCGACCTTCCAGTACCACTACCTGACCGCGGTCCTGTTCGGGTTCGTGGCCATCGCCTACGTGCTCGACGAGATCCTCCGCGACCGATACCTGCGCGACTACGGCATCGCCTTCCTGGTGGCGGTGGCCATCACCGGGCTCCTCATCTACCCGCTGAACTCGGCGCTCGCCATGCCGGACTGGTACATCAACGCCGCGCGGACCCTGCCACCGTGGAACTACGCCTTCCAGTTCCCGGACCCGCCCCAGGGGGAGCGGCCGCCGCTCATCAGCGCCAACCCACTCATCCTGGCGCTGGCCACCTTCGTGTCCCTGGCGGCAGCCTCGTTCGCCTCGTTCGGCCGCGACCTGCTCCAGGGCCGCTGGCCGGAGCGCTTCGGCGGGTCAGCCCCCGCGGCGAAGGGCGGCGGCCAGGATGATGACGCCCACGACCACCAGCCCGATCGGCCACAGGGTCCCGAAGTTCAGCCAGGGCACGAACTGCTGGACGAGGAACCAGCCGCCGATCAGGATCAAGATCGCCCCGAAGATGATGTGAGGTCCGGGCCCGCTCGAGACCTCGACTGACTTCGACCAGTTCGACGCCGGCACGGGCTGACCGACGGCGGCGACTTGGCCCTCTTCGGTCGGTGGACCGTCCGACGGCGTCTCGCCGCCTTCGGCTGGGGGCGGACTCCCGGCTGATCCCGCGAGGGCTGGGGCCTGCCACGGCTCCTCCGGCACGATGGCCCACATCACGATGTACACGATGACGAACGCCCCACCGGTGAAGATCGCCAACAGCAGCCAGAGGACGCGCGAAATGGACGGGTCGATGTCGAAGTAGGTGGCGGTCCCCGCCGCCACCCCCCCGATCTTCCGATCCGTTGCGGATCGGTACAGCCGACGGTTCATGAGCAGTCTCCCTCGCGATTGAGCGTGAATGCGGCAGCGTTCCCGCTGAACGTGATGTCGATCTGGGCGTCGGCCGAGGCGTACCCCGGCGTCCGCCAGACGTTGCCGTCCTCGGTCAGCCCGGCCTCTTCAAGGTTGTGGCCGGTCGCCACGTTGCTGCCGATCGTGATGCTCAGGCCGAGTTCCTCGGCCGCGCAAACCTCGAACGAGCCCGCGTTGGCGCTCAGCTCGAGAGATTCGAGGCTCGTCTCGCTCGACAGCAGGATGTCCATCGCCCCAGCGTTCATGGACGCCTGGAACGAGTCTGCATCGGCACCTGACAGGTCGACGTGGATGGCGACCGCATTGCCGGACAGGTCGACGCCGCCCCACTGCCCGTCGGACAGGTCGAACGTCGCCTCACCAGCATTCAGCGAGCTCGATACGTTCGTGCCCTCCTCCGCCGGAATCGTCACGCCAACGTTGAGGCGCTGGGTGGTGACGAGCGTGTCGTCGGCCTGCAGGTCAAAGCTGTTCTCGTCGACCGAGAAGTCGATCCGGTCCGCGCTCTCCTCATCCGCCTCCAGACTCCAGTCATTGTCCGGCCCCCCGGCGACCACCAGGGTCACACAGTTAAGGTCGATCTCGACGTCCGCGGCTCCGGAGAACGTTCCGTCCTGGTACGCCTGGAGTGGCCCCGGCTCGCCCGGTCCGCACGCGGTCGAGATGTTGGCCCCACCGCCGATCAGGCCCCCGACCAGCAGCCCGAGCAAGATGCCGGCCGCGGCCGTCGCAATCACGCCGAGGGTGCCGGCGAAGATGATGGCTACCCCCGCCCCGATGAGGAAGAGCGGCCACCACTGGGCCGCCTGGCCGAGGACGTCTTCGCTGATCCAGCCCTGCTGAATGGCGAGCACGACCACTCCGGCGGTCACGAATGCAGCGCCCCAGAAGACGGCGCCGCGCGACACGGGTCTCATGGGTCAGACTCCCTCCGATGAGTTTCGCCGGTCATTGTGGCAGCGGTGCGATCTCCATTCGCGGGCCGTTCGGCCGGGTCGCAGCGGGCCGCTCGGCAGGATTGTTGACATGCGCCCGGGAGCGCCCGTAGACTCCGCGGGCGTTCCAGCGCCGGGTGTAGCCGCCACCTGCCATCCTTCCCGTTCGCAACGAGGAGCCGCTTCCGCATGACCCGCACCGTGCTCACCGACCCGCGAGACGGGAGATCTATGCCCACGACCAGCTGATTCCGGCGGGCAACCGCCGAGCAGACCCAAGCCGTGGGACCGATCCGGACCACGGCTCTTTTGTTGCCCGGTCCGCATCGGTTGACAGAGACCATCGGTACCCAGACAGGAACCTGTGATGCAGACCGGACTCGAACCCCAGTCGAAGACACTGACCGACCAGCGCCCCTCCGCGCTGAAGGAGCCGCAGGTCGCCGTGCCCGAACCAGACCTGGCCGCGCAGCGCGAGAAGCCCGCGGGACCCCCTGCCCTCCTGGCCGAGCACGTCACCAAGCGGTTCCAGGTCGGGCGCAAGAAACGGCCGGTCATGGCCATCAACGACGTGTCGCTGCGCATCGAGCGCGGCGAGATTTACGGCGTGTTGGGCGCCAACGGGAGCGGAAAGTCGACTCTGATCCGGCTGTTCTCCACTCTGTTGACCCTGGACACGGGTCGGGTCGAGATCTTCGGCAAGGACATCGAGCGCGACGAGATGGCCGTCAAGCGGATGATCAACCGGGTCAGCGTAGATGCGGCCTTCTTCAAGAAGCTGAGCCCGTTCGAGAACCTGGCCTACGCCGCGCGCCTGTACGGCATGGACGCGAAGCCTGCCAAGGCCGAGTCCATCCGCATCCTTTCGCGGCTCGGGATCGCCGAGAAGCGTCTCGGAAGGCCGGTCGAGCAGCTGAGCCGCGGCATGCAGCAGAAGGTGGCGATCGCGCGCGCCCTGCTGACGAGCCCGATCCTGCTGCTCATGGACGAGCCCACGACTGGGCTGGACCCGCGCTCCAAGCTCGAGGTCCAGAGCTTCGTCGAGCAGCTGCGGGACACCCACGACGCCACGATCGTGTTGACCACGCACGACATGGACGAGGCCGAGCGCCTCTGCCAGCGGATCGGGATCCTGAACGAGGGGCGGATCGTCGCGGAGGACACGCCGGAGCGGCTTAAGGCCCTGGTCGCGACCGATCACGGGCAGGAGCCGACCATGCACAACGTGTTCATGACGTTCACCGGTCGCTCGCTCGACGACGACGTCGAGGACGAGTCCGAGGACGAGGAGGACTAGACCGATGGCCATGCTGACGCGCGACCTGAAGGCCTCGATGGCCTTCGTCGAGCGCAACTTCAACCTGACCAAGCGCTATTGGGGCTGGGAAGTCGCCTGGCTCGTCTATTCCGTGGCGGGTGCCCTGGCGGTGACCCTCATCGGGGAGAGCCTCGGCGACGAGCGCCTGCTCCTGGTGCTGGTCATCGGCACCATCTTCTGGAGCTACCTGGCGATCGTGTTCGAGTTCATCGCCGAGGCGGTCCAGTGGGAGCGCTGGGAAGGCACCCTGGAGTACACGTTCATGGCGCCCATCCGGCGCTATGCCCAGCTGCTCGGGGCGGCGTTCTACGCCGTGATCTTCGGGCTGGTCCACACCCTGTTCGTCCTGTTGGCGCTGGCACTGTTCTTCGAGCTCGACCTCACGCAGGCGAACTGGGCGACGGTGGTTGCCTTCACCCTGCTGGGCACGATCAGCTTCATCGGGATCGGGATCGCGGCGTCCGTCCTGCCGCTGATGTACGTGGAGCGCGGAGCGCAGATGGTGTTCGTCCTGCAGTCGGTCCTGTTGCTCGTGAGCGGGGTCTACTACAGCATCGAGGTCCTGCCCGAGTGGATGCAGTTCATCAGCCAGTTCAGCCCGGCGACGTACGTGCTCGACGGGGTGCGGGCCGGCCTGATCGACGGCGTGGGCATCGACGAGCTGATCCACGACGTGTGGCCGCTGCTGATCATGGCCGTGGTCTTCATCCCCCTTGGCCTGTGGGCCTTCGGGCGGGCGGAGCGCTACGCCAAGCGGACCGGCCGGCTGAAGAGGGTGGGCTGAGAGTGACCGACGTGACCGATGTGACCGAGACCACCGGGCTCCGGATCCAGCTCCGCCCGTTCGCCGGCGAGGCCGACATCCCGCTCATGACCCGGATCACGAACGCGGCGATGGAAGCCGACCGGGTCCAGGAGCGGCTCACCGAGGAGCAGCTCCGGATCGACCTGCGGCCGGACGAGAAGTCAAATCCCGCCACCGACATCCGGCTGGCGGAGGTGGACGGCATGCCGGTGGGCTTCGTGAAGGTCGAGTGGATCGACACCAACGACGGCCTGCGCGAGTACCGATCGTGGGGCGAGGTGGATCCCGCCTGGCGCCGCCGCCGGGTCGGGTCGACCCTGTTCGCGTTCGCCCGCGAGCGGATCGCGGAGGTGTCTGCAGTCCAGGACGTCGACCGCCCGCGGATGGCCGGCTGCTGGGCGGCGGAGACCGATGCCGGGGCCCACGCGCTGTACACCCAACACGGCTACGCGCCGGTGCGGTGGTTCTTCCACATGAACCGTAACCTCGCCGATCCGATCGAGGTGCCGCCCCTGCCCGAGGGGATCGAGGTACGGCCGGTGACCCGCGACGACGCCCATCGGCTGTTCCTCGCCGACAACGAAGCGTTCCGCGACCACTGGGGCGGGATCGACGATTCTGACGCGGCGTTTCAGAAGTGGGTCGACGAGTCGACCTTCGACCCGTCGCTCCATGTCGTCGCGTTCGACGGCGACGAGATCGCGGGAGCCAGCATCAACGCCATCTACCCGGAAGGCAATGCCAAGCTCGGCGTCCTTCACGGCTGGCTGGACTCGGTCTTCACCCGCCGCCCGTGGCGCCGGCGTGGGCTCGCGCGTGCCCTGGTGGCGCGCAGCCTGGTGCTGCTCCGCGACCGGGGAATGACCGAGGGCATCCTCGGCGTGGATGCGGACAACGAGACCGGCGCCCTCGGGGTCTACACCGACAACGGCTTCGTGGTGAGCGAGAAGTTCACCGCCTACCGGCGCCCGCTCGAGCGGAACCGATGACCGTGGCCGTGGTCCGGATCGAGGTTCCGGAGGCGCCGGCGATTCCGGGGCTCGCGTTCCGCCGGATGCGGCTGCCCGACGACCTGGAGGCCATCGCCGGCCTGTTCAACGCGACCAACGAAGCGGATGCGATCGAGGACCGATCCGATGTCGAGGGGCTGGCCCAGTGGTATGCGCACGCGTCGACCTGGGACCCGCTCGAGGACGTGCTGCTCGCCGAGGTGGACGACACGCTGGTCGCCTACGGGAAGGTCCACTGGGTCGACGACACCGATGGCGGGCGCAACTACGCGACGTGGGGATCGGTCCATCCGGCCTGGCGCCGTCGCGGCCTGGGTCGGGCGATCCATGCGGCCAACAAGCGGCGCCTGGGGCAGATCGCCGCTGGCCACCAGCTGCCTGCCGGCACCGAGCGGCGGTTTGACTCCTGGTGCGCCGAGACCCAGCTCGGGGCGATGGCCCTCCTCGAGTCGGAGGGGTTCTCCATCGCCCGCTACTTCTTCGAGATGCTCCGGCCGAACTTGGACGAGATCGTCGAGTTCCCGCTCCCCGAGGGCCTGGAGGTTCGACCCGTACGGCCAGAGCACCACCGGGCCATCTGGGCCGCGGACCTGGAGGCGTTCGCCGACCACTGGGGCGGGATGGACTCGTCCGAGGAGACGTTCCAACGGTTCTTCAGCGGGCCGGACTTCGAGCCGAAGCTGTGGCGCGTCGCGTGGGACGGCGACCAGGTCGCGGGACAGGTCAACAACGTCGTGATGCGCGAGTTCAACGAGCAGACTGGCGGTCGGCGCGGGCTGCTGGCGGGTGTGTCGGTTCGGCGCCCCTGGCGCGGCCGCGGCCTGGCCCGGGCGCTCGTGTCCCAGAGCCTGGTCGTATTCCGCGAGCGGGGAATGACCGATGCGGTCCTCATGGTGGACGCCGACAACCCGACCGGCGCCCTGGGCGTGTACACGGACAACGGATTCGTCGTCCACCAGCGCGAGCGCGCGTACCGCAAGCCGTTCGACGGCTGATCCGCCGCCCGCCGCCGCCGCGGCGGCATCGGTCTGGATCCGGCTAGACCGCGATCCGGTCGCGGACTTCGTGGTAGTAGGCGACGACCTGCTCCGTGACCCGCTCCCAGGAGTACTCCGGGGCCTTGGCGCGACCCGCCTCGCCCATCCGATGGCGCAGCTCCGGGTCCCGGGCCAGCTTGTACAGGGCGGCCGCGATGGCCCGCGGGTTTTTGGGCTCGACGAGGTAGCCCTCGACGTCGCGCGACACGACATTCTTGTAGCCGTGGATGTCCGAGGCCACGATCGGGAGACCGGCTGCCATTGCCTCCAACAGGACGATGCCAAAGCTTTCCTGGCCAGTGGACGGGGCGCAGAACACGTCGGCGCTGGCGAAGTAGCGGAGCTTCGCTTCCTGCGGAACGTGGCCCACGAACTCGACATCGCGGATCCGGCGGGTGGCGACGTAGCGGCGGTACTCCCGCAGGCGGGGTCCGGCGCCGACGACGATGAGCCGGGCATCCACGTGCCGTTTGCGGAGGCGGTGATAGCCGCGGAGCAGGTAGGACAGGCCCTTGCGGTCCTCGAGGCGGCCGACGAACAGGATGTTCAACGTGCCGTCCCGCAGCTCCTCGAACGGGGCGGCGCCGGCGAACGGCTCGATTTCCACCCCGTTGGGGATGATCCGGTAGTCACCGGGGAAGTAGCGCGAGATGAAGTGACGGGCGGCACCGCTGACCGCGATCCGGCCGTGAAGGCGGGCCGCCAGCCCGGCCGCGGCCCGGCGGCCGAGCCAGTACGACGGGGAGAAGCCCCCGAACGCATGGAACGTGCCGACGTTGACCGTGTCCGAGATGTTGAGCACGGCCGGACCGAGGAACGGGACGAACGGCTCGTGGTAGTGGAGGACGTCGAAGCGATGGGCGGCGAGGAGGTCGCGGATACGGGGCCGGAGCCGCCAGCCGACGGTGAGGCGGCCCACGCTGCCGTTGCTGGGCACCGCCCAGCCGGTCCCGATCCGGATGACGTGGCCCTCGCTGTCGCGCTCGTGGCCGTACTTGGGGGTGATGATCCACGCGTCGTGGCCCAAGGAGCGGAGCTCCTCGTACGTGTGCCGCACGTGTTCGTTGACGCCGCCCGGGTGGGGGAAGCCATACGGGCTCACGATCCCGATCTTCAGTGGCGGGCGTGCCCCGGCCGGGCCGGAGGATGCCACGGGGACGTCGAGGCGCGCGGCCCCGGGGGCGTCAATCACGGCTATCGCCACTCTCCAGACGGGCGGAGAGTATGGCGCAGCTTCTGGGCCTTGGCCACCAGCTGACGGCCGTACACCGCCACGTTGTGACCCGTGCTCCAATGTGCTCCGGCGGGCTCGACCTCGCCCGACGCCAGCGCCTTCCGGAACTCGGCCGCCGTGGAGCCGGGGAACCACGTCCACGCGCTGGCCACCGTCTCGAGGACGTGGGCGTCGGAGCAGCCGAGGCCCGGCAGCCGCAGCTCGCTGGCGTTCAGCTCCGCGAGCGCACGATGCCGGAGCCGCCCGCCGAGGCTCGGGTTGAGGATCTCGACCGCGTCGAGGTGGCGCTCCGGGCGCGGGTCGGCCTGGAGGCGGCGCAGGCTGCCGCTGCCGAGCGAGAGGAACACCCCCAGCGGGTGGGCCGCCACCGCCAGCCCGCCCTGGTCGTGGATCCGCTCCACCGTCTCGGCCACGGGCCGCAGCGGCGGGATCGGATCGGTGAGGAACAGGCCGACGACATGCCCCCGGCGGGTCGTGATCTCTTCGCCGACCACCAGCTCGAAGGTGAAGTTGCCGGCATCGTGCATTGCGGCCGCACGTTGCGCCCCGTCGATGCGGTCGTGGTCGGTGATGGCCACGACGTCGAGCTCGGTACGGTTCTCGATCCAGCTCAGCAGGTCGGCGAGGCGGGCGGTGCCGTCGGAGTAGAGGGTGTGAAGGTGCATGTCGGCCATGCCCCGTGCGCCGCTACGCGGAGGTGGTGGCGCGGATCGGTCCATCACGTCGACCGCGATGCCCGTGCCAGGTCGGCCCACACCGGCTGGAACGCGCCCCACCACTGCTCGGGTGCCTCGGCAATATGTCGCGCCAGGATGTCGGTGGTCCGTTGGCAGAGGCCGGCGATGTCGGTTTCTCGATCCCCGGTGGCAGTCCACTCGACACGCTCCATCTGGGCCGCGAAGCGGCCCGGCGCCGTTCTCCGCACGGTGCCGACCACCACCGGCGCGCCGGTCAGGACGGCGAGGGTCGCCGGACCCGACGGTACCTCCGCCGGGTGGCCGAACATGCTCACGGTCACGGTCGGGCTGCCGAGGTCGCGGTCAGTGGCGATGGCCACCAGGGCTCCGTCGCGCAGCCCGCGGAGGATGCGGCGGGCTGCGTCGGGCGGCACGACCAGCTCGCCACCGCTGCTGCGCCCGCCGCGACGGGAGAGCAGGTACTCGAACAGGGGCCGCGGCTCGATCCGCTCGATTGGGGCGATCCATCGGATCCCCCGACTGGCGAGCCAGGGCGCGGCCGGCTCGAAGTTCCCGAAGTGGGCCGAGACGACGATCAGCCCGCCGCTCCGGGCGAGCTCGACGAACGCCGCCTCGTCGGGCCAGGCCAGGACCTGGTTGATCCGCTGCTCGCCCAGGCGAGGGATCCGGATCACCTCGAGGTAATAGCGCGCGTGGGCGACAAACGCGGCCCGGACCATGCGGCGCAGGCCCTCGCGGCTGACCTGGTGCCCGCCGGCTTCCGCGACCCGCGCCAGCTGCGCGGTCACCAGCCGCCGGCGGGCGGGGGCCAGGCGGTACCACGCCTTTCCCAGCAGGTCCGCAACGGCGTAGGCGGCACCCTCAGGCAAAGTCCGGAAGATGAGGTCCACGAGCTCCAGGCCCGCCCGCAGGAGCAGGTCGCCCGGGCGAATGCTCATCGGGACGCTGTAGTCCAGTCCTCGCCCGCCCGCGCCCGCTCGAGCGCGGCCGCCGCCGCCGCGCGGTCGGCGTCGGTTTGGGGCCAGACCGCACGGAACATGTACCACTGCCCCGGATCGGCGGCGATGACCTGGCCCATCGCATCGGCCAGCGCCTGCGTGGCGCGGTAGACCTCGGCCGGCTCGCTGCTCGTGGCCCGGATGACGGGGTACCCCCACGCCTCGAGGCCGTCGCCCACCCGCCGGACGCCGACGGGCAGGATCGCGGCGCCGGTCCGGGCGGAGAGGAGCGCTGGCCCGGCGGGGAGGGTGGTCGGTGCGCCGAGCAGCTCCACCGGCACGTCGCCGGTACGGAAGGGTCCATCGACGAGCAGGACGAGGTTCCCCCCGTCGCGGAGAACCTTGTACAGGCGCCGCAAGTTCCGCCAGCCGATGACATCCACGCCGTGGGCGGCGCGCACGGCGGCGAGATGCTCGTACAGGCGGCCGTAGGTCGTGTCGTCGGCGACGGCGCTCACCGACTCGCCCTCGATCTTCATGGCCGGCGCAAGGAGGTCCACCGCGCCGGTGTGGACCGTGCAGAGGAGCACGCCCCGCCCCTCGGTCCCCTGCGCCGCCGCGAGGTCCTCCCAGCCGACGAAGGTGACGCGCCCTCGAGCCTCGGTCGGATCGAGAACCGGGAGGCGCATGACCTCGACCAGGTAGCGGCCGAAATTCTGGAACGCCCGTCGGGCGGCCCGCGAGACCCGCGGGTCGTCCAGCGGCAGGTCCATGGCCTGGGCCATGTTCGCCCGCACCACGGCTCCCTTGGGCCCGGACAGGTCGTAGGCGCCGTTGCTGACCGCGACCGCTCCCGGGATGACCAGTCCGCGGGGCAGGGTGCTCAGCACCCGCTCCGCGCTCCGGTACGCCCAGTACGTCAGCCGCTCACGCCACCGTTCGCCGCTGCGGGCGGCGTCACGGCGTGCAAAGCCGGACACAGCTCGCTCGACTGCCACCCGGGCAGCCTAGCGGCGTGCGAACGCCTTCGCCTTGGCCGTGCGCCGGGATCGTGGCGCCTTCGGCGCCTCGGTCCCCACCAGCGTCTCGTTGTCCTCGCCGCGGATGAAGGCCTCCACACGTTCCCGGGCCACGTCGTCGTAGACCTGGATCGGCGGGGACTTCATGAAGTACGACGAGGGCGCGACGAGGGTCCCGGCCAGGCCGCGGTCGAGGCCCAGCTTCGCGCAGCGGATGGCATCGGTGATCACCCCGGCGCTGTTCGGCGAGTCCCAGACCTCGAGCTTGAGCTCGAGGTTGAGCGGGACGTCCCCGTACGTCGTGCCTTCCATCCGGATATGGCACCACTTGCGGTCCTTCAGCCACGGCACGTAGTCCGACGGGCCGACGTGAACGTCGTCCGGGCTCATCTCGTAGTCGAGCATCGAGGTGACCGCGTTCGTCTTGCTGATCTTCTTCGACTCGAGCCGCTCGCGCTCGAGCATGTTCAGGAAGTCGGTGTTGCCACCGAAGTTCAGCTGGTAGGTGCGGTCGACCCGGACACCGCGGTCCATGAACAGGCGGGTCAGGACACGATGGGTGATCGTCGCTCCCACCTGGGACTTGATGTCGTCACCGATGACCGGCACCCCCGCCTCGGCGAAGCGCCGCTGCCAGTAGGGCTCGCGACCGATGAACACCGGGATCGCGTTGACGAATGCCACGCCGGCCTGGAGTGCCTGCTCCGCGTACCACTTGGTCGCGTCCTCGCTGCCCACCGGCAGGTAGGACACGAGCACGTCGACATCGCGATCCTTGAGGATCCCGACCACGTCGGCGGTCTCGCCCGGGGCCTTCTCGATGATCTCGGACAGGTACTTGCCGAGCCCGTCGAGGGTCATGCCTCGCTCGACGGGGACGCCGAGGTGCGACACCTGGTGGAAGACGTAGGTGTTGTTCGGGGCCGTGTAGATCGCCTCCGACAGGTCTTTGCCGACCTTGTTCTTGTCCACGTCGAAGGCGGCCACGAACTCGATGTCGCGGACGTGGTAGCCGCCGAGGTCGACGTGCATGAGCCCGGGAATGTCGTCACCGGGACGCGCGTTCTCGTAGTAGTAACGCCCCTGGACGAGGCTCGAGGCGCAGTTGCCGACGCCGACGATGGCGACGCGGACCTTGCCGTCCGAGCGGCGCTTGCCATTGCGCCCGTTGGTCCCGGCCTTGCCGGTCGTCACCTTGGTGGCGGGAATCTTGGTGGTGGCCACGATGTTCAGATCTCCTTGTCTTGACCGATGAGGGTGGGCTCGGCGGCAGTTGCCGCCTGCTTGCGAACGAACCAGATGCGCTGGACGACCGTCGCCCAGGCGAGGATGGCGATGACCGCCATCGCGATGGGGAGGGCGACGAGGGTGCCGAGCCCGGCGATGACCAGGCCGGCGACCAGGATCAGGAGGCGCTCCGTGCGCGGGGCGAGGCCGTTGGAGGCGGTGAAGCCGGCGGCCTCGGCCCGGGCCCGCGAGTAGCTGACCATACGCGAGCCGCTGAGGGCCAGGACCGCGAGCATGACGGGCGGGATGGGATTCAGGGTCGCGCCAAGCCAGTAGGCAACGATACCAATGTAGGCCACCGCCTCCCCGGTGCGGTCCAGGGTGCTGTCGAGGAACGCGCCAAAGGGCGTCCCCCCGCCTTGGGCCCGGGCCAGGCCGCCATCCACCGCGTCGAGGGCGGCCCCGACGGCGAGGAAGATCGCGCCCAACAACAGCTCGTGCTGCCAGATCAGGAGCGAGGCGGCCCCGACCAGCACGAGGCCAGACACGGTTACCGCGTTCGGGGTCACTCCGGCCGCGGCCAGGACGTTGATGACCGGCGCCAGGGCCGCGCGTCCGGCCGCCTTCAGGCGATTGGACAGGATCGCGTCGCCGCGCGGCGCGGGCTCAGCGGACACCGAGCAGCCCTCCCGAGTCGAGGCCTGCCGCCGCGGCGAGGCGCAGCTCGCCGGCGAGGAGCCGACGCTGCGCCGCGGCCAGCGCGTCGAAAGCCGCCGGTCGCAGCGCGCACAGCTTCTCGCGGCCATGGGGACGCGTCTCGACCAGGCCCGCGGTGCGCAGGATGCGGAGGTGCCAGCTCATGAGCGGCTGAGACAGGCCAACGCGGGACGACAGCTCGTTCACGGGGAGCGGTCCGGACTCGCCGAGGATGGCGCACACCCGCAGGCGGGTGGGGTCCGCGAGAGCGCGGTACAGGTCGCGGAGGAGGCGAAGGTCACGGACCGCGAGGGAGTCGGCCGGCTGGATGGTCATGGGGATGGCATCTCCGAAGGCGACGATGAAAGGAGCACTTATATAAGGGAGTGTTTATCCTATGCAGAACGGACCGCGGATGTCAAGGGGTCGTTCGTGACGTACGTGACGCGGTAGAGTCGGTCCCCATGCCGATTTCAACTCCGGACGCCCTGTGGTCATCGCCCGCGGCCCGCCGCCTGCGCCCGGTGGCGATCGAGATCTCCGGCCTCGCCCGCACGGTCGGCGGAGAAGCGCTCCTCGACGGCGTGGACCTCGCGATCGCGGCGGGTGCCCGGGTCCTGGTGGCGGGGCTCGACCCAAACGCCCCGTCGCTCCTGCTGCGGATCATGGCCGGGCTCGCCCGTGCCGATCGGGGCACGGTGGTGCTGGCCGGCCTGCTCCGGGAAGCGTCCATCCCGGAGGGCTGGGCGCGGCGCATCGGCTTCGTGGGCGCCGACCCGGGCATCCCGCTGTGGATGACGCCGGCGGAGAGCCTGGACCTGGCCGCGCGCCTGGCCGGCATCGACGGGCCGCAGCGCCAACGTCTCATCGACACCTCCCTCCAGAACTTCCAGCTGGGCGCGATCCGGGATCGACCGCTGCGCCATGCCGGCCGGAACATCGCGGAGCGCACGGCTCTGGCGGCCGCGCTGCTCCCCGATCCGGAGGTGTTGCTCCTGGACGAGCCCCTCCGAGCGCACCCTCCGCCGGATCGGCTCCGGCTCCTGCGCATCCCGGGCGAACGTCGGACCGTACTCATCGCGAGCCGGTTTCCGGCCCAGGAGGGAGGCATCGTCGATCGCGTGGTCCTGATCCGCGACGGGCGGGTGGCGCTGCATGCCCCGATCGAGGAACTGGATGCGCAGCGGCTGCCGCTGTCCCTCCGGGGCATGACCGCGCTCGCCGACCTCGGCCTGGTGGGGCAGCAGTGATTCTCGGCGTCCACGTCGTCCGCCAGCTGTGGATCCAGCTCCGGCTGCTCGGCCTGCTCTCGCTGCCCGTGGTGGCGGCCCTCATCGCGGTCACCGTCGAAGGCCAGACGGCGCCCGAAGCAGGTCGGCTGACGCTCGCGATCGCATTCGCGGTGGCCGCCGTGCTGAGCGCCGTGCTGATCGGGACAGGATTCACCGAGGAGATCCGCTCGGGCGCGGCGTCGTGGCTCGTGGTCCGCGCCATCCCGCGCACCGCGCTCATCGGTGCCTGGCTGGCCGTGCCCAGCCTCGCGGTGCTGGTGGCCTTCGCGCTGGCGGGCATCCTGGCGGGACTTGCCATCCCACCACCCGTCGCCCAGCCGGACCCACTGACGATCGTCATCGGGGTCGTTGCCTCCGCGGCGCCGACCATCCCGCTGGCCGCCCTCGCCCTGGCGGTCGGAGTCCGCGCCTCGGGTCGGGTGACCGCACTCGCGACCATCGGCACGGCGGCCCTGGCGGCTGTCCCCCTCATCCTGGTCGGCGACGCGGTCATCCACCCGGCCAGCGGTTACTGGCTGATGGCCGGGATGGTGCCAGCGGGCCGCCCGATCACGGTCGGGCTGCAGTCCATCGGTCTGTGCCTGGCGCTCGCCGCGGTCGTCTGGCTGTGGGCCGCCCGGCGCTTCGCCCGCCGCGACCTCTAGATCGGTTCGGGGATCGGGAGGGCGATCACGATCAGCTCCCCCCAATTGCGGTTGAACCCCTGGGACGTCTGGAGGGTGAGCTGCTCGTGGTCGGTCGGCGCGGTCCAGCGGGCACCCTCCGTGCACCCGGGCGGGGCGTACTGGAGGGCGAGGGGCGGCGTGACCGTCATCGGCGGCGCGTTGGGGTCAGGGCAGGAGACGTTCGCCCGGACCTCGGTCACCCGGTAGAGGAGCACCGCCCCGTCTGACATCAGCACCCGGACCTCCGCGCCAACCTGCACGTTCCACAGGCCCTTGAGCAGGGGGAGCAACGCGTGGCCGGCGATATACGAGTTCGTCCCGCGGCCCGGATCCGAGGTGCGCGGCAGCAGGAACGCGCAGCACGTCCCCAGCGGTTGGCTGGACGGGAGCCGCTGGACCGCGACGTTGATCCCCACCGACTCGATCTGGAGCTGCGTGGCGACCCAGTCGCTCGGGATCGGCGTCGGTTCGGGACTCGGCGTCGCCGATGGGGCCAGCGACGCTTCCGGGGTCGGGGTTGCCGTAGCGGCGACCGGGGTCGGGATGGGCGGCAGGCTGGGGGTCGGGGTCTCGTCGAGCGGCAGCTGGCCAACGAGGATGAGCGCGACGCCCAGCACGGCGAGAGTCAGTGGGAGCGCAAGCCCCCGGGGTCGACGGGCGTTCAGCGGAGCATGCCCTCGCCAACGGCCAGCCACTCGACCGGCAGCCAGCCGAGCAGGAAGCCGGGGAAGATGCCGAGCAGGATTACCCCGGCCACGCTGAGGACAAGGGCCAGCCGCCCGACGCCGGACCGCTCGACCTCGGCCGGCTCCGCCTCCGGGTCACGCATGTACATGTAGACCACGACTCGCAGGTAGTAGAACGCGGCGAGGGCCGCGTTGAGGGCGATGGCGATCGCCAGCCACACCAGCCCCGCATCGACGGTCGCCAGCAAGATGTACAGCTTGGCAAAGAACCCAACCGTCGGCGGGATGCCGGTCAGCGACAGGAGGAGAACGGTCATCGCGGCCGCGAGGGCGGGCTGGCGCGTGGCCAGGCCGGCGAACGATGCGAGCCCGCCGTAGCGGCGGACGTCACGCTGGAGCATCCCGACCACGGCAAAGGCGGCGATGTTCATCACCGAGTAGCCGACGAGGTAGAACACCACCGCCTCGACGGCCTGCACCGCGACCGCCTCGCTGGGCGCGGCTGCGTACGCGGCCAGCCCCGCCAGGATGTACCCGGTATGGGCGATGGAGGAGTAGGCGAGCATCCGCTTGACGTTGGTCTGGGTCAGGGCCACGACGTTGCCAAAGGTCATCGTCACCACGGCCAGGACCACGAAGACGTCGAGCCAGTCCGCCCGCAGCGGGCCGAGCGCCTCCCCGAACAGGCGCAGGAGGAGGGCGAAGGCACCGAGCTTGGGACCGACCGAGAGGAAGCCGGTGATCGGGGTCGGGGCCCCCTGGTAGGCGTCTGGGGTCCAGAAGTGGAACGGCACCGCGGCCGCCTTGAAGGTCGCCCCCACGGTGAGGAAGCCGATCGCGACCAGCACCGCGCCGTTCATCAGGCCGTCGGCGAACACCGCGGCGATCTCGCTGAACACGGTCGTCCCGGTCAGTCCGTAGGTCCAGGCAATCCCGAACAGGAGGATCGCGCTGGCGAACGACCCGAGCAGGAAGTACTTCAGCCCGCCCTCGTTGCTGAACCGATCGGTCTTGTGGAAGCCGGTCAGGATGTAGGCGGGCATGACCATCAGCTCGAGGCCGAGGAACAGGGTGATGAGGTCGGCGCTGCTGGCGAGGACGAAGATGCCGAGCGTCGAGAACAGGAGGATCGCGTTGAACTCGCCCAGCGGCAGGCGGCGGGCGACGAGGTACGCCGGCGTGAACAGGGTCGACAGCAGGCCGATGACGACCGCGGCCAGCTTGAGGACCAGCGCGAGCTCGTCGACGGTGTAGATCCCGGCCAGCGCCGCGCTCGGCGGCGAGGTCCACACCACGCCGATGGCGGCCGCGGTGGAAAGGAGCCCGACAGCAGTCAGCGGGGTCAGCAGCCACTTTCGCTCGCGCGGCAAGAAGAGGTCGACGGTGATCACGACCAGGATCGAGATGGCGAGCACCAGCTCGGGGAGGAGCGGGAAGAGGTTCGCCGGGTCGTTCATGAGGTCAACCGTCCCGTCCCGCGCTCACCATGGCCAAGCCACGAGGTCGAGACCGCCGGCGGCCTGGACGGCGTCCAGGATCCGCTCAACTGGCGCGGCGGTGGCTTCCAGCACAGGGATCGGGAACACGCCAAGCGCGACGACCAGGATCACGAGCGGTGCCAGTGACAGCCACTCGATGCGGGTCAGGTCATGGAGGCCGTTCCATGCGCGGCGCATCCAGTCCGATGGGACCGCGAAGAAGGCCCGCTGGAACATCCACAGCATGTAGACCGCACTGGCGATGACCACCAGCATCGCCCAGGCCGCGACCCAGCCCGAGTACTGGAACGCTCCCAGCATGACGAGGAATTCGCCCACGAAGCCCGCAAGCCCGGGCAGGCCGATGGACGCGAAGGTGAACAGCCCGAACAGGGCGGCATAGGCCGGCAGCCGGGCGTTCAGCCCGCCCATGTGGGCAATCATCCGATCGTGTGTCCGCTCGTAGATCACGCCCACCAGGAGGAACAGGGCGCCGGTCGTGATCCCGTGGCTGACCATCTGGAAGATCGCCCCCTGCATGCCCTGCTGGTTGAAGACAAACGCGCCGAGCATCACGAACCCCATGTGCGAGACGCTCGAGTACGCGATCAGCTTCTTGAGGTCCGGCTGGACCATGGCCACCAGCGCGCCGTAGAGGATCGCGACCAGGGCGAGACCGATCATGAGCGGAGCGAAGCTGGCCGCCGCGTCGGGCAGCAGCGGCAGCGAGAACCGCAGGAACCCGTAACCGCCGAGCTTGAGGAGGACCCCGGCCAGGATGATCGAGCCGGCGGTCGGGGCCTCCACGTGGGCATCGGGCAGCCAGGTGTGGAACGGCCACATCGGGACCTTGATGGCAAAGGCCAGGCCAAAGGCGATGAAGGCCGCCGCCTGGAGCAGATCCGGGTACGGAACCCCGCGGAGAGCCTCGTAGCTGAACGTGAACGTCCCGTCGATGTTCGCGTTGGCGAGGACCACGGCCAGGATCGCGACGAGCATCAGGAGCGAGCCGACCAGGGTGTAGATGACGAACTTCACCGTGGCGTAGATCCGGTTCGGCCCGCCCCAGATCCCGATGACCAGGTACATCGGGATCAGGCTCAGCTCCCAGAAGACGTAGAACACGAACAGGTCGAGCGCGACGAAGACGCCGAGCATGCCCGTCATCAGGAGCAGCATCGCGGCGTAGTACTCCTTGATCCGTTTCTGGATCGGGTCCCAGGAGTAGAGGATGGCGACCACGCTCAGGACGGTCGTGAGCAGGATCAGGACGGCGCTCATCCCGTCGACGCCGAGCGTGTAACGGATCCCGAAGGCATCGATCCACGGGACGTCCTCGCGGAACTGGAACTCCGGCCCCGCCGGGTCGTAGCCGATCAGGAGCAGGCTGAAGCCGAGGCTGGCAAGGGCCGCCAGGAGGGCCACCCAACGGATGAGCCGATGGTGCCGGCCAGGCACGAGCAGGAGCGCCGCCACCCCGATCAGCGGGGTGAACACGATCAGCGACAGCACCGGCAGCCCGCTGGTGTCGAGGCCGCTCATCAGCGCACCACCGTCGCGTAGACCAGCAGGACGATCACCAGGCCAGCAGCAATTCCCAGGCCGTAGTTCTGGACCCGACCGGTCTGGAGCCGGCGGAGCAGACCGCCGATCCACTGCGCCACCGAGCCGGTGCCGTTGACGAACCCGTCAATGACCTTGACGTCGAACCACCACAGCATGTTCGACACGAGGACGCCGCCCCGGGCGAACAGGAGCTGGTACAGGTCGTCGAAGTAGTACTTGTTCAGGCTGGCGCGGTACATCCCTGGGCCGAGGCCGAATGGGATGCGCTCGACGAAGCGGACCGGCGCTTCCGGGTCCTGGCCGTACCAGCGCCGCGCGAGCAGGATGCCGGCCACGCCGACCCCGGCGCCGACGAGCAGAAGCAGGCCGCCGAGCCCGAACAGCTCGAACGCGTGGGCCTCGCCGTGCTCGAGGGCCTCGGCGGCGATGGATCCGGGCAGGATCCCGGTCCCGAGCTCCTCCGCTCCGTGGAACACGTCCTCGAGCCAGGTGTGGATGAGCCCGCTCTCGGGCGGGATGCCGAGCAGGAGCCCGGCGAGAGCGGTCGGGACGGCGAGGATGACGAGTGGCGCGACCATCGCCCATCCGCTCTCGTGGACGTGGTGCCACGCTTCCGCCGGGCCGCGCCACGACCGGTGGAACGTCAGATAGATCATGCGGAACGTGTAGAACGCGGTCATGAACGCGACGGCGATCCCGATCAGCCAGTAGACCCAGTAGCCGCGCAGGAAGGCCTCGGACAGGATCTCATCCTTGGAGAAGAACCCTGCGAAGATTGGGATGCCGGCCAGGGCCAGCGAGCCGATGACCATGGTCACGTAGGTCCAGCGCATCCGCTCCCGCAAGCCCCCCATCAGTTGCATGTCCTGCTCGCCGCCCGCGCCATGGATCACCGATCCCGACGCCATGAACAGCAGACCCTTGAAGAAGCCGTGGGCCAGCAGGTGGAAGATGGCCGCCACCCAGGCCCCAATGCCCAGCGCAAAGAACATGTAGGCCAGTTGCGACACGGTCGAGTAGGCGAGGACCTTCTTGATGTCGTTCTGGGTCAACGCGATGGCGGCGGCGAGGACGGCGGTGAACACGCCGATGGCGGCGACCACGGCCATGGCCGTCGGGGCCTCGGCGAAGATCGGGTTCGAGCGGGCCACCAGGTACACGCCGGCATTGACCATCGTCGCGGCGTGGATCAGGGCACTGACCGGCGTCGGGCCCTCCATTGCGTCCGGCAGCCAGACGTGGAGCGGGAACTGGGCGGACTTGCCAACCGCCCCGGCGAACAGGAGCAGGGCGATGAGCGTGACCTGCCACTCCTCGAGCCCGCCGACGCCGGCAAAGACCTCGTCGAAGGCCAGCGTGCCGAGCAGGGTCCAGATCAGGATGACGCCCAGGCCAAAGCCGAAGTCTCCGACCCGGTTGACGATGAACGCCTTCTTCGCGGCGCCCGCGGCCGAGGGCTTCTTGTACCAGTAGCCGATCAGCAGGTACGAGCACAGGCCGACCGCCTCCCAGCCGACGTACAGGAGCAGGAAGTTGTCGGCCAGGATCAGCAGCAGCATGCTGAACATGAACAGGTTCAGATAGGCGAAGAAGCGCCAGACGCTCCGGTCGCCGTCCATGTAGCCGATGCTGTAGACGTGGACGAGGAGGCCGACCGTGCTCACCACCAGGAGGAGGACGGCGGTCAGGGCGTCGACGAAGAAGGTGATCTCGACCCGGAAGTCGCCTGACACGATCCACTCGTAGACGGAGACCCGGTACTCCTCGCCGTTGAAGATGACCGATCCGAAGACGGCCATGGAGGCGGCCCACATGAGCGCGACGAGGGCGACCGGCACCCACCACGAGCGATAGACCGGTCGCGGACCGCCCGGCGTGACGTGGCCGGGCTGGCCGAGTCCATCATTCAGCTCGTCCGGGATGACCCCGTCCGCCCCGTTGGCGTTGGCCAGGTCGTCGGCATGACCCCGGTGGGGCGAGGTCTCGCGCTGCTCTTCCTCGGTTGGGACCGTGCGGAACGCCGACTCGTCCACCGCCTCGTCGTGCGACGCGTGCGGGTCCCCGCCGGTGTCGTGCCCGGCTCCCGGTCCGTGGCCCTGTCCGTGCTCGCCATGGTCCGGGATGCGGTCGAGTCGCGGCCCGAGGAGGACCGCGAACAGGAAGCCGACGAGCGGCAGAGCGGGGATGAGCGGGACGAGCTGCTCCGGGGTCAGGGCATCACTCCTTCAGGTCGGAGTACTCGTCGACCTCGGGGGTCTGACGAGTGCGGATGATGGCGATGACCAGGGCCAGCCCGACCGTCGCCTCGGCCGCGGCGACGGCCATGATCAGGAGCGAGAAGACCGCCCCCGCGTCGTTCGTCGCGCCGTAGTCGAAGGCGTTGAACGCCACGAGGGCGAGGTTCACCGCGTTCAGCATCAGCTCGATGCAGATCAGCATCATGATCGCGTTCCGCCGGGCCAGGAAGCCAAAGGCACCGATCCCGAACAGGGCCAGGGAGAGGAACAGGTAGGCGGGCAGATCCATCGGTCAGTTCGCCCGCTCGTCTTCTTCCGGCCG
>DASTEQ010000178.1:0-3921 GCA_035709505.1 Candidatus Limnocylindria bacterium
CCCGGCTGTCCCCGAAGCCTACGAATGAGCGCCTTCGCCTCGCGGGCGGCGTGCGGTCCCGCGGCGAGCAGATCTTCCACGGTTGCGGCCACCCGTTCGTCGAGCGCGGTCTCGTCCGCAACGACCTCGTGGACGAGGCCGATGTGCTTCGCATGTGCGGCGTCGAATCGGCGTCCGGGCAGGAAGAGGGCCCGGGCTTGACCCTCTCCGATTTTCGCGATCGCGTACGGACCGATGACCGCGGGCAGGATCCCGAGCCGGGTCTCGGTGAACCCAAAGGTCGCGTCCGCGGTGGCAACGACGACATCCGCTACCGCGCACAGGCCCATCCCACCGCCGAGCGCCGCGCCGTGGACGCGGGCCACGACGGGGGCCGGACACGCGTCGATCGTCTCGAGCATGGTCGCCAGGTGGCCGGCGTCGGCTTCGTTGGTGTCGAGGTCCATCGTGGCCGCGGCCCGGAGCCACGCCACGTCCGCCCCGGCGCAGAACACCGGACCGTCGCCGGCCAGCACCACGGCCCGCAGCGCCTCGGGGGGCTCGGCGGCAAGGGTGACAAACGCATCGGTCAGGGCGGTGATGAGATCCGCGTTGAACGCATTCCGCACCTCGGGCCGGTCGAGCACGACCCGGGCCACTGGTCCGAGCCGCTCGACGCGCAGTGGGCCACTCATCGGTCCGCTCTCATCGGTGGCCGCGATGGAAGGGGTCGGCGACCGCGCGGACGCTGCCGAGCAGCGGCTCGGTCAGCCAGCGCCCCTCGACCGCCTCGGGGAGCGGCGGCATCGGCCCACCCCCGCCGACCAGGCCGAGCAGCAGGCCCCAGCCCGTACCGGTATCGGCTTCCACCAGGTAGGCCTCGCGGATGCCGGGCCAGTCGGCCATCTCGACGGCGAGCTGCCGCTCGGTGTCCCGCGTCTCGGGGCCCGGGAGCCGGACCCGGATGGTGCTGCCGCCGGCGGAGCTGAACAGCGGCTCCTCGGTTCCGGGCATCCGGCCCGCCGCCAGGTCGGCGATCTCGTCCGGCTCGAATCGGTACGGGATCGGGCCGGCCGGATCGAGGATGACCGGCATCCCCGCGGCGGCCAGGTTGCTCAGCGCGATCCGTGCCGGGAGCGCGAGTGAGCTCGAGCCGAGCGGGGACCAGGCAGCCATGGCCGCATGGGATCCGAACGCCACGCTGACCGGGTTGCCGTCCGTCCCGCGACCGAGGAGCACGCCGACCTCGACTTCCTCGTCGTCGTCGTCGACGGCCCGTTCCACCGCGGCGTGCGCCTCCTGTTCCGTGCCGGGGGGGACGGGCAGCAGGAGCGTGGATGAGCCGATCGCGCGGTAGAAGGCGCGCAGCGGCCCCGGGTCGTCGCCGCCTTCGGCATCGCGGGCCAGGATCGCCGCGTCGTACAGGGCAGCGGCACTCTCCTCCAGCGTCCCGCTGGGGACGTCGCGCGCGTGGGAACCGGGGAGCGGCCGCTCCGGATCCTCAGTCGTCGTCCGAACGCTCCGGTGGATCGGTCGGCCAGTCCCGCTCCGACGGCGGAGCGGAGGCCGCCGGGTTTGTCGAGACCGGCCGCGTGGGTTCCCCCGCGCGCTCCATGGCGGACGAGGGTGCAGGGGCGGTCTGAGCCGGCTCGGCCGCGACGGTGGTCGCGGCTGCCGCCGGAGCGGCTGCGGGCACTGCAGCCGTTGCCGTCGCCGCGGCCTCTGCCGGCTGCCGACGCGATGCGAACAGGACGGTGATCAGGCCCACCGAAGCGACGATCACGCCCGCCCAGGGCTGGACCGAGTCGAGGAATTCGATCTCGATGTTGAGGTAGGGCAGGATCAGGGACCCGACCCCGAGGATGACGAGGAGGACGCCGAAACTGGTCAAAGCGGTGACCCTCCGTATGAGCGAGATGGAGTCAGGGCGAGTCTAGCCCTCTTGCCGGCCCAGTCTAGCCGCCGCTCTCCCCGCGCTCCGTCAATCCCACGCTCTCCACCTCGGCCTTTGCCAGCCGGTCGTACCGGCCCTCGAGGAAATCGCCGATCGGGTCGGAGGTCTGATCCAGGAGGTCCGAGTACTCCAGTCGATAGAGCGCACGCGTGGCGAGCACCCGCTCGACGTCCTTCCTTTCCACGCGGCTGCCCCGCAACGCTGCCGATTGCCGGATGGCCCGGTCGCCGGCATTCAGCTCCCGCCAGCGCCGCCGGCGCCACGGACCGTACCGATTCAGCCACGGGATGACGAACACCGCGACCAGGAGCAGGCCAAGCACCGAGGCGATGATCAGGAGCAGGCGTTCGAGGTCGGTGCCGGCCTGCACGAGTGGAGAGCCAATCCCCCGCAGCGCGTCGCCGAGCAGGTCGCCGACCCCCTCGCCTATGAGCGGGACCTGGGACAACCCGAGCCGCAGGGTGGCGGCCGCTCGCTCGAGGCCGGCCCCGGTTTCGCCGATGTTCACCCCAACCGTGGAGAGCTGGGACAGCGTTCCGTACAGCTGGAGACCAAGGTAGGCCCAGAATCCGACCCACAACGCGGTGGCGAGGTCAGCCACGACTTCCTGCGTCCGCCGTTTCGGGACCTCACTCCAGATCCTCATGTGGGCAGCCTACATCCGGTACAGGCTGAAGCCGGGCTCGGGAATCGGCGCATTCAGCGCGGCGCTGATTCCCATGGCCAGCACCCGGCGGGTGTCCAGCGGGTCGATGACGCCGTCGTCCCACAGCCGGGCGGTGGAGTAGTAGGGGGACCCCTGTCGCTCGTACTCGGCCAGGATCGGTGCCTCGAATGCGTCGCGGTCGGCATCGGTCTCGAAGTCGCCCCGGACGGTGGACAGGACGCGAGCCGCCTGCGGACCGCCCATGACGCTGATTCGGGCGTTCGGCCACATCCACAGCTGGCGGGGGCTGTAAGCGCGGCCCGCCATACCGTAGTTCCCGGCGCCGAACGAGCCACCGATGATCACCGTGAACTTCGGAACGGCCGTGGTCGAAACCGCAGTCACGAGCTTCGCTCCGTCCTTCGCCAGCCCACCGGCCTCGTACTCGCGCCCGACCATGAAGCCGGTGATGTTCTGGAGGAAGACGAGCGGGATCTTCCGCTGCGACGCCAGCTCGATGAAGTGGGCGCCCTTCAGCGCCGATTCGCGGAACAGGATCCCGTTGTTGGCCAGGATCCCGACCGGGTATCCCTCGAGCCGGGCGAATCCGCAGACCAGCGTCTCCCCGTACCGCTCCTTGAACTCGTGCAGCTCGCTATCGTCGACCAGACGGGCGATGACCTCGTGGACGTCGTAGGACACCCGCGGGTCGGCCGGGATGACGCCGTAGAGTTCATCGGGATTCACCGATGGCGGCCGCGCGGCGGCCGCCTCCCAGGGCGGGTCCGGCTTCCGCCAGGCGAGGTTGGCTACGATCGAGCGGGCGATGGCCAGGGCGTGCTCATCGGTCAGGGCGTAGTGGTCGGCCACGCCGCTGGTCACGGTGTGGACCTCCGCCCCACCGAGGTCCTCGGCGCTGACCTCTTCCCCGGTCGCGGCTTTCACCAGCGGCGGGCCGCCGATGAAGATGGCCCCGGTCCCGCGGACGATGACCGTCTCGTCGCTCATGGCAGGCACGTATGCCCCGCCGGCGGTCGACTGGCCCAGGACGACGGCGATCTGCGGGATTCCCCTGGACGACAGCCGGGCCTGGTTGAAGAAGATCCGGCCAAAGTGCTCGCGGTCGGGGAAGACCTCGTCCTGGAGGGGCAAGAACGCTCCGCCGGAGTCGACGAGGTACAGGCAGGGAAGTCGGTTCTCGAGCGCGATCTCCTGGGCGCGGAGGTGCTTCTTGACGGTCATCGGGTAGTAGGTGCCGCCCTTGACCGTGGCGTCATTTGCCACGATCACGCACTCAACGCCCTCCACCTGACCGATACCGGTGACGATTCCCGCCCCCGGC
>DASTEQ010000179.1:0-8371 GCA_035709505.1 Candidatus Limnocylindria bacterium
CCTTCTGTTTCCTGCCGAGCTGAGAGATCGAGCAGCGCGTCGAGCGACGCGGGCGCGGCATCGATGGCCCGGTGGCGGTCACCGAGCTTCGCGAACCGCGCAGGCATCGTGGCGAGCGTGAAATCGGCGGGGTCCGAGTCGGCAACCTCGGGCCACGACAACGGCGCGGAGACTCGCGCATCCGGCTTCGGCCTCACCGAATACGCCGCCGCGACGGTTCGGTCCTTCGCGTTCTGGTTGTAGTCGAGGAACACGCCGTGGCGCTCCTCCTTCCACCATTTGCTCGTCGCCAGCGCCGGCGCCCGGCGCTCGACCTCTCGCGCGACCGCCAGCGCCGCCCGCCGCACCTCGCCGAATCCCCATCGGCGCTCGAGGCGGACGTACACGTGCATCCCCCGCGAGCCGGAGGTCTTCGGCCAGGCTACGTAGCCGAGCTCCTCGAACAGCTCACGGCAGACCATGGCGACGGCCCGGACATCGGTCCAGCCGACGCCGGGACCGGGATCGAGGTCGACCCGGAGCTCGTCCGGATGTTCGAGATCATCCGCGCGGACCGGGTGCGGGTTGAGGTCGATGCAGCCGAGGTTGATGACCCAGGCCAGGGCCGCCGGGTTGGACACCACTACCTCGTCCGCGGTGCGCCCGGAGGGGAAGGCCAGCTCCACGGTGCGGACGAAGGGCGGCAGGTTCGCCGGAGCTCGCTTCTGGAAGAAGAAGTCGTCGCCTGCACCGTTCGGGAAGCGCTTGAGGGCCATTGGGCGATCCCGCACCCCGCGCACGGCTCCGTCCGCGACCGACAGGTAGTATCGGATCAGGTCGAGCTTCGTGATCCCGGCCTCTGCGAAGAAGACCTTGTCGGGATTGGAGACCGATACGGTCTGCCCGCCGACGTCGAGGTCCATCGGTTTCGGGGCGGCCATGCGGGTCAGGGTAACGGGAGTGGGAATGACTGCCATCGCGCGCCGGGTATCCGAGCGAGTGGCGGCTATCGCCGATCGGTACTCGTTGATTGGGATCGCCCTCGAGGCATTCGGAAAGTTCAACGCCCATGAGGGCATGCCGCGCGCCGCAGCGATCGCCTACTACAGCATCCTCTCGCTGTTCCCGTTTGCCATCGTTGCCCTGGTCGCGGTCTCGCTGCTTCTCCCGGAGGGGCCGGAGCTTGAATCTTTCGTCACCCGCGTGGCAGACGCGTTCGAGCTGGAGCCGGAGGCCGTGTTCGAGGCACTCGACGCCTTCGAGGATCGGCGGCTGCTGTTCGCTGGAGTTGGCCTCGGCCTGCTGCTGGTGGCTCTCCTGCCCTGGATGTCGGCCGTGCAGCGGGGGATCGTCCGCGCCTTCGAGGAAGATCGCCGGTCGTATGTGCGCACGACCCTGAGCAGCCTGCTCCTGCTGGCGCTGGCGGGCATCCTCATTCTGCTGTCGGGGGTGTGGGCGAGCCTGGTCAGCCTCGTGATCGGGTTCATCGACCGGCTGCTGCCGGAAATCGTGCTGGTCGACTTCACGCTGAGCCTGTTCGTGACGCTGCTCCCATCACTTGTCGTGTTCGCGGTCATGGTCGCCCTTCTACGGACGGTCCCCAGCCAGGACCCGACGCTCCGTGATGTCTGGCTCGGGGCGCTCGTCACCGCGCTGGGGTTCTTCGCGCTGAGCCTGGTGTTCGACTGGTACGTCCAGCTCTTCGTGGCCGACAGCGGCAATGCGACCGGCCCGTTCGGGGCCATCCTCATCGGGCTGCTGTACATCGATTTCCTGGCCATTGCCATGCTCGCCGGTGCGGAAGTGGCGGCGGCGACGACTCGCCGCCACCGCGCCGCTCGGACAGAGGCGACGACGACTTCCTGAGCTTCCGCACGCTCGCCGTGGTGCGGTCCGGGGGCCTCTGGTACGGATGGGTGTCCTACGGTGTAGTACATTCGCGGCGTCGCCACGGTTGACGACCCGGGGTAGCATGCCCGGGCATTCCTTCCGCGGGGGCTGGATGGGACGATGAATATCCCTACGCCTGACACCGTCTCATGAGACGTCGGCCACGACTGGCCGCAATAATCGGTGCCCTGGTGGTCGCCACCTCCCTGGTTGGCTCGACGCCTACCGGGCCGGTGCGTGGCGGCGACCCGCTGACGGAGGCGCAGAACCAGCAGCGCCAGCTCCAGGAACAGCTGGCCTCTCAGCAAGCCGCTCTCGATAGCCTGCGGGCCCTGTCCGCGACCCTCGACCAGCGGCTCGCCGCGGCCCAGGCCGAGCTGGCATCGGTCAGCGCGGAGTACGAGCGGGTCAACGGGCTGCTCGGAGCGGTCGAGCTCCAGATCACCGAGGTCAAGGCCCGGCTCGAGATCATCCGAACCCGGATCGAAAGCCTCGACCGGATGCTCGCCACCCTGGCGTCCGAGATCGCTCGCCAGACCCGCAGGCTCACCACCCGTGAGTCGCTTCTGGAAGATCACTACCGCGACGCCTATGAGCGGAGCCAGACCTCCCTGCTCGAGGTCCTGCTCGCCGCCGACTCGTTCGAGGTCGTCGCCACCCAGGTCGGCTACCTGCTGACCATCTCCGAGCAGGACGCCGCGCTCGCCGACGAGATCCGCGAGCTGCGCGGGGAGCTCAAGTCGAACCAGGCCATGCTCGCGCAGGGTCTCGTCGAGCAGCAAGAGGCGCGCGACCTCCAGGAAGCGGAGGAAGCACGCCTCGCGCAGCGCCAGGCTGAGCTGGCCGCCCTGAAGCAGCGACTCGGCGAGCTGGTCATTGCCGCCGAGCAGAAGCGGCAGCAGCAGGCGGCCGCCCTGAACGCGGCGCTGGTCGCCCAGGGCGACGTCGAGCGGCAGATCCAGGCCACCAAGGAAGCGGCCGCCGCCGCCAACGCGCTCGTGGCCCGGCTGCTCGCCGAATCACGGCAGCGGGTCAGCCAGCGCGGATTCCGGTGGCCGATGGACCAGTTCGTCATCACCCAGGAATGGGGACCGACGAACTTCCTGCTCGAGGACGGCTATACCTACCGGGGCGTCTACTACCCCCACTTCCATGGCGGAATCGACATGGCGAACGGTTGCGGAAGCCGCATCCGAGCCGCTGCCACGGGCATCGTGGTCGCCTCCGGGCAACCGCTGTGGCCATGGGACTCCGGCTATGGCGTGGTGATCGATCACGGCGGCGGAGTTCTGTCGTGGTACTGGCATCTCCGCGCCCAGGTCGTCGTCTATCCCGGCCAGGGCGTGGCCGTCGGTGACGTGATCGGGTATGAGGGGAACACCGGCATGTCGACCGGCTGTCACCTCCACTTCGCGATCAACGACAACGGGGTCTGGGAGAACCCGCGCTACTTCCTGCCCTAGGCGCCTCACCGCGGGCGCGCGCGCTCAGCCGATGCCGGCCGTGACCTCACCGATGCCGGCCACGGGGCGGTACAGCTTCTCGACGTAGTCCCGCAGGACCCGCTCAGTGGTGAACTCATCGAGGCCGGTGCGCAGAGCGCTGCGCATGACCCCGATCCAGGCTCGGGGCAGGCCGATCGTGTCGCGGTCGAAGAAGGTCGGAATGACCTCGTTCTCCAGGACGCGGTAAAGCGCCTCGGCGTCCTCCTCGTCGGTCCGCTCGCCCTCCGCCGAGCTCGGACCGATCGCCCAGCCGTTCGTGCCGTCGAATGCCTCGTCCCACCAGCCGTCGAGAACGCTGACCGATGGCACGCCATTGAGGGCGGCCTTCATCCCGGAAGTTCCCGATGCTTCGAGCGGCCGGCGTGGGGTGTTCAGCCAGACGTCGACGCCGGCGACGAGGTAGCGGGCGACCCGCAGGTCGTAGTCCTCGATGAAGAAGATCCGGCCCGCTGTGCCGACCCGTCGTGACGCCTCGACCACGCGGCCAAGGAGAGCGCGTCCCGCCTCGTCGGCCGGGTGCGCCTTGCCGGCGAAGATCAGCTGGACCGGCCGATCGGGATCGGACAGCAGATGTGCCAGGCGCCGTGGGTTGCCGAGGATGAGATCCGCCCGTTTGTAGGTCGCGAAGCGTCGCGCAAAGCCGATGGTCAGGGCATGGGGGTCGAGCGCTCCGGCCAGGTCCCCCACCGCCTCCGGCGCCACCCCGTGTCGGACCGCCTGGCGGGTCAGGCGCCCGCCGAGGAAGTCGATCATCCTCCGCTTCTGCTCGACATGGGCCGCCCACAGTTCGCGGTCGCTCGCCATCCGCTCGCCGCCGGCCGTCAGCGCGTCGCGGATCGGTTCCGACTGCCAGGTGCCCAGATGCACCCCGTTGGTGACCGAATCGCACGGTCGACCGATCACCTCCTGCCAGGTCGCCGTCGCGGTCCGACCGTGCAGCCGGCTGACGGCGGTCACCATCTTCGCGTGCCGCAGGCCAAAGGCGGTGAGGTCGAAGTCATCGCGCAGGCCGTGATCAGGCCCGCGGCCGAGCTCCCGCAGGGCCGGCCCGTCGATACCGATAGCAGCGGCGATCGGACCGATGATCTCCTCCGCCAGGGCGGGGTCGTAGCGCTCGTTCCCGGCCGGCACCGGGGTATGGAGTGTCATCACCGTGTCCTGCCCGGCACGAGCGATGGCCCCGGCGCCGTCCAGGCCGGGATCTTCGGCCCGAGCCATCCGCGCCCGCTCCAACAGGACGAGGGCCGAGTGGCCCTCGTTGAGATGCCACGCCGCTGGCTGGATGCGGAGGGCATCGAGCGCCCGGGCAGCGCCGACGCCGAGCAGGAGCTCTTGGGTGAGCCGCGTGCCGCGCTCCGCGACGTAGAGCTGGTCGGTGATACGGCGGTCCCCCTCCTCGTTGGCGGGCATATCGGCGTCCAGCAGCAGGAGGGGCACTCGGCCGACCTGCGCGACCCATACCGCCATCTGGACCTCGCGACCGGGCAGGTCGACCGAGATCGCCAGCGGAGTCCCCGCCCCATCTGCTGCCCGCCGCAGCGGGATGTCCGCCGGATCGAGGTCAGGCTCGAGGTGCTCCTGCCTACCCTCGGCATCGATACGCTGGCGGAAGTACCCGCGGTGGTAGAACGGCCCGACCGCCACCAAGGAGAGCCGGGCGTCGGACGCTGCCTTGCACAGGTCACCGGCCAGCACTCCCAGGCCGCCGGAGTAGACCGGGAGCGACTCGTGGAGCGCGAACTCGGCGCAGAGGTAGGCCACCGGCCCTCCGAGCTCCGCCCCCAGGCCGGGGGCGTCGTCGGCCATGTACCACCGGAGCCGATCCACGAGGCTCTGGGTGTCGGCCACGAAACGAGTGTCCTCGGCAAGCTCTGACCATCGTTCATCGGTCGTGCGCCGCAAGACATGGATTGGATTCCGCGTCCGCGCCCAGGTATCGGGATCGATGCGGGCGAAGAGGCGGAGCGCGTCGGGGTGCCAGGTCCACCACAGGTTCTCGGCGAGATCGCGAAGCCCAGAGAGTCCGGCTGGGTCGGGCAGATCCACGCGCTCGATGGTCGGAACCCGGACGGGTGGAGCCATTGGCGCCGGATGATATCGGTCAGACGCATCCCACGGTCGGTCGGGACGCGGTACGCTACGGCCCCCCTGATGGACGGCTACTCGGTCAACGAGGCGGCGGCGGTCCTCGGCATTCCGGAAGGGCGCGTGTGGGAGCTGTTGGCCCGCGGCGTTCTGTCCGGCTCTACCGAGGTTGGCGGCGATATGCGTGTTTTCCTTCGCGACACGGCCCTCACCGAGACGCCGAAACGCGAAGGGAACGGCAACGGCGGAAATGGCGGCAGCGGGAGCCACGGTGAGCTGACGCCGTTTCGTGAGCTCCTCACCGAGTTTCGCAACCTGACCGAGCGGTACGGACAGGCGCTGCTCGCGCTCGGCGAGGCGCGCGGCGAGGTCGCTGCGCTGCGCGGGCGGGTCGACCTGCTCGAAGCGCGGATCGAGCACCGACTGCCCTGGACCGAGGCGGCACCGTCCGCTTGGGCAGCCGAGCCCGACACGCCCTCCGATGAAATGTCCGACGAGGAGACTGACGGGCCGGCGCCGGGAGAGCCACCCGGTGCTACCGACGTGGTTGCCGACATCTTCGACGCCACCCTCGGGCCGCCACCCGAGCGGGAGCCCGCAGCCGAGCTCGAACCTGCTGTTGAGCTGGAGGAATCTGCAGCCGAACTGCAACCCGCGGCGGAGGTGGAACCCGTGTCCGAGCTGGAACCCGCAGCTGAGGTGGCAGCATCGGCCGAGCAGGAGGAACCCGTGCCCGAACTGGAGGAGCCCGCAGCTGAGTGGGAACCCTCTGCTGAGACTGAATCCTCTGCTGAGGCGGCAGCATCGGCCGAGCTGGAAGAACCCGTGGCCGAGCTGGAACCCCGGGCCGCGTCGGAGGATCCCGTGGCCGAGCTGGAGCCTATAGCCGAACTGGAGATGCCCGAGGACCTCGATTCGGCGAAGCCAAAGTCGACCGTGCGTGGCCGTGCGCGCGAGGCGTTCACCGGATTCGCTGAAGCGCTCGCTCGGGCGCAGGACCCGGCCACTGAATCGGTGGCCGCGGACTTCTCAGAGCTGCCCGGTTCGCAGGAGACGGCAGACGCCGTGGCGGCGTACCGCCGCGACACCGAAACGGATCCCGATGAGCCGCAGATCGCCTCGGTAAGCGAGCCCGAGATCGAATCCGTAGCCGTTGCCCCAGAAGCGACCGACGTGACCGAGACGCCCGTTCCAGTCGTGCGATTTGGATACAGCACCGACACTCCCGAGCCGGATTGGATCGCCGAGGAGGATCTGATCATCTCGGCCGGCGAAGACGCATCCGTTCGGGCAGACGAGCTCGCCCGTCAGGCGGCGACCCCCAGTGTGGCCGTGCCGGAGACCGAGATCGGGGTCGAGGTCGAGGCTGAGCCCGAGATCGTCCAGGCCGATGCCTCTGAGGCCGGGACTATCGAGCCAGCGGACGCGTGGCCAACGATCGAGCACGAGGGATTCGTGGTAGAGCCCGAGCCAGTCGAACCCGCAGCCCTGGCCTTCGAGCGCATCACCCCGGACCTTGAACCGACCGAGACGGGCGTCCTCGAGCCGGAGGTGGTCGCTCCGACCGCGATAGCCGACGTGTCGACGACTGCAAGCGAAGAGGAGCCCACGCCCGTCGTGACCGCGGCCACACCTGAACCGGCCGAGCCCGAGGTCAGCGCCCAGCCCGAGTCCGGGATCACGGCCGAACCCGAGCCTGAGATCCTCGCCGAGCCTGAGGTGACCGCCGAGTCCGAAATCATGGCTGAGCCGGAGGCACTCGCGGCCCAGGAATCGAGGCTCACGCCCGTGGACATCGCGGCCGAGCCTCCAGCGAGCGAAGACGTCGCCCTCCTGGTCGGGCCAGAGCCGTTCGCCGAGCCACCGATCGTGCCCCCCGAGCCCGCGTTTTGGGAGGCCGGCGCACGGTGGCGCGCCCCGTTTGCGATCGCGCAGCCAGATCCCTGGGTGGCCAGCCCGGTCGAGGCGATGCCCGTGGAAGTGGCCCCCATCGCGACGCCGGCCGTGCCCGACCAGTCGGTTGCCCCGGTCGCCCAGCTTGATGCGGCAGCCTCGGCGCCGGCGATTGCGCCGGTCACCCCCGAGCCCGAGCAGCCGCCCATTGCGCCCGAGCGGCCTACAGCCGCGGTCGAGCCGCCGCCGATTGCACCTGAGCCCAAGCCGGAGCCACCGCGCCTGAGCCCGGCCGCCGAGGCCGGTCGAGCGGCCGCCGCCGCACGGCGCCGCCGTCCTCGCGGGCCAGCCCAACGGGCCCTCCGTCGGCTCCGCTATCTGCTGGACTGATGCCGTGACTCGGATCCCGGCCCTCGGCCGGAGGGGGGAGGGATGGGTCGTCCTCCAGGTCCTGCTGTTCGCGCTCATCGCCGTCCTTGGAGCAGTCAACCTGCCCTCGGCCGACCCGGGAGCGGCTGGCCTGGTCGTCATCGGTCTGGGAGTCGTCCTCGGCTTTCTCGGCGGACTGGTCATCCTGCAGGGGCTCCGCGGCCTTGGTCGCAACCTCACCCCCGTGCCCTACCCCCGCGACGATGCCACGCTGGTCCGGGACGGCATCTACGGTCGCATCCGCCACCCGATCTATGCCGGAACCATGGCTCTGGCCCTGGCGTGGACCTGCATCACGCTGAGTCTGCCGGCGCTTGTGGCCACGCTCGTCCTGCTGATGGTCCTCGACCTGAAGGCGCGCCGGGAGGAAGCCTGGCTGGTCGACCGGTACCCGGAGTACGACGCCTACCGCGCCGCGACGCATCGGTTCGTTCCCGGCCTGTACTAGCACTACCATCGGGCGGTGATCACTTACGCCCCCGGCACGTGCCTGCTCGTCGTCGACGCCCAGAACGACTTCGCGGACCCTGATGGCAGCCTGAGCGTGCGTGGCGGGGCTGACATCGTTCCGACCCTGAACGAGGAAATCC
>DASTEQ010000180.1:0-6904 GCA_035709505.1 Candidatus Limnocylindria bacterium
GCCGTTCCGCTGGTGGCGGCCGCACGGGCGCGGGGGGTTCCCACGATCGTGTGGGAGGGCAACGTGGTGCCGGGCCGCGCCACGCGGGCGATCGGCCGTTTTGCGACCCGGGTCGCGGTGGCGTTCCCACCCACCGCGGAGACGTTCGGAGAGCGGGCGTTCGTGACCGGCACCCCGATCCGCTCGTTCGCCGGGCTTGACCGCGCCGCCGCGCGGGCCGAAATCGGGGTGACCGATGACGACCGGGTGCTTCTCGTCTTCGGAGGCTCCCAGGCGGTGGCCCGCATCACGGCAGCCCTGGAGGACGCCCTTCCGACCCTGGTCGAGGAGTGGGTCGTGGTCCACCTCGCCGGCGAGGCAGGCATGGCGGCGGCGAACGTGACCCGCGAACGTCTTCCCCCACAGACTCGGGACCGATACCGGCCGGTGCCATTCCTGACCGATGGGATGGCCGCCACCCTGGTGGCAGCCGATCTCGTCCTCGGTCGGGCGGGATCCTCGACCTGTGCCGAGGTGGCCGCGATCGGGGTGGCCTCGATCCTCGTGCCCTACCCCTACGCCCACGGCCACCAGGCGGCGAATGCGGCATGGCTCGCCGATCAGGGCGCAGCCGTCGCGGTGCCCGACGCGCAGCTCACGGGAGAGCGGCTGCGGAACGAGGTCGCTGCTCTCCGGGATGACGACGCTCGCAGTGGCATCGCCGCAGCGGCGCGACGGCTCGGCCGACCGAACGCCGCACGCGACGTTGCCAGCGCTCTGCTCGGGCTCACGGACGCCGCGGCGTGACCGTGTCCACCAACACCGATCCGGCCCTCGCCTCGGCGCTTGCCCGCTTCGACCGGCTGGCCGCCGAACGCGGCATCGCGGTCCAACCCGACGTCCCGCTGGCGCCGATGACGACGCTCCGGGTCGGTGGACCCGCCGACCGGCTGGCGGAGCCACGGACCCGTGACGAGCTGCTGGCCGTTCTCGAGGTCGCGCGGTTCACCGAGCTGCCCTGGCTCGTCATCGGCAATGGCAGCGACCTCGTGGTCGCCGACGCCGGCGTGCGCGGCCTCGTCATCCGCAACCGCGCCAGGGCGCTGACGATCGACGGCAATCTTGTGACCGCGGACGCGGGCACGCCCATGGCCCTGCTCGTGAAGCGGGCAGCCGCGGCCGGACTGGCGGGGCTGGAGTGGGGGATCGCCGTCCCCGGCACCCTGGGCGGGGCCGTCTGGGCGAACGCCGGAGCTCACGGGAGCGAGATCAGCGACGTGCTGACATTCGTCGAGGCCTGGGATCCGTCGAGGGGCGAGCAGCATCGCTTCCCAAACGCCGAATGCCGCTTCGGCTACCGCGAGTCGCGGTTCAAGCACGAGCCGCAGATCGTCCTGTCCGCAGTCCTGGAGCTGACGGCCGGCGACCTGCCCGCAGCGGTTGCGGAGCGAATCACGGCGTTCCAGGCGCAACGCCAGGCCACCCAGCCGCTCGCCGAGCAGAACGCGGGCAGCGTCTTTCGCAACCCGCCGGGGGACCATGCCGGACGGCTGATCGACGTCGCGGGACTGAAGGGCCTCCGGGTCGGAACCGCATCGGTCAGCACCCGGCACGCGAACTTCATCGTCACCGACCGAGGCGGCCGGGCCGCCGACGTGCGTCAGCTGGCAGAGGAGGTGCGGAGGGTCGTCCGCGATTCAGCCGGCGTCCAGCTCGAGTACGAGATCGAGTTCGTCGGCGCGTGGGAGGGGGACCGATGACCCGGCGCCGGATCGGCATCTTCGCCGGTGGGCGCTCGGCGGAGCACGAGGTCAGCATCGCGTCGGCCGAGGCGATCCTGCGCGAAATCGACCGCGATCGGTTCGAGCCGTACCTGATCTACATCGACGCCGCCGGCGGATGGCATCTTCCGGCCGGCCCCGCCGCCGAGCTGGGACCGGCGGACAGCCTCGCAGGCGAGCTCGGCGTCGAGTCGATCGGCGATCACAGTGCACGCCTGGACGCGGGCGAGGTCACCCTGCCGGTCGCGGCGGGGCCCGCTGCGGTGGAGGCGCGCACGGCGCTCCGCGCACTAGGCGAAGCGATCGACGTTGCCTTCCTCGCCGTGCACGGGCCGTACGGCGAGGACGGAACCCTCCAGGGGTTTCTCGAGCTGGCCGGGATCCCGTACACCGGTGCCGGGGTGCTGGCGAGCGCCGTGGCCATGGACAAGGTCGTCTTCAAGGACCTCATGCGGGGCCACGGCCTGCCGGTGGTTGCGTACACCTCTTTCTCGCGTCGCGCCTGGCGTGACTCCCCGCAGCAGGTCCTCGCCGACATCACCGACCGCATCGGCCCGAGGGCCGTGGTGAAGCCGGCCCGCTTGGGCAGCAGCGTGGGGATGACTCTCGCTCACGCGCCCGAGGAGCTGCCCGCAGCCGTCGAGGCGGCGTTCCGCTGGGACACGAAGATCATCGTCGAGGCCTACGTTCCCGGTGCCCGCGAGTTTGAGTGCGGTGTGCTCGGCAATGACGACCCGGTCGTGTTCGAGCCGGGCGAAATCATCAGCCACCATGAGCTGTACGACTACGAGGCCAAGTACGTCCCCGGCCTCGCCGATGTCGTGCCCCGCGCCGAGGTCGACTCCGTCCTGGCCGCCCGACTCCGCGAGCTGTCGCTCGCCGCCTACCGCGCCGTCGACGCGCGGGGAATGGCCCGGGTCGACTTCCTCGCCACGCCGGACGAGGTGTTCATCTCGGAGATGAACACGATTCCCGGCTTCACCGCCACCTCGATGTTCCCCAAGCAGGCCGAGCTGGCGGGCATCTCGTTCGCCGATCTCGTCGCCCGACTGATCGAGCTTGCCGAGGAGGAGGCGCCCGAATGAGCGACGGGCGCCTCTTCGAGCCGACCCGACCGATCGGTCGGCGCCGCCCGGGAGCGGCCAGCACCGATCCCCGGTCCCGGCGGACGACGAGGGTCAAGGGCCGAGGCCGTCCGGCACGGGGCGCCGCGAAACCGCCGACTCCCTCGCCGCGGCGCCGTCGGCGGCGCATCAACTGGACGCGGATCACGGCTGCGATCCTGTGTCTCGCGCTGGTGGCGGGTGGCGCATGGCTGGTCGGTGGCCCGTCGCTGCGGATCCGGGCCGTGTCCTACAGCGGTGCCGACTGGACCGAGCGTGCCGCCCTCGACGCGGTGACCGAACCGATGATGGGTCGCAGCGCGCTGCTGGTGAACGCGGGCGCGATCGCCACCGAGCTCGGCGGCCTGCCCGGGGTTGAGCGTGCCTCGGTGGACATCGGGCTGTTCGGCCGCGTGGAGGTCTCCCTGGTAGAAGGTGACGCGGTCGCCATCTGGCGGACAGATGCGGCCCAGCTGCTGGTCGCCGAGGACGGCACCGTGGTCGGCAGCCAGTCCCGGGACGCCACGGTGCCCGGCGGGTACGCGGAGCTGCCCTTCGTCGACGACCAGCGTGAAGCGTCCCACGACCTGTGGATCGGCGACCAGCTGCCCCTCGACGAGGTGGATGCCGCCCTTGCGCTCGGCGACCTGCCAGCCGAGCGGCTCGGGTCCGCCTCGGCCGTGCTCCGGATCTCGGTGGACCCGACCTACGGCTTCATCCTCTCCTCCCCGCAGGCAGGCTGGCAGGCCGCGATGGGGTATTACGGGAAGGCTCCGGAAGACACCGCCGCCACGATTCGTGGACGCGTCTCCGAGCAGGCCGGCAGCATCCGGACGCTCTTCGCCGAGCACCCCGAGGCTGGCGTGGCGTGGATCGATGCCCGCAATCCGGGAAGGGTATATTTCCGTGCCCGGGGCTGAGACCGCTGGCCGAACGGCGGCACCCGGATCTCGACCGAGCGCCGTGTCGTCGAACCTCCGGATGTGGCTCCCCCTCGTTGGGCTCGGGCTCGGCATTCTGCTGGGCCTGCTGCTCAACGTCAGCGTGACCCCGGACCTCGCCCGCTACACCGCGGTCGCGATCCTCGCCGGCCTCGACTCCATCCTCGGCGCGGTCCGAGCCGAGCTCGACGGCCAGTACGACAACCGCGTCTTCCTCAGCGGCTTCGTCGCCAACACCGCGGTGGCGGTGGTCCTCACGTTCCTCGGCGACCGACTTGGGATCGACCTCTACCTCGTTGCCCTCATCGCCTTCGGCCTGCGCATCTTCCAGAACGTGGCCCTGATCCGGCGCCACTTCCTGTAAGGTCGGCCGCGCTTCACGGAGGCTGAGTTTGGATAGAGAAACGGTCCTGGTGGGCATCGACCCGGGCAGCACCAAGGTCACGACCCTCATCGGCGAGGTCACTCCCGCCGGTGATGTGAACGTCGTCGGCTACGGAATCGCCCCTTCGATCGGGATCAAGAAAGGGATGGTCGCCAACATCGAGCAGACGGTGCAGTCGATCGCGACGAGCATCGAGAAGGCCGAGCGGCTGTCCGGCTACAAGATCGGGTCCGCGTTCGTCTCGGTCGGCGGCGGGCACATCTCGTCCCAGAACAGCCGTGGCGTGGTGGCGGTCAGCGGCCACCGTCGGGAAGTGTCGAAGGAGGACATCGCTCGCGCCACCGAGGCTGCCCGGGCGGTGCAGGTCCCCTCCAACCGGGAGATCCTCCACGTCATTCCCCGCGGCTACATCGTCGATGGCCAGGAGGGCATCAAGGACCCGCTCGGCATGAGCGCGGTCCGGCTCGAGGTCGAGACCCACATCGTGGCCGGGGCCAGCACCTCCCTCCAGAACCTGACCAAGTGCGTGAGCTCGGCCGGCGTCCAGATCGACGAGCTGGTGATCGCCTCGCTGGCCGCGGCGGAGGCCACCCTGACCGATACCGAGAAGGAGCTCGGGGTCATCGTTGCCGATGTCGGGGGCGGGACGACCGATATGGCCGTGTTCGTCGACGGCGCGGTCCATCACTCGGCCGTCATCCCGGTCGGGGGCATCCACGTGACGAACGACGTGGCCATCGGTTTGCGCACGAGCCTGAACCTGGCCGAGGACGTGAAGATCCGGCACGGGACCTCGAATGTTGCCGAGGTGCAGCCCGAAGAGCTGATCAACGTCGCGGTCATGGGCGAGGGCGGCGGGCAGACGATCCAGCGCCGCAAGCTGAGCGAGATCATCGAGGCGCGGATGCGCGAGCTGTACGAGCTCATCCGGGAAGAGGTTGCGCGCTCGGGCCACGGCAGCCCGCTGCCGGCGGGCCTCGTCCTCACCGGTGGCGGCGCGCGGCTGGCCGGCGTCGCCGAGCTGGCCCGGGACGTTCTCGAGATGCCCGTCCGGGTCGCCACTCCCCAGGGCGTGGGAGGGCTCATGGACCAGCTCACAAATCCGGCCTTCTCGACGTCGCTCGGGCTGCTCCTGTGGGGTGCCCGTCACGTGGGCGCGGAGCCGATCGGCTTCGTGACCCGGTCCCCGGTCAGCGACGGCGTGACCCGCGCGCGGAACTGGTTCCGAAGCCTCTTCCCAGGCTGACCCGCCGGGCCGGAATGTGGAGCATGGCCGCGTGCATCCACCATCGGCCGAGAGGTTGTGGACAACTCCGATCGAGGTTGTGGACAGATCGGTTTTCGGTCGGAAGGACCGATCGGTAGACTAGCGGACAGGCCCACTCACTCTGGGTTCGGACCCTTCCCGTGCCCGGCCATAGTCGCACGCACCCAGGAGATGTCCCATGCCGCTCCGGTCCGACGCAGAGAACTTCGCCCTGATCAAGGTCATTGGTATCGGCGGGGGAGGCAGCAACGCCGTCAACCGCATGATCCGGGCCGAGATGATGGGCGTCGAGTTCATTGCCGTGAACACCGATGCCCAGGCGCTGCTCCAGAGTGACGCGCCGCACAAGATCCGCATCGGCGACAAGATCACCCGTGGCCTGGGGGCCGGCGCTGACCCCGCCATCGGACAGCGTGCCGCGGAGGAGGATTCCGAGAAGATCTACGAGGCGCTCAAGGATGCCGACATGATCTTCATCACCGCCGGCATGGGCGGCGGCACCGGGTCCGGTGCCGCCCACGTTGTGGCCGAGATTGCCAAGGACCTCGGCGCCCTGACCGTCGCGGTCGTGACCAAGCCCTTCAGCTTCGAGGGCGCGCGCCGCAAGCTCGTCGCCGAGCAGTACACCGAGACCCTGAAGGACAAGGTCGACACCCTGATCACGATTCCCAACGACCGGCTGCGGGAGGTCGTCGACAAGAAGACGACGATTCTTGACGCCTTCCGGGTGGTGGACGACGTCCTGCGCCAGGGTGTGCAGGGCATCAGCGACCTGATCACCGTCCCGGGCCTGATCAACCTCGACTTCGCCGACGTGAAGACGATCATGCGCGAGGCCGGCAGCAGCATGATGGGGATCGGGATCGGGACCGGCGAGAACCGTGCCGTGGAGGCCGCACGGGCAGCGGTCATGAGCCCGTTGCTGGAGATCAACATCCAGGGCGCGCGCGGCATCCTGTTCAACGTCACCGGCGGCAGCGACCTCGGCCTGTTCGAGGTCAACGAGGCGGCCGAGGTGATCAAGGAGGCCGCCGACCCGGAGGCCAACATCATCTTCGGCACGGTCATCGACGACCGGATGCGCGACGAGGTGAAGGTCACCGTCATCGCGACCGGCTTCGACGCCGCGCGCAGCCGGCCAAAGCCCGCCGTCCGGCCCGCTTCGGCGGAGACGGCGGTCGGGATCGAGTCGTCGCTGGACGAGAAGAGCCGCGAGCTGCTCGCCGAGATCGAGCGCGAGCGGGTCGAGCGAACCGCGTTTACGGTCACCCCCGCGCCGGAGCCCATCGACGAGGCGCCGGAGCCGTCCGAGACGACCCCGGGCGTCG
Organism: Candidatus Limnocylindria bacterium; assembly: GCA_035709505.1. Taxonomy (GTDB): domain Bacteria; phylum Chloroflexota; class Limnocylindria; order QHBO01; family QHBO01; genus DASTEQ01. The sequence goes on from DASTEQ010000180.1 coordinate 6,785, forward strand.
AGCGAGAGCCGGTCACCGTCCGACCGACCTAGCTCGAGCGTCCGGCGTACGGCGAGACGGACCTCGACATCCCGAGCTTCCTCCGGCAGCCGAACCGCGAGCACGACTGACACCGACCAG
>DASTEQ010000181.1:0-5177 GCA_035709505.1 Candidatus Limnocylindria bacterium
AGGTCGAGGTAGTGGTGGAGGACGACGACTGCCCGATGGTCGACCGACAGGCTGCGGAACGCCCGCTCGAGCTGATCGCGGTCGGCGATGCTGACCGACGGGTCGTCGGTTGGCGCGTCGGTCTCGACCATGCGCAGCCCGGGCTGCCAGTGCCTGGTTCGGCGCGCCTCGGCGTGGCACGAGCGGATAAGCAGCTGGTAGGACCACGCCTCGAAGCGTGCCGGGTCGCGGAGCTTGGGGAGGCTCTTCCAGATCCGCAGCAGGGCCTGTTGAGTGGCGTCCTCGGCCAGGTCGAAGTCCCGGAGGATGCGCTGGGCCACCGCCTGGAGCCGCCCCCCGTGGGCGACGACCAGCATCGCAAAGGCCTCTTCATCCCCGCGCTGAGCCGCAATCACGAGATCTCGGTCCATCCCTCACCGCATGGTGCGCCGGTTGCAGCCGGCGTCATATCCCCGTAAGTGCGGCCTTAGACCGTGATTCCTTCAATCCAAGTCTGGAACGGCGGCGGCCCGGAGGCCGCCGCCGTTTCTGCTGGGACGCGAGTCTGGTGGGCGTCGCCTCTCACGCAGCCCGTAGGTTCCGTGTCAGTCCAGGCCGGGCGGACTGAAGCTGTACGACCCGGACCAGCTGCAGTCAGGTCGCACGGGGCACGTAACGATCACGTTGGCCTCGAACCCCAGGAACTGGCCCGTCCCGCCCGACAGCGTGACGGTGCCCGTGCCGGTCAGGAGATTGAGGTGGACGTGGCCTTGAGCGATGCTGTTGCCTCCTCGAACGATGGTGATATCGCTGTCCAGCGTCGGCGGCGTCAGGCCGGACGCGTAGACGACCCGCGATCCCGCCTTGATGGCGTTGAGGTTCGAGGATGTGATCGTGCAGAACCCGCCGGGCAGACCGGTGAACTCCGAGCACTCCTTGGTGATGAAGAGGTCCCCACTGCGTGGAGAGACTGCCGTGACAGCGGGTGCGGCGGCGACGAGTGCGAACGTCGTGGCCGCGATGACGACCAGGCGCAGCGGCAGACGAGTGAAGCGAGTCATGTGAATGGTCCTTTCAGTCTGCGATGGCATTGAGCTTGCCTAGGGCTCGAGCTGGACCGTCGCCAGGACGGCGTCGAACTCGGCTGCGTAGGGGTAGATAGGGTCAGGGGAGGTGATCACGATCCGATCGCCATCGACATCGAGGATGCGGAGGACGTCGGTATGGCCGGGCAGCACCCCGCCGATCACCCGATCCTCCGTCGCCCATGGAGCGAGGGCGTCACAGCCGGAATCGGTCGAGGCGCTGACGGTCAATAGCTTGCCGCTGAACCCATCGACGCTGGTGTCGACCGGGGTCGTGACCTCGAAGCCCTCCAGGCTGGAGATGGCCGTGACGAGATCGTCGACGGACGGCCCAACCGGCGGGTCTGGGAAGACCTCGCCGGGGGAGCAGGGATCGACCGCGACATTGGTGACGATCAGGAATCCGAGCTGACCGGCGAAATCGCCTGATGGGTAGTAGCACAGGAGCTGCTCCACCGGGCTCTCAGAACAGGCACGCCACCGATCAGCAACCGTGAACGCGACCCCCACCGGGAAGTCCGGCAGGAAGTAACTCGTCCCGGCGGCGAGTTGAGATCCCGTGACCGACGGGAGTGGCAAGGTGATGTCCGCCGCGCTGGGGGCAGCGGCACTTGGGGTGGGCGTCGCCGTTGGAGGGGCGACAACATTCGGAGAACCGATGAGCTGGAGGCCGATCACGAGAGCCGCCACCACGGCGGTTGCGGCCAGGCCGAACTTCAGGTAGGTGTTCATGGAGGAGGACCTCCGCGCCAACCACGAGGGGCGACGCTGCGGGGTCGCGGGGATTTGGTCGAGCACGGCATCCAGGAGGTGGTCCGGGAGCGCCGTGACGCCCTCGTCCATCCACGACCGAACGATGCGGTTGACGTCGCGGTCGGTGCTCATTTCGCAACCTCGCGCGGTGCCGGGCGTGCGTCGGCGTCGAGCGCCGCGCGCAGGCCGCGCATCGCGTAATGGAGTCGAGATCGAACAGTGCCGACGGGTACGCCGAGCGCGTCGGCGACCTCGTCGAGCGTGAAGTCGAGGTAGTGATGGAGCACGACCACCGCACGGTGGTCGATGGAAAGTCGACGGAACCCGCGCTCGAGCTGGTCGCGGTCGGCCACCGAGGCGGACGAGTCCGCCATCGGCGTGTCGGTATCCACGAGGCGCAAGCCCGGGTGCCAGGACCGATTCCGGCGGGCCTCGGCGTAGCAGGCGCGGACGAGGAGCCGGTACGACCAGGCCTCAAAGCGGGCCGGGTCGCGCAGCTGCGGAAGGTCTCGCCAGATGCTCAGCAGCGCCTGCTGCGTCGCATCCTCGGCAAGGTCGATGTCGCGCAGGATCCTGTGCGCTACCGCGTGGAGCCGATCGCCGGCGGCCACGGCCAGGCTCGCGAAGGCCTGTTCGTCGCCGCGTTGTGCTTGGATCACAAGATCGGTATCCATTCCTCACCGCATCGTGCGCCGGTTCAGACCAGCGCATTCACCGGGTATGGGGAAACGGAGCGCCGATTCGACTCAATCGCGGTTCGACGGTCGCGGTTACCGCCCGCGTCAGTCAGACGGACCGGAACCCTGGCGAGGAAGGATGTTCTGGTTCAGATGGAACACGTTGTCAGGGTCCCAGCGATGCTTGAGGCCCGCCAGCCGATCCAGTTTCGCTTCCCCGTACGCGCGTTGGATCTCGGTCGGGCTCGGCTCGAAGATCGAGTTCACGTAGACACCGCTGGAGAAGGGGGCCAGTGCCGCGCCAAACGCCCGCGCGGCCGCCATCCGCCACTCGTCCTCGGCGGGATCGGTCCAGGTGTGGCCGCCGAAGAACTCGACGAGCGCGTCCCTATGGCTGAAGGCCGTCTCATCGTTTGAGATTTCGGCGATCGCGCCACCGTATGCCTGAAATCCACCGCCTGAGGCCCGGTTCCAGTCGACGCCATCGCCCGTTGGCGCGCCGCGGGTGAGGAAAGCGTCAATCGCGGCATCAGTGAGCTCGGCCAGGTAGTGGCCCGCCGCGTACCGGCGCATGCCGTGGTGGTGTCGGCTATCGAACATGCGCTGGAGGTCGAGATATCGCATCACCTCCACGGATTCGCTGAGTGGCGTCCCGATGGTCTTGATGGTCTGCAGGTACCTTCGCCCTTCAGCCTCATCGCCCACCCACACAAAACCGATGGTGACGATGGGCCGTCCGTCGCTGGTCACGGCGTCCGCGGTCAGGGTGGCCTCTCGCGGGGCATCGGGCAGGAGGCCGCGCCAGCGCCGCATGGGGTCGACCGCATCGTTCGCGTCGAACGTGAGATCAACCATCATCGCCTGGCCGGCAATGGGATGGACACGGAACACGAACTCGGTGACCACCCCAAAGTTGCCGCCGCCGCCTCGCAACCCCCAGAACAGGTCCGTGTTCTCCGAGCTCGACGCGCGGACCGTTTCGCCTTCTGCGGTGACGACCTCGAACTCTTCGACGTTGTCGCACGCGAGCCCAAACTGGCGGGCCAGCCAGCCCATGCCGCCGCCCAGCGTCAGGCCACCGACCCCGGTGTGCGACACGTTGCCTGCGGTCGTGGCCAGGCCTTGGGCCTGAGTGGTCTGGTCGAGGTATCGAAGCAGTGACCCGCCCTGCACTCGAGCTCGTCGTGCATCGGCATCCACCCGCACCTCGCTCATCGGCGAAAGGTCGATCATCAGCCCGTCGTGTGGCACGGAGAGACCCAGCACGCTGTGCCCGCCGCACTTCACGCCGATATCGAGGTCGCGCTGTCGCGCGAAGCGGATCGCGGCCGCCACATCGGTTGCGCTCGTGGTACGCGCTATGAGCGCCGGCCGATGGTCGACCATCGCATTCCACACCTCGCGGTGCGTGTCGTACTCATCGTCCGTCGGACCGATGACCGCGCCTGCGAACCCGGGGATCGGGAGCTGACCGCTCTTGGCGGTCATTTGGAGGTGCCAGGTGCAGACGTTCGGTGGTGGTCGCCACCGCTCAGCTGATCGACCGCATGGCGGAGGACGGGCAGGACGGCGTCGAGCGACTCAGCTGCCCCGGCCGGTGAACCGGGAAGGTTGACGATGAGGGCGTGGCCGCGAACCGCCACCACTCCCCGGGAGAGTGCGGCGAGCGGCGTCGAAACCGTTCCCGCGGCGCGCATCAGCTCGGCCAGCCCGGGGACGAGGTAGTCGGCTATTCGGCCCGTGGCCTCTGGGGTGCGGTCTGTCGGCGAGAGGCCGGTCCCGCCGGTGGTGACGATGAGCTGATGCGCCCCGGCGGCGAGCTCGGTCAGCAGGCCGGCCAACGCAGCCGCATCGTCCGGAACGACCACTGGTGCCGGCTCCACGGCCCAGCCGGCCGCCGCGAGCCGCGCGACGAGATCGGGGCCGACGGTGTCCGCCCGCGTCCCGTCCGCCGCCCGGGTGGAAACAACGACGACGATGGCTTCGGTCATGGCTTGGCCCGGAAGTCCCCGCTCCGACCGCCCGACTTCTCGAGGAGCCGGACCCGCTCGATGACAATGTCGCGCTGCAGGGCCTTCGCCATGTCGTAGATCGTGAGCGCGGCGATGGCGGCCGCCGTCAATGCCTCCATCTCGACCCCGGTGCGGGCCGTGGCCGTGACCTCAGCGCGCAGGGTCAACGTCCCCGCCTCGCGATCGGCGACCGGATCGACTTCGATGACGTCCAGCGGCAGCGGGTGGGCGAGGGGGATGAGCTCGGCCGTACGTTTCGCGGCCGCCACCCCGGCCAGTCGAGCCACGACCAGGGCGTCCCCCTTCGGCCCGCCTGCGTCGAGGAGGGTCGCCAGGACCTCGGGCCGCATCCGGACCGTCGCCTCGGCAACGGCCCGTCGGTCAGTGATCGGCTTCGCGCTGACGTCCACCATCCGGGGGGCGCCTTCGGCATCGAGGTGTGTCGGTTTCATCGGTCGATCAGCCTGCCACCGGATCGGGATCGGACATCAGGATCGTGTCGTACGGGTGGCCCTCTCGTCCAGCCGGCTCCCCGATGGGGACGACGAGCAGGCCGTTCGCCGCCGCCAGCGCGCGCAGCTGCGATGAGAGCTGACCCCCGGCCGGGCTGGCGACCCAGCCAGCATCGGTCTCGCGCACGACCACCCGCAGGTACGCCGCGCGCTCCGGGT
>DASTEQ010000182.1:0-13490 GCA_035709505.1 Candidatus Limnocylindria bacterium
GGCCTCTCGGGCTACACCACGGAGATCCAGGACGACCTCGACGCCTTGGTGGCGCTGGACGCGGAACTCGTCGTGCAGGACGGCACACCCGAAAACGCCGCCGCCCTCGCCGCGCTGGACTCGCTGGAAGCGACGAGCGCGGCGGCCCAGGCCACCCTCGATACCGCGACCGACGACGAGGTCGGACCGGTCGTCCGCGAGGCCTTCCAGGCCGTGATCGACGCCAGTGAGGATTCCGCGGCTGATTTCCGGCAGGCGATCGAGACCGGCAACCCGAACCAGGTGGAGGCCGCACAGGAGGGTGCCCAGCTGGCGTCCGACGCGATCGGTGCGTTCCAGACCGTCATCGACGGCCTCGGTGTTGAGTGTCCGGGCGCGTCGGGTGCCCCGTCGGAAGTGCCGTCTGTGAGCCCCGCACCCTCGGTGGCGCCGACTCCGGTCGTGACTCCCATGCCGACGCCGGTGCCGGCGACGGCAACGCCCGAGCCCACCGAGACCCCGGAGCCTGCGGAGACGCCAGAGCCCGAGGACACGCCCTCGCCGACCGCGGTCCCCACCGCGACACCCGCCCCGACGCCCACGGCGACGCCAACGCTGTCACCGAGCCCGACCGCAACGCCGAGCCCGTCGCCGAGCCCGTCGGCTTCCCAGTCGGAATCCGCCTCCCCCGAGCCCAGCCCGTCGCCGAGCGGCGAGGGTGACGACGAGGGTGGTGGGTTGCTGCCGTGGATCATCGTCCTGGGCCTGCTGGGCACCGGCGCCGCAGCGGTGGTCCTCTGGTACAACCAGCGGAACCAGCCGCCGACCGACACCCTCGGCGGACCGGATGACCTCGAGGTCCCGCCCACAGGCCCTCCGGCTGGCCCGCCGCCGCCGGCCGGGCCACCGCCGCCTGCCACACCGCCCACGGGGCCTCCTCCCGCGGGCTGACTCATCGCGGTCCGGCCAATCGCTACGAGGCCGAGGAGTGCCACGGCGATCTCGCTGTTAGTGGTAATGGAGCCGAAGGTGGGATTCGAACCCACGACCGACGGTTTACGAAAGCCTACCCTGGCGTCCGCCAGCGGCCGTCCGTTGCTACCGGCGTTGCTACCTCTACCAAGCCGATTATCGGATCACTCCGACGAAGCGCCGCCCCCGAGCTTTGCGCCGGGCAGCCCAAGTGCTGCGCGCGCCTGTTCGTACTCCTCGATGTCGATCTCGCCGGCCGCGAAGCGCCGTCGGAGAATGGCATCCGCATCGTCCTCTCGTGGCTGACCGGGGCGGGCCCCGGACCCCCGGGCGATGAGCCACCCGACCCCTACCACGAGGGCCAGAGGCACGAGCACCCACAGCCACATCAAACCCATGCCCAGCCCCATGTCCCAGCCCATCATCGATCTGTCCTCCAACTGCGCATGGTCGGCACTGATGGCCATACAGTCGCCGACTGCGCCATTCGGCACCGATCGGAGGCGGCTAGGCAAGGGCCGTTTGTAACGAATATCGGAGTCTCGACGCCTTCTGATCGACGCCAGGCCGGCTCCCGGCGCCAACCTCGGCTACCGCGGTTCCCGAGAGGTCGATCGCCGGGGGTCCGGCGGACCGATGCTCAGCTGGTCGGCTTACCGGCGGCTTACCGCCGGCGAAGGTTGACGAAGGCCAGCGTCCCGAGTGAACCGAGGAGCAGCGCGGCGAAGCCGAGTGCCACCAGACCGGACGTCGGCTCCGGCTCGGGGAGTGCCGCGTTCGGCACGGAGGCTGCCGCACTCGGCAGGGGGGCGGCACCCGGGCACGTCGAGCTTCCGATAACGTTCGTGTCGAGCGTCACGGCGCCGTTCCGTGCGAGCGCACGACCGTTGATCGTCGCGCCGGTCGTGACGGTGATCGACTCCAAGGCCATGATCGTGCCCGCAAAAGCTGACCCTGTACCGATTGTCGCGGAACTGCCAATCTGCCAAAAGACATTGCAGGGGCCGGCGCCGCCGGTGAAAACGACACTGCTTCCGGAAGCGGCGGTAAGTGTCGAGCCGGCCTGGAAGATCCAGACATCGCCCGACCCGCCCGAGAGCGTCAGCGCCCCCGTCAGTCCTAGCGAAGATGCGGAGTTGTAGACACCGGGTGTGAGGGTCTGGCCCCCGAGGTCGGCGACGACCGGGATGGCCGGCCCGGCTGCGGCTGCCGTGTTGTATGCGGTGATGAGGTCGGTCTTCGCCCCTTGCGTAACCGCGTCGCCCGCGTGATTGGTCCCGTTGATGGTGACCGAGCCGAAGCCGGTCTGGCTGGTTGTCGGGTGGGTGCCAACATCACCGTTGATCGTGGTCGGGCCGGTGTTAGTGATCCCAGCTCCGGCAAGGACCGCGAAGCTGGACGCCGTTCCGAGGCCGACCGTTGATGGCCCGCCAGCAAGTGCCGTCTGTCCAACGGCAACCAACCCGATTGCGAGACTGACTGCGATGCTAACCGCTCGCAGCCGCTTGGCACCGTGACGCCGTGAATCCATGTCCACTCCTTCGCCCAAAGGCGAGTGTTGGTTAGTTATCGATCACGGGGCGTTGACAGTCAACAACGCTTTGGTCCTAAGACGATAAGGACTCGGGAAATCAGGAATGGGGGCGCCCTGGCTAGGATTGCCTCACCCAGGCCAGCCGAGGCCGAGCGATAGCCGGCTCCCCGACGCCCACCTCGGCTACCCGCGGGTCCCGTTGCGCCGGCTCCCGGCCCCACCCGGGCGATTGTCAGATACGGACCGGGCCACCCCCCAAAGATGTGACCGATGGCCCCAGCGCTGATCCGGCGACCACCGATACTGGGGGGAGTATGTATCGTTCGCTGGCGCTTACGTCTGGCCGGGGTCCTACCACGCTTCTGGCGTTCCGCAATCTTGCCCTCACCGAGCTCCAGCAGGGCGGCGTCCACTATGTCCAACCCGGCTCGGCGCTCGGAGGGCGGTCCGTTTGTGCCGCGCTGCATGGACGCCTCGGCACGTGCCGAGGCGTCTAGGCGTCCGAGTGGGCCCGCCGGCGTGGCGGGGATCGGTGCTTAGAAGGTGGAGCCGAAGGTGGGATTCGAACCCACGACCGACGGTTTACGAAACCGTTGCTCTACCCCTGAGCTACTTCGGCCCGGCGGGCGATTCTAGCGTCCCCGGCGGCGCCCAGCCGTGGAGCAGCTCGTCGTGGTACCGCGGCCCGCGCTCAAGAGAGCGGGGGATGGGCGCCATGCGGGCCTTCCCCTTCTGGACGAGGGCGAAGTACGGGCACAGGTCGGTGAGCGGGCAGAGGCCGCAGATCGGCCGCGGCGCCCGGCACACCTCGCGACCATGGCGAATGAGGAGAACGTGAGCGGCGTACATCGAATCGGGCGGCACGACCTCTTCGAGCAGGTCGTGGGCGCGGGTCAGAGGCGTCTTTGGCGGCAACAGCCCGAGGCGCGCGGCGACCCGGTAAACATGGGTGTCGACCGGCAGCGCGGGTCGGCCGAAGGAAAACAGCAGGACGATCGACGCGGTCTTGCGCCCGATGCCCGGCAGCGCCACCAGCCAGGCGAGGGCCTCCTCCAGCGGCCACTCCCCGAGGAATCCGAGGTCCCACGTCCCGTTCGTCGCGTCGTGGACCTCGGCCAGGACCTGCTGGATCCGCCGCGACTTCGTCGGCGCCAGGCCACCGGGACGGATGACGTCGGCCAGCTCGTCGGTGGGCGTAGCCAGCACCGCGTCCCAGGTCGGGTAGGCGGCCCGCAGCGCGACGAACGCCCGGTGCGAGTTCGTATCGGCCGTGTTCTGGGCGAGCACGGTCAGCACGAGCTCGGCAACCGCGTCCAGACGGGGTCCCGACCACGCGGGCAGGCCATACCGGTCCGCCAGTCGCTCGAGAACGGGACCGATGCGCGCGCGCCGGACGCGGCGCAGCGCGGCGAGCCGGCGACGGTTGACCTTCACGCGGCGCCCAGGCGCTCGACCTCGCGCGCATAGACCGACCAGGCACCTGCCCCCAGCCGCGACGCGGTGCCGAGGTCGATGATCCGTCCGCGACCCGCCTGGCGCTCGGACCACGTCGCGGCGTGCTCCGCCGAGCAGAGCAGGACCGTCGGGGCGCAGAAGTCCTCGCGCATCCGTGACCCGCCCGCGGCCAGCCACAGCCGCTCCGGTCGATCCCCCGTGGCACCGTCGGGCAGGGGCAGGGCGATCGCCCGCTCACACACCCCGCAGCGGGTGGAGATGGCGGCAGTCTCGCGCAACGCGGCAGCGATCCCGATCGCGTCGTACGCGCACCACGTCCGGTAGTCGCGGCCTCGCAGGAGCAGGCCGTGCGGCGCCGCGGCGAGGGTCAGCCCGCCGGCCCCGACCACCGCGCCAGCGGGGCTCCGGTCGATGAGTCCATTCGCTGCGAGCTCATCGATCGCTTCAGCCACGTGCTTGGGGTCGACCTCGTCGGTGGCCGTGGCCAGGGCATCCGCGGCGACCGGTCGACCGTCTCGGACGAGCAGCGCAAAGGCCGTCCGGCGGACGAGCTCGACCTGATCAGCGCCAGCCACGGGAGCCCAGCCGCTTACCGATGCCGATGCCGCGCGCCAGGCGCGCGCTGGCGTTGGCCAGCAGCCGCTCGGTGTCGGCCATTGCTGTCTCGAGGTCCGTGGGGCGGTCCACGATGGGCTGGACCACGGCGAACGCACCGGAAGCCTCGACGATCTCCGCCCCCGGACCCAGGCCGCCGCACAAGAGGATCACGGGTGCCCGACCGGCATGCCGGGCCACGCCAAGGGCCGCCTTGCCGGCCAGCGTCTGCTCGTCGGCGCGCCCTTCACCGGTGATGACGATGTCCGCCCCCTCGCACGCGGCAGCCAGCCCGACGAGCTCGGCGACGACCTCGACCCCGGGCCGGACCTCGGCGTTGGTAAACCCCAGCATTCCGGCGGTCGTCCCTCCCGCCGCGCCCGCGCCGGGCACGTCGACGACGTCGCGGCCCGTGGCCCGCCTGACTTCGGCTCCCCATCGCCCGAGCGCGGCGTCGAGCTCTGCCACCGTGTCCGGATCGGCGCCCTTCTGCGGCGAGAAGGTCGCGGCCGCTCCCCGCGGCCCGACCAGGGGGCTGGTCACGTCCGACGCGATCACGAGCTCGACCGTGCTGAGTCGCGGATCGAGCCCACCGATATCGATGTGGTCGACTGCGGCCAGAGCCGCGCCACCATCGGCGATCTCCTCGCCCCGGGCGTCGAGCAGCCGCAATCCGAGCTCGGTCAGCAGCCCCGCGCCTCCGTCGGTCGTCCCGGACCCTCCGAGCCCGATGACCAGGCGGCCCGGGCCGGCGTCCAGCGCGGAGCGGATGACGCGGCCCGTGCCGCGGCTCGAGGCCGCTCGCGCGACATCGGCGGTTCGCTCGGGCGGGGCCAGGTGGGAAAGGCCGCTGGCGGCGGCCATCTCGACGAAGGCGGTGGCGCCGCCGTCCAGGACGAGCCAGTCGGCGTTGATGTCCCGGCCCAGCGGATCCACGGTCTCCACCGATCGTCGATCGATCCGGTCCCCCATGGCGGCCGCGATCGCGGCCAGGGTTCCCTCCCCGCCGTCAGCCATCGGGATCAGGGCGATCTCGTCGTCGGGGCGGGCAGACGCCCAGCCGCGGGCGATGGCGGCCGCCACCGCCACCGAGTCGAGCGCACCGCCGAACGAGTCGGGCGCGACCACCACCCGCAGGGCGGGACTCACGAGCGCCGTTCCGAACGGCGGGCGCGGTAGGCCGGAATGCTGATCATCGGCGGACGGATCTCGTCCCCCACCTCGTGGACCTCGAGGCGGAAGCGCTCGCCCTCGACCCGGATCCGATTCATGCGTTCGCCCATCTCGGTCATCAGCTCGATCTGCTGGCGCTCTTCGAGCTTCGTGATCGCCGCCTTGAGGATCGTGAACGACATGCGCGACAGATCGATGAGCGACTGGTTACGGTGAATACGGCGTTCGAGGTCGACCTGCCCGATACCGGGCAAGCCGACCCGATCCAGGACGTCAATGAGGAGCCCGATCTCCACCGCGTAGCCGGTGAAGAACGGAACCGCTTCGAGCAGCTCGCGCCGTCCGGCGTATTCGCCGGCCAGGGGCTGGATGACGCCTGACAGCTCGGGGACGAACAGGTTGATGAGCGGCCGCGCCATGAGCTCGGTCACGCGCCCGCCTTCCTCGGGTTGCACCCCCCCTGCGGCCTGCAGCGGACGGTGGTAGAAGCCCTTCACGTACTGGATTCGCGGCTCGCGAAGGAGCGGCCCGAGCAACCCGTAGACGAAGCGAGGCTGGATGTTGCGGATGTCGGTGTCGACCCACACCACGAGGTCGCCGCGCAGCTCGTACAGGCTCTTCCATAGGGCCTCGCCCTTGCCGGGGAAGCTGCCCAGCTCGGGCAGGATCTCGTCGTGCTGGCGGACGGGGACGCCCAGCTCCCGGGCGATCTCGACCGTGCGATCGGTCGAGGCGGAGTCGATCACGAGCATCTCGTCGAGAAGCGGCACCCTGTCCATCAGCGCGTCGCGAATCCGACGGATGACCAACCCAACCGTCTTTTCCTCGTTCAGGGTTGGCAGCCCAACGCTGATCGTCAGGCCCTGCCGCTCCTTCAACTCCACCAGCCGGCGCAGGTTCTTGAACTCGGAAGCATGGAAGGTGTTCTCCGCGAACCAGCGGTCGACGATCGTCGGCAGGCTCCCCGGCTGGGCCAGCGCCTCGTCCGCGGCCGGAAGGCTCTGTTCATCGGCGCGCAGCTCGTGGAACGTGCGGGGGGTGACCGGCTGCCGAGTCCGGACCACCATCACGGTCACCTTCGCTCGCGCCGCGACCGTCTCCGCCAGCCGCCCGAAGAGGCGGCGCCCCGATCCCACGCCAGTTGGCTGCGCGGCGGCGCCGACGACGACCAGCTGGTGGTTCGCCGACTCGCGCAGGATGGCGCCCCGGACGGTGGGTGCCTCCACCACCAGGTGACTGACCTTGAGTCCCCGCGTCGCTCGCTTGACGAACGCCTCCAGCGCGGCCCGCTCGCGCTCGAGTGCCTCCGGCCCGCCTCCGGGCGGCACGACGTGGAGGACGACCAGCCGCGCGTCGAAGCCTCGGGCCAGGTCGCTGGCGAGCGAGATGGCCAGCTCGGCGTTGGGCCCGCCGCGGACCGGCACCAGGATGGACTCGACCGTCCCCAAACCCCGCTGCTTGACGACCGCGATGTCGCACGGCGCCTCGCGGGCGACCTCGTCGATGGTGGTCGAGAACACCGCGCGACGCTGATCGGTTCGGGGAGCACCCGCCCAGCCGAAGATGACAAGGTCTGCGCCGATCTCGGCAACGGCCTCGACGATCCCCTCCGCGGCCTGACGGCCGATGCGGACCGCGGTTCGGACCTCCACCGAGTCGTCGTCGCGGAAGTCCGGCACTCGCTGCAGCAGGCGCCGCGCCTCGCGGGCGCGAGAGGCGCCTTCGGCCAGGGAGACGCCCTCCGGCACCTCCACGATCCCGAGCGCAGTGATCTCGGTTGGCCGCTTGGGGGCGAGGTGCGAGCCAATCCGGACCAGGTCGCGGGCCGTCCGCGGGTTGGCCAGCGGCATGAGGATCCGATACGGGCCGCGGCGCCGGGCCATTAGCCCTCCCCCGGCCCGGTCTGGGCGTGGGCCTGGGCCTGGGCCTGGGCCTGGGCCTGGGCCTGCCAGGCTCGCACGAGCCAGGGTTTGAGGTCCTCGAACTCCCGTGCCTGGGCCTCGACCAGCCGTTCGGCCTGGTCATCGGTCAATTCAAGGGCCTCGTTGATGAAGCCGGCCACGCGCCCGAAGTACAGCCCGGTCAGCCCCGCCAGCAGGGCCTCACGGTCGATGCCCGGTCGCTGGAAGGCGAGCAGGGCGTCGAAGAGGCAACGAATCCACAGCTCCGAGGGGAAGCCGAACGCCTCGGCCGACTCCGCGGGCAGGGCGAGCACGCGTTCGAGCTGCTCACCGGCGAGGGTCCGCTTCCAGACCTGGTGCTGGGCGAGTCGGGCGGTATCGAAGGCGACGACCAGGGCCGCCTGGTCGACGGTGATCGGCTCCGGGAGGACCACCCGCTCGAAGCCGTATTCGGGCACCGGCTGGGAGCCGCGGACCGGCAGCCAGGATTCGGCCTGCTCCCCGGCCAGCCGGAAAAGCGTCCCCACCACCTGGCGGAACATCGGACCAAGGTCCGAAGCCGGGTCCTTGGGGTCGTGGATCTTCGCCCCGAGCCGAGTCTGGCACACGGCGTACCCCCCGGCGAGGGCGTGATGGGTCATCCAGATGTCGATCCCGAAACGGGCGGTGGCCTCGTCCCAGTCGGGATACTCGAGCAGCGCGTGGACGAGGTCCCGGCTGATCGCGAACTCGCCGCCGATCGGTTGGCGGATCCGGCGGCCGTAGAGCGTGCGGGTCAGCGGAAAGGCGATGTGGTTGGTGATCGTGCCGTCAAACTTGTGCCGGGCGTAGAGCGGCGCGACGTAGTCGTACCCGCCCTTGAGGATCGGTCCGGCGAGGAGCTCGATCCATTCGGGGACGATCGACCGCAGGTCGGAGTCGACCAGGACCAGGGCCTCGACCCGCAGCTCGCGCGCGACCTCGAGCAGCGCTCGTACCGCCGAGCCCTTCCCGCTCGCGCCGCGGTACGTGACCGCGACCCGCCGCAGCCGGTGGCGCGGGCGGACGAGGATCATCTTCTCGAGGTACTCCGGGCTCTCCGTGCTGACGGCCACGCGGGGGGTGTCGTCGGCCGACCCCCCGTCGGCATTGACCAGGACCGGCTTGAGGTCGGGGAAGTACTGGACCATGCCGGCCGTCGCGGCCCGGACGACGTGTCCGATGGTGTCGGCGTTGCCGAAGCTGGGGATCCCGACCATGAGGTCCGCCTGGCCGACCCCGCGCACTGCAGACCGGCCGCGCGAGTCAAGGGCCGAGGCGACACTCACCGCTTGATCTCGTGCTTTCGACGTCCCTTCCAGAACAGGCCGGCCACGCCCGGCGCGCGGTCGGGCTCGATCGTGATGATGATCCAGTCCGGGCTCACGGTGCCGGGCAGGTATCGCGAGTTGGCGTGCTTCACCACCGCCCGGCTGAACCCGTTCTCCCGCCAGGCGTGAAACCACGAGCCGACCGGCGTCCGGACCGAGGGCGTCACCCGCAGCCGGACGCCTTCGTTGATCAGGCCGCCCAGGAGCCGCCGCCGCTCGGCGAACGGCAGGTCGCCCAGCGGCTGCCCGTCCAGCTCGAGGACGTCCACCACCACGTAGGCTCGCCGCGTCTCCAGCTCCTCGGGCGCTGGCAGATCCTCTGGCGGGTCGTCGACCGCCCCAGCCTCCTCCGCGATCGCCTCGGCCCACCGCTCCGCGGCAGACCCGTGACCGAGGAACGGCTGCGCGGTCCAGATCCCATCCAGCACGGCCTGCTCGGCGTCGACCGAAGTGGCAAGGACTTCTGCCAGGTCACGATAGAAGTCATCCACCGGGCTGCCGTGAGCATCGGTCAGCGAGATTTCGCCTCCGGAGATCCGCGCCATCAGGCGGTCGCCGATCCAGTACGGCTCGAAGAACCAGTGTGGGCTGTTGATCCCCACTTTCGCCTCCCCGGCGAACTGGGGGAGGATGGCGGTCGGGTCGACGGGCGCGACGATCGGCTCCGTCATCGGTAGAGGTTGAGCTCCCCTTCCTCCACCTCCATCCCGACCTCTGCCTTGATCGCCTGCCAGGCGTCGAGATCCCACTCGGCCACGAACGTGATCGCGGTCCCGCTGCGACCGGCGCGACCGGTGCGCCCGACGCGATGGATGTAGGTGTCGGCGTCCTCCGGGATGTCGTAGCTGAGCACGTACGGCAGGTCGACGATGTCGAGCCCGCGACTGGCGACGTTGGTCGCGACCAGGAACTGGATGGCACCGGCCTTGAAGGCCGCCAGGGTCCGCTCGCGGTCCCGCTGCGACAGCCCGCCGTGGAGGGCCGCGGCATTGCGACCGCGCCGCTTGAGCGAGGTCGTCAGGCGGTCAACTCCGATCTGGGTATGGCGGAAGACGAGCAGCCGATCGAATCCGAACGTATCGGCCAGCTCGACCAGGCCGGCCACCTTGTCCTGCTCCGCGACGTAGTAGACGAGCTGGCGGGTGGTTTCCACGGTCCGCAGCTCGGGCCGGACGGAGATGTGCTCGGCGTCCCGGCGCATGAATCGGTCGCAGATGCGCAGGATGGCGTACGGCATCGTTGCGCTGAACAGCGCCGTCTGGCGCTGGCGGGGGCAACGCGCCAGGATCGTCTCGACGTCGACGATGAAGCCCATGTCGAGCATGCGGTCGGCCTCGTCGAGAATGACGATCCGCACCGCGTCCAGCCGGAGCTCCCGACGGCGGATGAGGTCCAGAACCCGGCCCGGGGTGCCGACCACCACCTGCGCTCCCCGGTTGAGCGCGTTGATCTGGCGGTCCATGGCCGCGCCCCCGTAGATCGCCACCGTCGTCACGTTCCGGAGCCGGCCGATGCGCATGATCTCGTCGGTCACCTGTTGGCACAGCTCGCGGGTCGGGGTCAGAACCAGCGCCTGGACCGAGGGGTTCGTCGGATCGACCTGCTCGACGATCGGGATGCCGAACGCGGCAGTCTTGCCGGTCCCCGTTTGGGCCTGACCGATGAGGTCGCGCCCGGCCCGCAGCGGCGGGATGGACCTCGCCTGGACCTCGGTCGGGGTGACGTAGCCCATCTGCTCCAGGGCACGGGCAATCGTGACCGGGACCTCGATGTCCCCGAAGCGATAGCCCGAGGCCGCGGCCAGAACGGCGGCGGTGAGCGCCTCGTCGGAGGCGGGTCCCGGCTCGGTGGGCGGGTCGACGGGGAGGGGCTGGCGGCCGTCAGAGGCGGGCGAACGAGTTGAGCGGCGGCGGGTCCGGCGGCGGGGTGCGGTGGGAGTGGGGGGCAAGCAGGGCTCCGAGATGTTGTGAAACGTGATGTGGGCCGATCGTAGCACGGTGACCCGGCGACCTTGACCGGGGCACGTGCCCTGGTTGATACTGTGTCTCAGGTATGACGCCGCTCCTGTGGATGATGTCCGCCACCGCCGTGCTCTCGGCCCTGAGCGGCGGGGTGATGGCCCTCCGACTGGTGCGACACGTCGGCTACGTCATCGCGGTCGGAGCCGGTATCCGGATCGGGGCGGCCTTCTTCGACCTGCTGCCGGAGTCGGTCGAGCTGATGGGCGGGCGGGCGACGATGGCCATGGCATTCGCCGCGGTCGGTTTCCTTGCCTTCTATGTCATCGAGAAGGTCACCTTGCTCCACCTCGGCCACGAGACCGCCACCGAGCTGGATCACGACGACGCCGCTCACCGCCATGTGGGACTGATCGGGGCCGGGGCGATGTCGGTCCATAGCCTGCTCGACGGGGTGGCCATGGCCGCCGCCTTCCAGGCCAGCCCGGAGCTCGGCTTCGTGGTCGGGCTGGTGGTCGTCATCCACCGCTTCAGCGACGGGATCGGCATCGTCAGCCTGCTCCTGGCCAACCGCGTGGCGCGCTCCACCGCGATGCGCTGGGTCTTCCTCGTCAGCCTGGCCCCGGTCCTCGGGGTGGCGGTCACCGCCTTCTTCGTCATTCCGGACACCGTCCTCGGCGCCCTCCTGGCCACCTTCGCGGGGTTCTTCCTCTATGTCGGCGCCGCCGAGCTCCTGCCAGAGGCGCACCGCAACGAGGGCTCGCGGTGGGTCATCGCGGCAACCCTGGCCGGGGTGGCGGCGATCATGCTCATGAGCATCGGGCTGGAGCCTCAGCTGTGAGCGCTGCCACGGCGCGCCGCCTCCGACGGGCCGGCCAGCGGGTCACCAGCCAACGGCTCGCGGTCGCGGCCGCACTGTCCGCGTCGCCGCGCCAGGTCACCGCCCAGGAGCTGTGGGAGCGGATGCGGCCGAGACACCGCCGGCTCGGCCGCGCGACGGTGTTCCGGACTCTCGAGGCCCTGAGCGAGGCGGGCCTTGCCCGCCGCCTCGAGCAGGACGGTCACGTCTACGCCTACGTCGCTTGCCGGCCCCCGCATCACCACCATCTCGCCTGCCGGGTGTGCGGGACGGTGGAGGAGGTCGGGGAGGAGCTGGTGGCGGACCTGTCACGCCGCGCACGGCGTGAGCTCGGGTTCGAGATCGAGGATGCGCGGCTGGATTTCTACGGGGTCTGTCGCCGCTGCGCGGCCGAGGCATCAGCGCCCGGCGCAGTCGCGGCCCCCCGGCCCTAGCCGCTGATCGGGACCGCGACCCGCTCAGCGCGTGCCGCGGTTTCGCCGTCGCCCGCAGCCACACCATCGTCGGCATCCGTCGCGCGACTGCCGCCCGCATCACCGGATCCGCCGGACCGTCCATGGTGGCGCGGTGCGCGAGGCTTGCGCTTGGCATAGCCCGTTGGGTGGGACAGCTTCCAGGCCCAGGCATCGGCCAGCATCTGCTCCAGTGAGGACTCGCGGGGCTGCCAGCCGAGGTCGCGGCGCGCCCGCCGGGAGGAAGCCACCAGCCGGGGCGGGTCGCCCGAGCGGCGGCGGACGACGCGAGCCGGGATCGCCCGGCCCGTGACCTTGCGCGCGGCCTCAATCACCTCGCGGACGGAGAAGCCAGCGGCCGAGCCGAGGTTGTAGACCTCGAACGACGGCTCCGCCTCACCTGTCGCCTCAAGGGCCAGGAGATGGGCAGAGGCCAGGTCGCGCACGTGGATGAAGTCGCGGATGCACGTCCCGTCGGGCGTGTTGTAGTCCTGGCCGAAGATGCGGACGTCAGGCAACTCGCCGGCGGCGACCTTCAGGACGAGCGGGATGAGGTGCGTCTCCGGATCGTGGTCTTCGCCGTTGCGCTCGGTGGCCCCGGCCACGTTGAAGTAGCGCAGGCTGATGGCCCGAAATCCGTGGCACGCGGCGTACCAGCGCATCGCGCCCTCGAAGGCGAGCTTCGTCTCGCCGTACGGGTTGATCGGCTCGGTGCGGTCCGCCTCGGCGATCGGCACGCGCTTCGGCTCGCCGTACACCGCGGCCGTGGACGAGAACACGATCCGCGGAACCCGCCGCTCGCGCAGGGCCTCGAGCAGCTTGACGCCGTTCGACACATTCTCGCGGTAGTACAGCTCGGGGTGCTCCATCGATTCGCTGACCAGCGAGCGGGCCGCGCAATGCAGGACGGCCTGGATGCGGTGCTCGCGGAGCACGCGCTCGAGCCGGTTCTGGTCGGACAGGCTGCCGACGATGAGCCGCGCGCCGCGGATGACCGCGTCGCGATGACCGGTCTTCAGGTTGTCGTAAACGGTGACGTCGTGACCGCCGTCGACGAAGGTCTCGACGCTCGTCGAGCCCACGTAGCCGGCACCTCCGACGACCAGAATCCGCACGCCTTCAACCTGGCCGCTTCAGGCGGCAGACCGATGGACGGGCAGGGCAGCCCGTCGGGCACTGACACTCATGCGGGGAAGGGCTCCTCCGATGGGTCCGGCCGCCGATTGTAGCAGCGGCCCACGCTCGCTCCGAGATGCGGAACCGG
>DASTEQ010000183.1:0-26609 GCA_035709505.1 Candidatus Limnocylindria bacterium
CCATGATCACGAGGAACGGCCATGGCGCTTCCAGGCCGATCGCGATCGTCGCGAAGCCGGTCGCGGCCACGACCAGGACCCGGCCAAGCTGCGAACGGAGGAGGACGAGGAACCACAGGCCGATGAGCGCGTACCAGCCCACCCACTTCGATCCAGCGGCGAGGCCGATCATGACCCCGACCAGGGGCAGGACGATCCAGGCGCTGCGCTGCCAGCGCCCACTCCACATCGGCCAGAACAGGGCGTAGGCGGCCACGATGAAGACGGCGACGAAGATGTCGTTCATCGCGATCCGGCTCATGGCGAAGCTCATGAGGTCGATGGCCACGAAGATGCCGGCCAGGATCGCAATCGACCGACGGCGGAAGAGCATCGCGGTCAGGAGGTAGACGAGGCCCGCCAGCAGCGCGCCGAAGATCGTGGCCGCGAACCGCCAGGCGAACGCGTTCTGGCTGACGTCGATGCGCACCAGCTCGGGTGGGTCCGCCTCGGTGCCGACGATGAGCCGGCCGTGGTCATCGGTCTGGGAGTGGTCGCTGATGTCGAGGGCCATGACCGTGGGCAGGCCGGTGATCGCGACCTCGTCGTAGACCCCGAATCCCGACCGGCTGTCGCCGTGCGGTTCGATGACCCAGACCGCGCCCTCGCCGCCAACGAAGACCAGGTTGGCAACGGGATCCCAGCCGAGGGCGGTGGCTGGGCCGGGGAGGGCAACCGTGTCGTCGGGGGTGATCTCGCCGCCCCGCAGGATCATGACCCCGCCCGTGGTGGCCGGATGCTCCTCGTTCGCGGCCAACGGCCCAACCGGGATCCAGGTCAGCTGGCTCGTTCCGCGGCCGCTGGTCATCATCAGGCCCAGCGGTGTCGAGGGCACGGACTCGGTGCTCTCGGTGGCCAGGGTCGTCGCGTCCAGGGTCTGGACTGTGCTCGCGGCCACGTCCAGGACGAGGACGCGGGCGGTGACCGGGGTGTCGCCGCCGACGGCCACGACGTACGAGACCGCATCCGCGTCCATCTCGCGGCGGACGAGCTCGACGCCGGTGACGCGCTCGAAGACGGCAACCTCGTCAGGCCCGCGGACGACGAGGACGGCCTCGTTGAGCGGGGCGACGATCTGGCGGACGCCGTCCATCCCGGTCTCGATGCCCACGCCCTCCGGCGGCGGTGCCCGCTCACCCTGCCGGGACAGGAATGCTGTGAGGTCGAAGGTCGCGATCGTACCGTCCGAGCGGAGCCCCGCCAGGAGGCGTTGGGTTTCGGGGTCGAACACGAGGCTCGTCACCCGGTCGGTCGCCTCCCAGGCGGCGATTCGCGCTCCAGTGGACGCGTCGCGGGCCTCGATCTGTTCGCTCCCGTCCGAAGTGAACACGATCGACGCCGGCCAGCCGAGCGACGTCCGCTGGGGAGCGACGGCGAGTGCGGTGGCCGGCGCCTCCAGCTCGACTGCGCCGTCCGGCCGGTTCGGGTTTGCGACCACGATGCCCGCCGCGATCAGGTACTTCGCGAGCATTGGGTGGGTCCACTCGTATGGGTCGCGGGTCCAGCCCCACCGCCAGTCGGACAGGTAGTCCGATGCCGTCCTCGCGTGATAGACCTCGTCGAAGATCATCTGTCGCGGCAAATCCAGCCGCCAGAGGCGGAACACGAGGGCCAGGACCACGATCCCGAGCACCAGCGCGAGGTCGAGGCGGTCGAGACGCCGCGGCGGTTCGCGCTCCGCCTCGCTGACCGGGTCCTGGCGGAGCCATCGCCACCCGGCCCGACCCCGGGCCGCACGCACGGCCCGAGATGCCGCAGCGGCCGTCGCTGCCTCCGCGGCAGCTGCCGCATCCTCCGCGTCGCCGATCGGGCGTGGAGCGGGCTTGAGCGCCTGCCAGGTGATCCATCCGAGTAGGAGCAGCGAGCCGAGCGAGAGCAGCCACACGCCCCACTGGGTGAAGAAGATCGCCCCGAGCAGCGGGTCGCGGTCGAACGGCTCGCCGCCGAGGCCGGGGTTGATCGGCGGCAGGCCGGCGTACGACCAGTCGTGCGAGTACACCCAGTACACGTTCAGGAAGAAGAGCGCCGACAGCCCGACGTAGGCCACCGCCCAGCGGGCCGCGGTCCCGACCAGCGGGGCCGCGAGCGCCAGGGCGGGGAAGAGGTAGCGCTCGTGGACACGGGTCGGCAGCCCGAAGAACGCGACCGCCATGGTCAGCGCGCCGAGCAGCAGGCCGGTCATGTCGTCCCGCCGCGCCACCGCGACCAGGGCGAGGATCGCCGCCAGGGCGAACAAGGCCACGCCGACCATGGCCATCGTCACGCTGAGGCTGCCGATCGTGAAAGCGACGGCCTGGTCGCTCCCCCATTGCTGGACGTCCCAGATGCCGGTGAACGGGTTGCGCCACCAGTTCAGGGCGTTGATCGACAGTCCCTTGTAGGTCTGGGTCGCGGCGAGGAACTTGTCGATGATCCCGGTCGTCGGGTCGCCGGTCGGCAGGATCCGCATCCCGAACGGGAACAGGATGAGGACCATCGTCCCGAAGCTGACCGCCAGCGAGCTGAGGATGCGGACCGGGTCAGGTCGGGACGCGAGAGCCGGGTCGGATGATCTGCCGAACAGGTGCCGTTTCAGTCCAACCACCAGCACGATCGGGATGAGCCAGCCGAACTGGAACTTGATGAGCAGCGCGAGCACCGCCGCCGCACCGGCCGCCTCGGTCCAGCCGCGGCCGAGGGCGTACAGCCCGGCCAGCAGGACGAAGGCGCCGACCGCGTCCATCTGGCCCCAGACCGCCGAGTTGAAGACCGTTCCGGGGTTGAACAGGTAGACCGCCGCCCCGATGAGGCCGATCCGCGCCCCCGACCCCAGCCAGCGGAGCGGCGGCTGGTCCCCCATGAACCGGACGGCGATGAGGTAGATCAGCCACGCCACGCCGAGGTCGGCGACCATTCCCGGCACCTTCACCAGGGGCCGGATGGGCGAGATGCCGACGATCGGCTCGAAGAACTCCGCGATCTCGCCGAGCACCCACAGGACGTACATGTAGGCCGGTGGGTAATCCGCGAACACCGCCGTCTCGTAGAATCCGCCGGGCCCGACCGTCGCCATGCGCACGGCCCAGCTGGAGAACGAGGCCATGTCGTTGCGCAGCCCGGACTGCGGGAGCAGGACATAGGCGACGACCAGGCGCAGCACGAGGCCGGCCAGGAGGAGGATGAGGAGCGTGCCGAACGGATCGAGAAGTCGTCTGCGGCTGGCGCTCGGCAAGGCGGCGGTGAGTATATCGTGGGGCCTGTGAACCGACCGTCAGCCGCTCGGCCGGCTCTCACCTTCTTCTTCCCGGCATACAACGAAGAAGCCAACATCGAGCAGACGGTGGCCCGCGCCCTGGCGGACATCGGCCCGCTGGTCGAGTCGCTCGAGGTGCTGGCCATCGACGATGGCTCGACCGATGAGACCCCTCGCCTCGCGGACGAGCTCGCCGCCGCCGACCCGCGGGTCCGGGTCGTTCACCAGCCGAATCGCGGGTACGGAGGCGCGCTGCAGGCTGGATTCGCCAACGGGCGTGGCGAGCTCATCTCATTCTCGGACGGGGACCTCCAATTCGACCTGGCCGAGCTGAAGCGCCTGCTCGACCGACTCGCGGACCGATCACGCCCGGTCGATGCGGTCATCGGGTACCGGATCAAGCGGCGCGACCCGTTCCATCGGTTGATCATCGCCAAGACCTACAACGCGATCGTCTCGGTCCTGTTCGGGCTGCGGGTGCGCGACATCGACTGCGCGATGAAGGTGTTCCGGCGCGAGGTGTTCGACGGGCTGCGACTCGACGCCGAAGGGCCGTTCCTGTCAGCCGAGCTGCTCATCAAGCTCAACGCCCGGGGCGTGAAGATGGACCAGGTGGGGGTGACCCACTATCCGCGTCTGGCGGGCGAGAACACCGGCGCCAGCTTCCGCAAGATCCTGCGGACCTTCCGCGACATCTTCAAGCTGCGCTGGAAGCTGTGGACCGACCGGGAGCGTACGCTGGGGACGGGGCCTCGGGCCTGACGCGACCGCTATTCGGCCGGGGGTCGCCCCTCGGTCGGACCCAGATCGACGTCGAGCGAGTTCACGAAGTCGCGGAACACCGCCAGCTTCTCGTCGTCCTCGCCCAGCTCCCCGTTCGACTCCGGCTCGACCCCAGCCTCATCGAGCACCCGCTCGTCGACGTAGATCGTCGACCCGGTCCGGATCGCGACCGCAATCGCGTCCGACGTCCGCGAGTCGATCTCCGTCTCCCCGCCCTCCGCGGTCTCGAGGTACAGCCGGGCGTGGAACGTCCCGTCGCTGACGTGGGTGACGACCACCCGGCTGAGGTTGCCGTGGACGGCTCCCAGCACGGACACCAGCAGGTCGTGGGTCAGTGGCCGCTCGGCGCTGATTCCCTGGAGGCGCATGGCGATGGCGTTCGCCTCCGATGGACCGATCCAGATGGGGAGATATCGGTCCCGCTCGGTCTCCTTGAGGATGACCACGTGCTGGCTGCTCAGAACGTGGACGCGCACGCTCTCAACGACCATCTCGATGAGCTGGGTCACGTTACCGATTCTAGTGTCTGCTACTCGAGGACGACGCGGACCACCCGATCAGGCGTCAGCAGGTAGGCGGCCGGCGGGCCGTCGGCGGCGGAGAGGACCTCCATGCCAAGAACCTCGTCGAGGAGGCTCGCGGCATCTCCCCGGCGCGGGGCCATCCACTGCCGGATGAAGGCGCCATCCGCGCGCTGGAAGGCGACGATTCGGGCGTTGGCCGCGTCGTAGACGAAGAACTGCTCGCGGTCGACGACGGTCGCCGCGTCGAACAGGGTGTAGTCGAGCCCGTCGCGGACCGCGGCATCCGGCGGACGGTCCAGCGAGAAGTCCGCCTGCGGCACCGGTGTCCCGAAGTTCACCCTGGTGACGGTCGCGCGATGGAGGAGCCACAGGTTGGCGTCCGCGCGGAGGTCCCGGGCCGCCGCCGGGTCGAGGTCCGGCTCGCCGCTGAGGAACGACTCAGGAGCGGCGGAGAAGGTGACCGGGATGACCGGGGGCGGCGTCCACTTCCACACGTCCCCGCTGCCCTCGTCGACCGCGTACAGGTTGAAAATCTCCAGGGGCGGGAGGTGCTGAAGCGCGGTGAGGAGCGTGCTGTCAGGATCGAGCGCCTCGACGCCGGCGAGCGGCATCCGGCGCATGACCTGCTCCACGAGGTCGGACCGCCAGGCCTGGCGCTCGCGGTCGACGACTACGACGTCGGTGGCCGCGGTCGCGATCAGCCAGGGGTCGCCGGCCACCGCCCCGTCGATGGTCTGTCCGGCGCGGTAGACCGATACCGCCACTCCACTGAGCGGGTCGATCCGCAGGATGCGGCCGCGACCGGACTCGAGCACCCACAGCGAGCCGTCGGAGGCGGCCACCATCCGTTGCGGATCCACGGCGGTGAAGGCCGTCGCGAGGTCGACGACGGTCGCCAGCTCCCGGACGCGTGACACCGCGTACAGCGCGTCGAGGCTCCCGTCGAGGCGGATGCGGAGCGGCTCGAGGGCCTCCACCGTCACTCCTGCCGCCTCCGCTCGGTCGAGCGCCGTATCGGCGTCGGAGAGCAGGTCCCGGGCACGATCTGGGTCACGCTCGACCAGGTCCAGGCCGTCGATCCGGGTCTCGACTTCTGCCAGGATGCCCTCGCCCTCGGCAATCGCCTCGCGCGCGACGGCGAGTCGGGGAATCGCCTGGGTCGGGTCGACCGACGGGTAGCTCGCCACCGTCACGCCCGCCGCGAGCAGCACGGCCACGGCCAGCATTCCGAGCGCGCCGAGCCGGCGCCGACGACGGGCCTCGACCGCCTCGGTGGGAACGACCCGGCGGGGGTAATCCACGCGGCGATGGGGCATGAGGGCCGCCAACTGTCCGATCCACAGCTCGACCGAGCTGCCGAGCCGGGATTGAGCGTGGTCCACCGCACGGTCGGCGCGCCGCAGCGCTCCACCGACCGCATCGGCGCCGGGGACCGGGCTGCGGTCGGGCAGGCCGGCCAGCGGGTCGGCGGGGCGCACCGGTTCCAGCCGGTGCGTGGTGGCGGTGAGCGGGATGGCGTTCAGCTCGAGGACGATCAGGCCGTCGGAGCCGGTCCCGCCCCGTTCGAGGAAGAGCTGGTGCAGGTGCCGCGCGGCAGGCCCCGGGCGCAGGGTCAACAGCGCCAGGCGAGTGTCCTCGGCCCCCACGATCTCGGCCAGGTTGCGGCTGACCAAAGCCACCCGGTCACCACCACCCAGCTCCCCCGACCAGGTCACCGGCTCGATCTCGAGCACCTCCCCGAGCGAGTCGGCCACGCGCCGGCCGGAGTCGGGCTCGTCGTCGGCCAGGTGCGGGGGCGGCAGCTCGAAGATCCGCTCGCCGCGAACGATGATCGCCCCCGCCGGTCCGATCTTCGCCACGTGCAGCTCGGCTGCCCGGATTGCAGCCCCGACCACGCTGATCTCGGCTCCCCGGCCGAGGCCGGCGCGGCCGCGCCCGTGAAAGAGGCGTCGGTTGGCTTGCGCGAGTGCCCGGGCCAGGGTGTCCGCGGGGCCGGCCGAGAGGTCGTAGTAGTAGTCGTGCTCGATCGCTTCCAGTGCCTGGCGGGCGGCGCGGATCGTGCTCGGCCCCGCGTTCGTCAGCTGCGCGAGGAGGTACAGGCTGCCCTTGGTGCGCACCGGGGCGCCGACCGTGGGCTCGTTCACCCGCAGCAGGTCGTGTGCGTCCGCTCCCCGCTCGGCCTCGGAGACGAGGCCGATCTTGGTCGCCAGCCGCTGGCTCATGACCCGGTCACTCGGGCGCGGCAGCGCCGGGTCGGACGGTCAGGGACAGGGCCCGGAGCTCGAACAGCGCCCCGGGCCGGCCGCGCTGGCGATCATTCACGGCGCGCACCAACTGCTCGCCGCGAAGCTTCAGCTCGGCCGCGAGCATCGGTTCGGAAGCCACCACGGTGGCCACCCCGTTGTGCACCGCCGTCAGCCGGCTCCACATATCGTCGGGGGCGAGGCCGGCGTCGGTCATCACCTCCTGCCAGGCGAGGCGGGCCTGGGCCAGCGCCAGCTGCTCCGCGGCTCCCGGGCCGACGCATTGGAGAAGGGCGCGTTGTACCGCGCTGGCCGCCTCCTCGGTGCTCGTTCGCGTGCCCATCGAGGCGACCTTCAGGCGACGCGAGGGGCCCGGGCGAGCCGCCCGTCCCCGACCGTCCAGACCGGGACCCGGTGGCGGTGGCGGTGCGGCAGGAGCCCGGCGTCGGTGATGGTGACCAGGACCTGGCCCCGCTGCCGGAGGAGATCGAGCCCACGCTCTGAGCGGTCCGGATCGAGCTCGCTGAACACGTCGTCGAGGAGAACGATCGGCGCCGGCCCGCTGCCGTCGGCCAACAGGTCGGTTTCCGCCAGCTTGAGCGCGATGATGATCGTGCGCTGCTGGCCGCGGCTGGCATGGGCAGCCACCGGGAGCCCGCCGAGCGTGATCCCGATGTCGTCGCGCTGCGGGCCGACCAGCGACATCCCGTTCCAGATCTCCTTCTGGCGCACGTCCTCGAGGCGGCGACGGATGGCGGCCGCCAGCCGGGACGGGTCGAGGCGCGTGGCGTCCCCGGGAGGGGCGTCGCGCTCCGGCCAGGCGTCCTTGAGGACGTCGAGGTACACCAGGCCCACCCGGTCGTCCCGCTCATCCGGTGGAGCGACCGCGTCGTGGAGCGGACCGATGCGCCCGGCCAGCTCGTCGACGAGTGCGAGCCTGGCGGCCGTCACCCGTGCCCCGACCTGGGCCAGCTGCTCGTCCCAGACCGCGAGGCTGCCCGGGTCGGCTTCCTCCGCCCGGATGGCGCGCAGCAGGGCGTTGCGCTGGGCAAGCACGCGGGCGAGGTCGGCCTGGTCGCGCGCTGCCGCCCGCGAGCGCTGGGCGGCGATGGCATCCAGGAAGCGTCGCCGCTCCGACGGCGCCCCGACCAGGAGCAGCATCTCCTCCGGACGGAACAGGACCGCGCGCAGGGTGTCGGAAACCGACGCCTGGCGCCGGGCCACGCCGTTCACCGTCAGCCGGCGGCGCACGCCGACCGGCGCCCCGGGCCCGGGCAGAACCAGCTCGATCCGTTCTGCGGCGTCGGCACCCGACTCGGCCACGTCGAGCGTGATCCGCGCCAGCGGTGCACCGTGGGAGACGAGGTCGGCGTCATTCCCGGTCCGGTGCGACCGGCCGGACACCGTGACCCAGATCGACTCCAGCAGGTTTGTCTTGCCGGCCCCGTTGGGCCCGGCGATGAGGGTCAGCCCGGGGTCCGGCGCGAGCTCGGCGGTGGCGTAGCTCCGAAAGTGATCGAGCTGGAGTCGGGCGAGACGCACGCCAACATCAGGACGCAGTGCGCACCGGCATGATCACGTGCACGTACTCGTCCTTCCCCACGCCCCGGATGACCCCCGGCGCCAGCGGGCCCGAAAGCTCGAGCACGGCCTCGTCGGCCCCGAGGGCACCGAGGACATCGGTCAGGTAGCGGGCGTTGAAGGCGATGGTGGTCGGCGACCCCTCCACCGTGGCGTCGAGCGAGTCGGCGTTGTCGCCGATGTCGACGGCGTGGGCACTGATCGTCACCCCGGAAGCCTCGCCGTCGGCCCCGCCCACTTCGACCTTGATGATGTTCGCCGAGTCGCGGGCGAAGAAGCTCGCCCTGCGGGTGCCGGCCAGGAACGCCTCGCGGTCCAGGGTGGCGCGAGCGGTCCAGGAGTCCTTGGCCGGGACGACCGGCTCGTAGTTCGGGAACTGCCCCTCGATCAGGCGACTGACGAGGTCGATCCCCTCCACGTGGAACAGGACCTGGCTCCGGTTGGGGGTCACGGTGATCTCGACCGGCGCCTCGGCGTCCGGCAGGATCCGGACCAGCTCGGCGTACGAGCGGCCCGGGACCACGATCGTGGTCTCTGCCGCCACCGGCTTGGCGAGGGTCAGGGTGCGGACCGCGATCCGGTAGTTGTCGGCGGCGGCCAGGGTCATCGTGTCCCCTTCGAGCCGGGTCAGAACCCCGGTCAGGATGGGCCGGGACTCGTCGGTGGCGGCCGCGAACACGACCTCCCCGAGCGCCTCGCGCAGGACGCGGGCATCGACCGAGGTGATCGGTGCCTCACCGATGGCCCCCACCACCGGGAACTCGTCCGCCTCGATGCCCTTGATCGTCGCCCGACTCCCGCCGCAGGTCACCTTCAGGCTCCGGTCCTTGGGCGAGAGCTCGAGCTCGATGGTCTGGGGTGGCAGTGAACCGACCAAGTCGGTCAGGAGGCGTGCAGGAACGGTGATCTCGCCTCCGTCCTCGACCTTGCCCGGGACCCAGCAGGTGATGCCGATCTCGAGATTGGTGGCGGTCAGCTTCAGTCCGCCATCCTCGGTTCGGAGGAGGACATTGGCCAGGACGGGGAGCGTGGCTCGGCTGGCAACCGCCCGACTCACGATTCCCAGCCCACGGGCCAGGTTCTCCTGCATGACGGAGATGTTCATCGACGGCTTCTCAACTACGGTTCCTTGAAGCATAGAGTTTTCTATTCGTCGCCTTTCGTCATAGGGGTGTGGACGGTGTGGACATCGGTCAGAACCGTGCCCGAATCACCGTTTCAGACCGGTGGGCCGCCTGGGGATGGATCGTGCGCGAGTGCAGCCGGACAGACGATGTGGCGGGGACGGGACCGATGGAGGGGCGCACCCGAGCCTCGTCTGGCCCCGGTCTTGTCCCCCATCCGTCACCGCGTCGCGGTCGGTTGTCCACCACCGTCACTCCGAGTAGATCATCTCCCGAACCGCGCTGATCTCGCGCCGCAGCTCGTCGTTGTCCTGCATCTCGCGGTTGATCTTGTCGCAGGCGTGGAGGACGGTGGAGTGGTCTCGTCCGCCGAGCTCGGCCCCGATTCGGAGGAGCGAGATGTCGGTCTCCTCGCGGATGAGGTACATCGCGATCTGGCGCGGCACGACGATCGCCTTCTCTCGCTTGCTGCTCCGGAGCTGATCGAGGTTGACCCCGTAGTAGTCGGCCACCACCCGGACGATGCGCTGCGGAGTGATCGACCGCTTGCGCGGGTTGTACATGACGTTGCTCAGGACCGCCGACGCGAGCTCGATGTTGATCGGCGCGCCGCTCATCGAGGCATAGGCCAGGACCCGGTTCAGGGCGCCCTCCAGCTCACGGACGTTGCTCACCACCTTGCGGGCGATGAAGTCGATGACCTCCGACGGGATGAGGTGGAGCTGGTCCTCCGCCTTGGACCGGAGGATGGCGATCCGGGTCTCGAGGTCCGGCGGGGTGAGGTCGGCGATGAGGCCCATCTCGAACCGGGAGCGGAGCCGCTCCTCGAGGGTGGTGATCGCCTTCGGTGGGCGGTCCGACGACAGGACGATCTGCTTGCCGACCTCGTGGATCGCGTTGAAGGTGTGGAAGAACTCTTCCTGGGTCCGCTCCCGCTCGGCGATGAACTGGATGTCGTCGATGAGGAGGACGTCGATGCGCCGATATCGGCTGCGGAAGTCCTCCATCTTCTGCTCACGGATAGAGTTGATGAAGTCGTTCGTGAACTTCTCGCTGGTCGCGTACAGGATCCGCTTGCGCGGGAACTTGGCGGCCACCGCGTGACCGATGGCGTGCATGAGGTGGGTCTTGCCCAGGCCCACGCCGCCGTAGAGGAACAGCGGGTTGTAGGCGTGACCCGGCCGCTCAGCCACCGACAGCGCCGCGGCGTGCGCCAGGCGGTTGGCGCTTCCGACGATGAAGTTGGCGAACGTGTAGCGGGCGTTCAGGTTGACAGCGTTCCCGCTCGGGGCGGAGGCCGGGACCGGGGTGAGCTCGTCGCTCGCCTGCTCGGGCGCGGGGCCGGGGGCATCGGCCACCACGAATTCGACGCGGACAGAGCGACCGACGACGCGGGCGAGGGTCTGGCTGATCAGGGTCCGGTAGCGGTTGTCGAGCCAGTCACGGGTGAACCCATTGGGGGCCGAGATGCGGAACAGGTGCTCGTCGATCTCCTCGAGGGAGGTGTCCTTCAGCCACGTCTCGAAGTTTGCGGCCGAAAGGCTCACCTGCAGCTCGCCGAGGACGGCGCGCCACACCTGTTTCGCATCCATATCGACAGACGCCTCCAGACCGGCATGGCGTGGGCCACGGACCGGGCGAAATCCAAGAATCTGGTGCTCCTCCGGGGCGGGCACGGCCCGTGGGCTGGGCGTCTGGCTCCGGGGGTCGGCGTAGTGTACGCCAGCCCGATGGGCAGGGCAACGATTCTTGGCTGCGTACGCTAGAATCGCCGCCACGCGACGCCCGACCGCCAACGTTGCACCGATGAGGCTGGCGAAGAGCCAGCCTCGCGCATGTTCGGCAGACCGGCGCCGCCCTGGCTGAACAGAGGGTGAGCCCACGACGATGAAACGGACCTACCAGCCCAAGAAGCGCGCCCGGAAGCGGAATCACGGCTTTCGCGCCCGCATGGCTTCCAAGGGCGGTCGTCGCGTGCTTGCCCGCCGCCGGGCGAGGGGGCGCAGCCGGCTGAGCGCCTGACCCCGGAGGCCCCGCCCGTGCCGGCCTACCCGACGCTCCGTCACCGGGCCGACTTTGAGGCGGTGGTGCGCTCGGGGAACGTCAGCGCCACCCGGTTGCTTGTCCTGCGGGCCCGGCGAACGGACGGGCCGACCACACGGATCGGCCTGGCAACATCGGCCTCCCTGGGAGGGGCCGTCGAACGGAATCGAGTACGACGCCGCGTGCGCGCGCTGGTCCAGGCGCGTCATGGCGAGATGGGAGCGGGCTGGGACCTGCTGGTGATCATGAAACCTGCGGCGCGCGCCGCGACTTACGCCGAGCTGGCAGCCGCACTGGACGCGGCGCTGGCCCGAGCCGGGGTCCGCGGGGAGTGACCGCGTGCGGCTGATCGGCCTGGGCCTGATCAAGGCCTACCAGGTACTGACCTTCTGGATGCCGCCCACCTGCCGGTACACCCCGTCTTGCTCGGCCTACACCTACCAGGCCATCGAGCGCTACGGCTTCTTCCGGGGGTCGTGGATGGGCGCCAAGCGGATTGCCCGCTGCCATCCGCTCCACCCCGGCGGCTACGACCCGGTCCGCTAGGAACCGTTGCCCATGCTGCCGATTCTTGCCGAAGGGTTCCTGGGGATCGAGTCCTTCAACCCGCCGTGGGACGTCATCTTCCTCCCCCTGTTCAACGCGCTGATCGGGCTCTACGACCTGCTCTTCAGCGACCTGGCCCTCGCGATCATCGCCCTGACCATCATCATCCGCACCCTGCTGGCTCCGCTGTTCGTGCGGCAGATCCGCTCCCAGAAGGAGATGCAGCGGATGTCGCCGCTCGTCCGGGAGATCCAGCGCAAGCACAAGGGCAATCAGCGGAAGATCAGCGAGGAGACGGCCGCGCTCTACCGCGAGCACGGCGTGAACATGTTCGGCGGCTGCCTGCCGCTGGTGCTCCAGCTCCCGATCCTGTTCGCCCTCTACCAGGCCCTCTCGCGTGCCTCGAGCGTGGTGACCTTCCAGGCGCCCGAGGACCAGCAGGCCGAGTTCACGGCATTCCTCGACGCGAACCCCGCGATCGAGCCCCTGGGCAACAACATGTACCAGATCCCGTTCGATGGCTCGTGCTCGGTCCCATCCGATTTCCACACCTTCCTGCCGTTGAACTGCCAGCTCATCACTCCGTTCAAGCTCGACGCCCCGGTGGACACCGTCGTCGAGTGGCTGACCAACCCCTTTACCGGCGTGTCGCTGAACCTGGCGACCGTGGACCAGGCGTTCTCGGTCTTCCTGTTCGGCGGCTTCGCCATCTCGATGCTGGCGGTCATCGCCGGCATCCTCCAGTTCGTCCAGGTCCGGATGACGTCGCCACGGAACATGGGCGACGATCCAACCGCCACCACCACCCAGACCATGACCTACCTGTTCCCGATCATGACCGTGATCTGGGGCGGCATCTTCCCCAGCGGCCTGGTCCTGTACTGGGGCGTGTATACCGCGTACCTGATCGTTCAGCAGTACATGATCCTGGGCTGGGGCAATCTCTTCCCGCTCTTCGGCTGGCAGCCGAGATGGGCGCCGGCACCCGACGCCGGTGACCTCGGAGCCACGAGGCCGAAGGGCCCAACACCACCTCCGACCAATGGGAACGCGACCACGCCCGAGCCTGCCCGGCCCGGCGGTCCGCGACGCTCTGGTCGGCGACGACGAGGCCGGGAGGGCCGACGACGATGACCTTCAAAGAGTTCTCCGGAAAGAACGTCGAGGAAGCGATCCGCGCCGCCATGAAAGAATTCGGCGCGGACCTGGGCGACCTCGACATCGAGATCCTGTCGCAGGGCAGCCGCGGCATCCTGGGGGTGGGCAGCGATGAGGCCCGTATCCTCGCCGCCCCCAAGTCCGCCGTGGCCGAGGCGACCAGCGTTCGCGCTGAATCCCCGCCTGTGCCCGCGGCGGAGCCCCGTCCAGCAGAGGCCGATGAGACCGCCGCGGAAGATACGGCTGCGGGCGCGGTGGCGGTCGACGAGACCGATGAGGGCGGGCTGACCCCCGTCATGGCCGATGAACCTGCCGCTCCGTCCGGCACCCGATCGCGCGGGCGCGGTGGCAGCCGTGAGTCAGCGGACGCATCGACCCGGTCATCCCGCGAGCGACGGCCCCCACGCGAACGACGCCCCGCAGAGCCGCGCAATGGCGACTCTCGCCCCGAGCCCCGGCCGTTCGTCCCCGCCAAGCCGATGGACGAGCTGTCCGAGTCCGAGCGGGCGACCGTCGACGAGGCCAAGTCGGTCCTCGAGGAGCTGCTCCGCCTGATGGAGCTGCCCGGCACGGTCGAGGTCACGTTGGGCACCGAGGCGGCGAAGCTCAACGTCGTGGGGGATGACCTGGGGGTCCTTATCGGGCGCCGTGGGGAGAAGTTGGCGAGCCTCCAGCACATCGTCAACTTGATCGTCGCCCGCCGCGAAGGGCAGCTGAACCGGATCATGGTCGACGTCGAGAACTACCGCGGCCGGCGGGAGGACCAGCTCCGGGACGTCGCCGACCGCGCGGCGCAGCGGGTCGCCCAGAGCGGCAAAATCATCCAGCTCGAGGCGATGCCCGCCATGGAGCGGCGGATCGTCCACCTGGCTTTGGCCGAGCACGCGACTGTGCGGACCCAGAGCGTCGGGGTCGAGCCCAACCGCCGGGTGGTGATCCTCCCCGCCAACAAGGTCGGCTAGGGCGGCCCATGTCCCGCGCCCCGGCACCGGATAGCGGTGCCGGTCCGGTCCGTGCCATTGGCCGTCTCGGGCCGGGCGAACCATGGGTCGGATTCGCTTCGAGCGCTGAGGGTCACCGTCTCGTCTTCGGCCGGGCGGACGGCTCGCTGGCGATAGACCCGACCACGGAGCCGGTTGATCGTCGCGCCGGGCTGGTGGCGGCCGCCGTCGCCTTCTTCCTTGCCCTGCTCGCCGATCCGCCCGCCGAGCTGGAGGCGACCCAGGCCGACATCGCGGCCCTGGTCTCCGGCCTCGTCAGCGAGGGTGTCGGGGATCCCGGCCCGGGACGTGAAGCGCTCGACGCCATCGACGATGGGCTGCCGGCAGAGGCGGTCGCGCTCCGCCTCCAGCGGCTGCTGCCGGCCGGAGCGGACGCGCTGGCGATCCTCCGCGCCCGGGCGCGGATGTCTACCGCTGTGGGCCGTCCCGCCGCGGAGCGCTGAGGCGGCTCAGGCTGATGGCGGCTCGGCCGGCGGCGGTGCGGCCGGCGGTGCCGGCGGTGAGGCCGTGGAGGTTCCGCTGTCGGCCTGGTAGGCCCGCCAGCCAGCAAAGGCAAGGACCACGGAAGCGACCAGACCGACGAGGAACTGGATCGTGTCGATGGTGGCCAGGTTGTCCGTGATATAGCCGAGCCACTGGAACATGACGAGGATCCAGACGACGGCGGCGATCGCGCCCAGGCCGAGCAGCAGCACGCCACGCGCCATCGGCAGGTTGACGTTCGGCGCCAGCCGGGCCTGGAAGATGACAAACAGAACCGCGAGGGCGGCCAGGGTCGGCACGAGCATCAGCGCTCCCCACGCCCAGAACAGGCTGACGAGGCCGGTGATGGTCACGATGATGGCCGCGATGGCCGCCAGGCGGTCATTCGCGCTCAGGGAGTTGAACATGGGCGACTCCTCGATGAACGGGTGCGGCGGGCGGAATCCGCGGTGGCGAAACCGTACCGCGAGGATATCGGTCAATCAAGACCGAAATCGAGGAAAAGTGGTGGAGATGGGGGAGAATCGAACTCCCCGTCCAAGACCGAGTTGCCGGGTCTCACTACGAGCGTGTCCGGCCTACTTGGGTTTCGGGACTCGGGCCCCCAACCGGCGGGGTGCTCCGCGCCCTATCCGGCCGCCTTTCGGCTCTTTGTCACCGCTCACCGGAGTCGGCGGTGCCGCATCTCCCCTGATGACATCTTCGCCGCCCGGGGAGAGGGGACGGCGTCGATGCTCACTGACTAGGCAGCGAGAGCAAACTGACGGTTGCCAGTTGCGGCTTGCCCGCGGTTTTACGAGGCCTGCGGGCGACCTCGGCTCGCGATTCCCGGTTCCTGGGCCCTGTCGAAACCTGACATCCCCACGAAACCGCCGGCACCCTGCCGGCCCATAAAGGATACCAAACGTCCCTCAGGATCTCGATCGGGCGCACGTCCAGAGGCAAAGCGATGGCAGCGGAGTCAGAGCTTGACCCGGATCTTCGACTCCCGCTCGAGCTGACGCCGCGCGTCCCGCTCAGCGATGACCCGCCGCTTGTCGTGTGCCTTGCGACCGCGGGCCAGTCCGAGCTCGATCTTCGCCAGGCCGTCGCGCAGGTACAGCCGCAGCGGGACGAGGGTGTAGCCCTTCGACTGGGTCTTGCCCACCAGCTCCGCGATCTGGTGGCGGTGGAGCAGAAGCTTGCGCGTGCGGGTCGGCTCGTGGTTGAACCGGTTGGCCTGCTCGTATGGAGCGATGTGCGCACCGATGAGCCATGCCTCGCCGTGCTCGATCCGGGCGTACGCCTCGGCCAGGTTGGCGCGGCCCGCGCGGATGCTCTTGATCTCGGAGCCGGTCAGGACCAGTCCGGCCTCGACTGTCTCCTCGACCTGGTATTCGTACCGGGCGCGGCGATTGTGGGCGACGGTGTGCTCAGCCATCGGTGCATCCCATGGTGAATGAAAGAGCCGGCCTCGCGGCCGGCTCTTGTTCGCTACCACGCGATGGCTGTGTCAGTGCACCGCCTCGGTGGTGGCGCGCCTGGAACTGTCCATCTGCACACCACCTCCTTTCGTGGCCGCGGATGCTAGCACGCGTGGCGAGCTGCCCACAAGCCGGTTTCCGGTGCCCAGCCCACCACGGATAGACCGGCCGGCCAGGCGTCCCGTGCGGCCGTCGGCTTGGGGGGCTCGCCCGGCGCCCCCGCCGCCCCCGCCGCTTCGGCCACCGTGGCGAGGTAGGCGAGCGCCTCGTCGAGGACCGGATCCTCGTCCGTCGGCGTCCCATCCGGAATGGCCACCGTGATGTCTGGCTGGACCCCATCGGGGGCGACGCTGTTGTGCTCTGGCGTGAACCAGCGCGAGATCGTGATTCGCACCCCACCGCCGTTCCCCAGCTCATCCCAGATCTGGACCGTGTTCTTGCCGAACGTCGGCTCACCGATGAGGGTTGCCCGGTCGTGCTCGTCGAGCGCCGCGGCGACGATCTCCGACGCCGATGCCGAGCCGCCGTTGATCAGGACGACGACCTCGATCGCCGCGTCGATGGCCTGCCCGTCACCGGTTGCCTCCCATTCGATCACCTCGTCCCCCGACCCCTCCTGGGTGAACAGCAGGCCCTCCTCCACGAATTCCGAGGCGATGTCCCGGGCGGCCGTAATGTAGCCGCCGGGGTTGTCCCGCAGGTCGAAGACGATCTGGTCCGCCCCCGCGTCGAGGAGGTCGCCGAGCTGCTCGCTGAACTGGGCCGGCGAGTCCGTGCTGAACCCATGCAGGGCGATGTATCCGACATGCCCGTCCATCAGCTCGCCCTCGACCTCGACCACGACGATCTCCGCGCGGGTGATGGTCAGGTCGAACACCTCGCCGTCCCGCTCGATGGTGAGGGTCACGTCGGTGCCCTCCGGACCGCGGACTTCCGTCACCTCGTCCTGGATCGTGCTTCCCTCCACGCTCTCGCCGTCGACGGCGCGGATGATGTCGCCGGACTGGACTCCTGCCGCTTCGGCGGGGGAGCCTTCGATCGGGGCCACCACCACGAGGACGCACGTCTGCGACAGGGTGGGACAGGCCTCGAGGTCATCGGGGTTCTCCGTGTTTTCGATGGCGAGCTCGGCCCCGATCCCGCTGAAGGTCCCCGACAGGTCACCGAGCGAGTTCTGGTACTCCTCGGCGTTCATGTACCCGCTGTACGGGTCGGCCACGCCGTACTGGAACATGCCCTCCAGGGCCCCTTCGACCAGCTGGTCGTCGTCGAGCTCGTCGACGTACTCGGCCTGGAGCTTGTCGTATGCCTCGCAGAAGGCTTCGAACGCCTCGCTCGGGGCGGCGCACGAGCTGCTTCCGCTTTCGCCTCCGGCTGCGAGGTAGCCGCCGATGAACAGGCTCGTCCCGAGCAGCGCCGCCAGCGCAAAGAGCACCGCGTAGCGCATCGACCGGCCGATCGTCGACCGACCGGTCGCCGAAACTGGTGCCTGGGTCGGAACAGGCGGGGAATCGGGTTCGGGCAGGCCCGAAGGTGTGGTGTCGTCCATCTGTGGGGGGCGGGAGTGTAGCACCGGTCGGATCAAGGCCCGATTTCGGCCAGATGCGGTTCTCGTAACCGGCCGGTCAGGCTCCGGAGGCGAGGTGGGCGCGAACGCTGATCCAGCTGCCGAGCATGCCGACCGTGAGGCCGACCGATACGATGAGGACCGCGACCACGGTGTAGAACTGCGCGCCGACCGCCGTGGGCATCTGGAAGATCTCGATGAGGAGCGGCTGGATCGGTCCCCAGACGAAGGCCACCAGGAGGACGGTGACCAGGGCGCCGATCAAGCCGCAAAGCATGCCCTCGACGATGAACGGCCATCGGATGAACGCGTCGCTGGCGCCGACGAGGCGCATGATCTCGATCTCGCGGCTCCGCGAGAAGACGGCGATCCGGATCGTGTTCACGATCATGAACACCACAGTCAGCCCCACCAGGATCATGGCCGACAGCCCGGCCAGGCGCACCACGTTGGTCACGCCCAGCAGCTTGTCGTACTGCTCCTGGCGGGTCGTGATGACCTCCACCTCATCGCGGTCGCGCAGCGCGTCCCCGACCGCCGCCGCCGCCGACGGATCGGTCAGGGCGACCTCGATGCTCGCGTACAGGCTGATCGCTGCCCCGCCAGTGTCGAGGACCTGTCCCCGGTCGGCATAGGCCTGCTCGAGGCGCTCCATCGCCAACTCGGGCGAGACGTACTCGACCGATTCCACGCCCGGCAGGGCGCTGACCTCGTCGACCAGGGCAACGATCGCGGTCGTTTCCAGTCCGTCCACCAGGCGGGCGGTGACCCCGACCTTGCTCTCGATATAGGACAGGCCCGAGTTCAACCCGGCCAGGACGATGGCCAGTCCCGACAGCAGGACGAGCATGAGGATGACGGTTGCGGTGGCCGCCAGGCTCATCATCCGGTTGCGCCAGAACCCCTGGCCGGCACAAACCATGGTAAAGCCGAGGAATCTCAGGAAGCCCACGTCGGGCGCCATCCTACCCGGGCAAGGCCCCGGCTACCCGCGGCGGTACGCGGCTCCCAGCTCATCGCGGACGATGCGGCCGTCCTCGAGGGCCACGACTCGCCGACGGAGGGCGGTCACGATCTCCTGGTTGTGGGTGGCCATCACCAGGGTCGTGCCCAGGGCGTTGATCTCGAGCAGAAGCTGGACGATCTCCCAGCCAGTGACCGGATCCAGGTTGCCGGTCGGCTCATCGGCGATGAGGATCGCCGGGTCGTGGACGAGGGCGCGGGCGATTGCCGCCCGCTGCTGCTCGCCGCCCGACAACTGGGCCGGCAGCTGCTCCGACTGGCCCTCGAGCCCGACCAGGGATAGGAGGCGCGGGACGCGGTGCCGGATCTCGCTCAGCGGGGCGCCGGTGACCTCCAGGGCGAAGGCCACGTTCTCGCGCACCGTCTTATTCGGCAAGAGCCGGAAGTCCTGGAACACGACCCCGATCCGTCGTCGGATGCGGTGGACCTGGGCCCGGCTGATGCGGGCCACGTCCCGCCCGGCGAGGTACACCCGGCCATGGGTCGCGACCTGCTCGCGGACGAGCAGCCGGATGAGGGTGGACTTGCCGGCCCCCGAGGGCCCGACCAGGAAGATGAAATCGCCACGGCCGACCTCGAGGTCGACGTTGGTGAGCGCCGTCTTGCCATTGGGATAGGTGACCGCGACATCGACCAGGCGGATGATCGGATCGCCAGCCGTGGCCGCTAATCCGCTCATGCCGCCCCATTCTCGTTCGTCCCGATCTGGGAGCGCAGGTATCCCTCGATGAACGGGTCGAGCTCACCGTCGAGGACGGCGGTCGGGTTCGAAGTCTCGACCCCGGTCCGCAGGTCCTTGACCATGGTGTAGGGCTGCAGCACGTAGCTCCGGATCTGGTTTCCCCATCCGGCCTCGACGTGCTCTCCGCGCAGACGCGCGAGCTCCGCCTCGCGCTCCTCTTCCGCGCGCTCGACGAGCTTGGCGCGCAGGACGGCCAGTGCGCGTTCCTTGTTCTGCATCTGGCTCCGCTCGTTCTGGCAGGTGACCACGATCCCGGTCGGGAGGTGGGTGATCCGCACCGCGGAATCGGTCTTGTTCACGTGTTGGCCGCCGGCGCCGCTGGACCGATAGGTGTCGATCTTCAGGTCGTCGTCGCGGATCTCGATGTCCGCATCGGCGGGGACCTCCGGCATGACCTCGACCAGCGCGAACGAGGTATGGCGCCGCTTCTGCGAGTCGAACGGGCTGATCCGGACGAGGCGGTGGACGCCTCGCTCGCTCCGCAGCCGCCCGTACGCCCAGCGGCCGTCAATCGCCGCCGTGACGCTCTTCAGGCCGGCTTCCTCGCCCTCGGACTGGTCAAGGATCTCGGTCTTGTAGCGCTGGCGCTCGGCCCAGCGCAGGTACATCCGGAGGAGCATCTCGGCCCAGTCCTGGCTCTCCGTCCCGCCGGCACCGGCATACACCGAGACGATCGCCGGCCGCTCGTCATAGGCTCCACCCAGCAGCAGGCGCTGCTCAGCCGTCGCCCAGCTGGCCTGCAGGCCGGCCAGCGAGGCCTCGAGGTCCGCGCGCATTGACTCCCCGCCGTCCGGCTCCGCCGAAGCGAGGTCGGTCAGGTCATCGAGATCGGTGGCCCGCTGCTCGAGTTCGGTCCAGAACCCGATCTCCTCGCGCAGCTCGTCGGCGCGCCGCAGGACCGCCTGGGCGCGGCCCGGGTCATCCCACAGGTTGGGATCGGCCGACTGAGCGGTCAGCTCCTCGAGCTCAGCCTTTTTTGCGGGCAAGTCAAAGGCGCACCGCCGTGTCGGCGACGAGGCGCGCCAGGCGCTGAGCCTCGCTCCTAATTTCGTCCAAGGTCGGCGACGAGGGGGAGCTCAACCTCGGCCAGCCGGCTCGATCGGGAGCGGAGCTTGGCGGGGTTCACGCAGGGGCAATAGCTCTGGCGCGGACAGGCACCGCAGTTGCCGTCGCAACCCAGGGTCGCGGCATAGCTGCATCGCATGCAGTCGCGCTCGCACTGGATGAGGTCCTCGTAGGGGACCGATGGGTCCCGGAAGCGGGTGACGAGGGGGAGAGGGGTGGACGACGGATGGGGAGCCGGAGACGGGAGATCGGAGATCTCGATGTGAGCCTCGCCCGTCAGTTGCTTCACACGCTCCTCCGCCCACGGGGGCGCGCCGCTCCGAGGACCGACGTACCGTAGAGGAGCGCATCGTACCCGGACCGGCTCAGCCTGCCAACCCCCCAAAATCTCGCCGAGCCGGGGTTCATGCGCCGTGGCAGCGCTTGTACTTCTTTCCGGAGCCGCAGTAGCACGGGTCGTTGCGTCCGATCTTGGTCGCTGCCCGCGCCGGCTGTCCCCCAGCGCCGGCGGCGGCAACGGCGCTCGCCGCCGCCCCGACCGCCATGGCCGAGGGTCCGCCGCCGTTGACCTCTGGGCGGCTCTCGATGATCCGTTGCGGCGCCGCGGCCGCGGGCTGGCGGACGACGGTCACCCGGAAGATCGTCCGGGCTACGTCCCGGCGGATCATGCCCTTCAGCTCGTCGAACATGCGGAACGCCTCGACCTTGAACTCGTTGAGCGGGTCGCGCTGGCTGTAGGCCCGCAGGCCGACGCTCCGTCGCATGTCGTCCACCGCGGTCAGGTGCTCCACCCACAGTCCGTCGATCACGCGGAGCAGGACGATGCGGTTGAGGGCGGCCATCGCCTCCTCCCCGAATTCCTCCCGGCGGTGCTGGTAGTGGGTCTCGGCCGCCTCGACCAGCGCATCGGCCACCGCATCGGCGTCGCGCCCGGCGTCGACCACCTCCAGGTCGGTGGTGGTGAACGGGACCATGGCCGTCAGCTGCGCCTTCAAACCGTCCCGGTTCCACTCCGACGGGTCACCGGCCGTCGACTCGGCGACGAGGCCGCGGATCTCGGCCTCGACCAGCGACAGCACCGTGCCGGACAGATCCTCGGCTCGGAGGATGTGGTCCCGCTCGCCGTAGATCGTCTCGCGCTGGAGGTTGATGACGTCGTCGTACTGCACGACGTGCTTGCGCAGGTCGAAGTTGTAGCCCTCCACCCGCGTCTGGGCACTTTCGATCGTCCGACTCACGATCCCCGACTCGAGCGCCATGTCGTCGGTGAACCCCACGCGCTGCATCAGGCCCTGGACCCGGTCACTCGCGAACCGACGCATGAGGTCGTCCTCCAGCGACAGGTAGAAGCGGCTGCTGCCCGGGTCACCCTGCCGGCCGGCGCGACCACGCAGCTGGTTGTCGATGCGCCGGGCCTCGTGCCGCTCGGTCCCCACGATGTGAAGCCCGCCGAGGGCCACGACCCGCTCGCGGTCCTCCGCGGTGGTCGCCTCGGCCTTGGCCATGGCCTCTGCCATCTGCTCGGGCGTCGCTTCCAGCACGTTGGTCCCGGCCTGGTGCAGCAGCTCGGCGGCGAGCATGTCTGGGTTGCCCCCGAGCAGGATGTCCGTCCCGCGGCCGGCCATGTTGGTCGCGATCGTCACGGCACCGCTCCGCCCGGCCTGGGCGACGATCTCGGCTTCTTTTTCATGGAACTTCGCGTTGAGCACGTTGTGCTTGATGCCGCGCCGCTTGAGCAGGTCGGACAGCATCTCCGACACCTCGACGCTGATCGTACCGACCAGGACGGGACGACCCTTTTCGTGCTCCTCGGCAATCTCGTCGGCGACCGACTCCCACTTCGCCTTCTGGCCGGCGTAGACGAGGTCCGCGAAATCGTCGCGGATCATCGGGACGTGGGTGGGGACGACCACCACCTCGAGGCCGTAGATCTTCGCGAACTCCTCGGCCTCGGTCTCGGCCGTACCGGTCATGCCGGCGAGCTTGCGGTACATCCGGAAGTAGTTCTGGAAGGTGATGGTGGCCAGCGTGCGGGACTCACTCTGGATCCGGACGCCCTCCTTGGCCTCCACCGCCTGGTGGAGACCCTCGCTCCAGCGCCGGCCGGGCATGAGGCGGCCGGTGAACTCGTCGACGATGACGACCTCTCCGTCCTTGACGACGTAGTCTCGGTCGCGCTTGTAGAGCGCCTGCGCCTTGAGGGCCTGCTCGAGGTGGCGGGCCATCCCGAAGTCGTCGTCGAACAGGTTCGCGACGCCGAGCATCCGTTCCATCTTGTCGGTCCCGACCTCGGTGATCGCCACCTGGCGGAACTTCTCGTCGACGAGGTAGTCCTCCTCGGCCTTCAGCCGCGGGACGAGCCGCGCGAACTGGACGTATCGGTCAGTCGATTGCTCGGCCTGGCCACTGATGATCAGCGGGGTGCGGGCCTCGTCGATGAGGATGTTGTCGACCTCGTCGACGATGGCGAAGAAGTGGCCGCGCTGGACACGGAGGTTCAGGTCGGTCACCAGGTTGTCGCGCAGGAAGTCGAAGCCGAACTCGTTGTTCGTGCCGTAGGTCACGTCCGCGGCGTAGGCCTCACGTCGGGTGACCGGTCGCAGGTCGCGCAGCCGCTCGTCGGTCGCGACGAAGTCAGGGTCGTAGACGTAGGCGGCCTCATGCTGGATGGACCCGACCACCATCCCCAGCCGATGAAACACCGCGCCGATCCACTGGGCGTCGCGCTTGGCGAGGTAGTCGTTGACGGTCACCACGTGGACCCCCTTGCCGGCGAGGGCATTGAGGTACGCGGCCAGCGGAGCGACGAAGGTCTTGCCCTCGCCGGTCTTCATCTCGGCGATCTCGCCGCGGTGGAGGACGATCCCACCGATGAGCTGGACGTCGTAATGCCGCTTGCCGAGGGCACGAACCATCGCTTCCCGCACCGCGGCGAACGCCTCCGGCAGGAGCTTGTCGAGGCCCGCATTGACCTGCTCCGTTTCCCGCTTGCGCTGCTCGAGCTGCCGTTCGCGTCGCCGAGCGGGATCGCCGCCGACCAGCTCCGACTCCTCGTCGGGCGCCGCGGGAGCCTCGGGGTCGATGAGGTCTCCGAGATCGTCGCGCAGCCGCTCGCGGAACAGCGCCGTGCGCCCCCGGAGATCGTCGTCACTCAGGGCGCGGTACTCGGGTTCGAGCGCGTTGGCCCGCTCGACGAGCGGTTCCAGGCGGCGGACTTCGCGTTCGTTGGAGTCCACCACCCGGGAAAAGAGCTTCAACATTGGTCGGCCGCGAGTATATCCGTCTGCCCCGTTCTCACCCTCCGCACGGTCAGGCTGGCGGCGTCCAACGGCCGGCGGCCTTCAGCACCCGCAGGGCGTTGAGGGTCAGCATCTCGCTCGGCGCCCCACGGCCCCAATCCACGACCTCGGGGGTGGCTCGGCCCGAGCCTGGCGGGCTCCACCAGTACCCGCCGGGCCGCCACCGCCCATCGGGCAGCCGCCGTGACTCCAGGATGTCCAGCGCATCGGAGGCTCGTGGGTCGGTGGCCAGGTCCATGCGGTCGAGGACGACGAGCGCCTGGAGGATGTCGTAATGCCAATACGCGGGGTAGTGGAGGACGATCCAGCTCGGGTGGATCGGCTCGCCGGTCCCATGCCGACGGAAGAGCCGATGCTCGAGGAAGAGCTCCGCTGCGCGTCGAGCCGCCCGCTTCGCGGCCCGATCTCCGGTCGCCGCCGCGTACTCGTGGAGTCCCCACATCGTGGCAAGGGTCTCGTGGAACGAGGAGCGCCGACCCGTTGCCGAGTCGTCGCAGTTCCATCCCCCGTCGGGCCACTGCCATGCGACCAGCGCCTCGGCGAGCAGCCGGACCCGGGGATCGGACGCCAGCCCCAGCCGGGTGCAGGCCGCCACCGCGTTACCCTCGATCGAGGCGTCACTTCGGGGCGGGCTGCCCCGCGGTTCGGTTCGCGTTCGCGTGCCGCCGATCGTCAGCCAACGGAGGACCCTCTCGGCCGCGGCCACTGCCCGTGGCTCACCGGCCGGGATCTCCAGCTCGACAAGGGACACGAGCCGCCAGTGCGCGCCGCCCCATTTCTTGTAGGGATGGCCGCCGAATCCGCCGTCTGGCTCCTGGCCGGCAAGCAGCCTGCGGACGATGAACCCGTCGAGGATGGCCTCGCGGTCGCGTGGCGATTCCTTTCCAAGGAGATCACGTCGGGTCAGGTAGCGGATGGCGGGCTCGCGACTTGCGAGCAGCCACCCGACGACGTCCGTCGAGCGTCGTCCCCCCTTCGTTTCGGCGGGTCGTGCGAGAGCCCGGGTCAGGCGTGGACCTCCACCGGCACCGCGCCGCTTTCGACCCGCTGCTTTATGCCGAGCAGCTGCTTGCGGAGCATCACGAATACGCCGAAGCCCATGAACGGCAGAGTGAACTTGGTCCAGGGCTTGTCGGTCTCCCCGAATCGCACGCGGAATCGCTCGATCAGGCGCGTCTGGCCACCCGGCAGCTCGTCGAGGATGAAGGCCCAGGTGGCCGAGAAGTCGACCGGCTGGGTGTTCT
Organism: Candidatus Limnocylindria bacterium; assembly: GCA_035709505.1. GTDB lineage: Bacteria > Chloroflexota > Limnocylindria > QHBO01 > QHBO01 > DASTEQ01. The sequence goes on from DASTEQ010000183.1 coordinate 25,161, forward strand.
CCAGGAGGGCACCGGTGGCGCGGATGTTCGCCGGGCCGTCGTCCACGGAGCTCGCCTTCGCGGCCTCCGCCTGCGAGCGGACCAGATCCGTGTCGAGATATAGGACGAGAGCGCGGTTGGGCTCCAGGCTGGAGACCACGAAGCCGCCCCCCGGATGGGTCGGCATCACGTCGCCGACTTTCAGCTCCTGCCACTCCGGCATCAGCCGCGAGGCGCTCGAGCCCTCCATGTCCATCGCGTCGTAGCTGTACCAGCCGGCCCGGCCGTAGCCCATCTGCACCAGCCAGGGCCAGACCGCCGCTGGCGGGGCGTCAATGGTGATGGCCCGCGTCTCACCGCCGTTCGCGTTGGGGATGACGTCATCCCCGGGCAGGACTCTGACGGTCTCGGCCGGGTTCACGCCCCAGCTTTTCCACCAGGGCCGAACCGCATACCGATACGTGAGCGCAGCCGCGGCCGAGGCGGCCGCCAGCGCAAAAAGCAACTTCCGCATGAATCGTTCCCCTTCTGGTTCTGTGGTGCCAGCCTGAGGCGAACACCGGACGGATGCAAGTGCCGTTCGGACTGTCGACACCGAAGCCGTCCCCGGACGATGGCCGCGAGCGATGGCCGCGAGCGATGGCCGCGAGCTCGTCGACTGATCAGCGGGTGCTGGCCGCCTCGACCATCGGCTTCACCTCGCCGATCCAGCGCTCGAGGGTCTCCTGGTCGTAGGGCGCGGCCATCTCGGCGATGAACGTGTCGAACCCCAGCTCGCGAGCCTCGACCATCCGTTCGGCGATCTGCTCCGTGGTGCCGATCCAGAAAGTGTCGTCGTCCGCGACCTCGGTCATTGGCGTGCGGTTGTGGGCCATCTGGGCCTCCCACGCCGCGCGGGCTGCCGCATCGGTGTCTCGGATGACCGGCTTGCAGCCCACGGTGAGCTCGATTTCGGCAATGTCCCGCCCAACGGCTGCGCAGTGCTCGCGCAGGACTTCGACCTTCCGACGGAGGAACTCGGTGCTCCCCATCGCGTTCCACATGTCGGCGTACATCGCCACCGTCCGGAGCGTTTTCTTCTCACCTGATCCGCCGATCATGATCGGCAGATGGGGCTGGACCGGCAGCGGCAGCTGGCGGAGGTTATCAAACCGATATCGACCGCCCGCCGGGCTCGTCACGGCTTCGCCGTCGAGGACCGCGCGAATGGCCGCCACCGCTTCGTGCATCCAGCCCAGGCGCTCGCCGTGCCCACTGCCGAAGTCGAGCCCGTGGGCGCTGTGCTCGTGCGCGAACCACGCCCCGCCCAGGCCGAGGATCGCCCGGCCACGGCTCATGTGGTCGAGGGTCGTCACCATCTTTGCCACCACGCCGGGATTGCGGAAGGTGTTCGCCCCGACCAGCAGCCCCAGCCGGACGCGGCGGGTCACGCCGGCCCAGCCGGCAAGTGTCATCCAGCCCTCGAAGATC
>DASTEQ010000184.1:0-45731 GCA_035709505.1 Candidatus Limnocylindria bacterium
ACCCGCGCCGCGCGGCCGTGTCGCGGACCTATCGCTACCGGATCCGGCAGGACGGCGACCGCCGACCGACGGATCGGCATCGGACGCTCGAGATCCCCGACCACCTGGACGTGGCGGCAATGCGCGAAGCCGCGGCCGTGATGGTGGGGGAACGCGACTTCGCCGCCCTCGGCAGTGACGCGCGGGGCCAGACGGTTCGCCACCTGGCGGCCATCACGGTCCGGCAGCGCGGGACGCTGATCGAGGTCACGGTTCGGGGAAACGCGTTCCTCCGCCGGATGGTGAGAAGCCTGGTGGCGGTTCTGCTCGCCGTGGGGCGGGGCGAATTGGCCCCGACCGATGTGGAGCAGGTGCTCGAGGCTCGGCAGCGCGCCCTCAAAGGGCGGGCAGCGCCGGCCCTCGGGCTCACGCTCGAGCGGATCAGCTTTGGAACGACAGGAGACGAGAGACGAACGTGAAGACCTACGCGGTCAAGGCCAGCGAGATCGACCGGGGCTGGTGGCTCATCGACGCCACGGATCAGCCGCTCGGGCGGTTGGCCACGCGCGTCGCCACCCTCCTGGCCGGCAAGCACAAGGCCACCTGGTCGCCGCACCTCGACAGCGGCGACCACGTGGTGGTGGTCAACGCGGCCCGCGTGAAGGTGACCGGCAACAAGCTCGCCCAGAAGAAGTACTACCGCCACTCGAACTACCCCGGCGGCCTGCGCGAGGAGTCGCTTGGCGACCTGCTCGCCCGCAAGCCCGAGCGCGTGATCGAGGTCGCAGTCAAGGGCATGCTTCCCCACAACCGGCTCGGCAACGCGATGTTCCGCAAGCTGAAGGTCTACCCCGGAGCCGACCATCCCCACCGTGCCCAGCAACCGCGCGGGGCAACCGAGCAGCCCGAGGAGGCGTCGTGAGCGTCAACTACCTGTACGGGACCGGGCGTCGCAAGACGTCGGTGGCCCGGGTCCGGCTCCTCCCCGGAGACGGGGCGATGACCGTGAACGGCAAGCCGGCCGAGGAGTACTTCGGCGGAGAGGCTCGGGTCGCCCCGATCCGCCTGCCATTCCGCGTGACCGACACCGAGGGGCGCTACGCGGCCAGCGTGCTGGTCGCCGGGGGCGGGGTCTCCGGGCAGGCCGGCGCTATTCGCCATGGAATCGCGCGCGCCCTGCTGGCTGGACACCCCGACTTCCGTGCCGCCCTCCGCGAGGCTGGCCTGCTCACCCGCGACCCGCGGGCCAAGGAGCGCAAGAAGTACGGCCTGAAGCGGGCCCGCAAGGCGCCGCAGTACACCAAGCGCTGATCACGACCGCTCCCGGACCGATCCGGGAGCGCCCGAGAGGGCCTTTGATACCATTGGCTGCCGACCGCACTGGAGCACCTGTCTGACCGTGCCGGAAAGCCTCAGCGAGTTCCTGGACACGTTCCTGCGCGGGACCCCGCTGACCTCGATCATCGACATCGTCGTCGTCGCCATCCTGATCTACTGGCTGTTCGTGCTCATCCGGGGCACCCGCGCAGTCCGGATCCTGATCGGGCTGTCCATCGTGGCCCTGGTCTACCTCGCTGCCCAGGCGTTCGACCTCGTGCTGCTCTCGACCCTGCTCCAGGCGGGGGCCGTCGTCGGGCTGTTCGCGGTCGTCGTCGTCTTTCAGCCGGAGCTTCGACGCGGGCTCGAGCAGATCGGTCGCATGGGCTCCCTGAACCGCCTCTTCGTGTCGTCGGAGGTCTCGGCGGCCGACACCGTGGCCCGCGAAGTGTCTCGCGCCGCACGCCTGCTGGCCGGTTCGCGCCACGGGGCCCTGATCGTGATCGAGCGCGAGACCGGGCTCCACGACCTGACCGCGGAATCGGGCGTACCGATCAACGCCGATCTCCATGCCGAGCTGCTGGCCACGATCTTCTACCACGGCACCGCGCTGCACGACGGAGCCGTGGTCATCTCCGGCAATCGGATCGCCGCCGCCGGCGTCCTGCTCCCGCTCAGCCAGAACGTCCTCGACAGCGAGCGCTATGGGACGCGCCACCGGGCGGCGATCGGCATCAGCGAACAGACCGATGCGCTCATCGTGGTCGTCAGCGAGGAAACCGGGTCCATCTCCCTCGTCGTCCGTGGACGAATCGAGCGGAACCTGTCCGAAGACCGGCTCCGGCGTCGGATCTTCAGCCTCATCCGACCGCAGGCGCCGCGCGAAGCCGCGCCGCTGCTGCGCCGTACGCTTGAGGGCCGATGGGGCATGCCCGAGGAGGAACCCGCCGAGACGCCGATTGACCCCGACGACCGGGTCGTCGCCTCCGTCGCCCTGGCGGCCGACCCGGTTGCCCCGGCAGACCCGGCTGCTCCCGACGAAGCGGCTGACCCGGCGGGAGCGGCCGACGCGGCGGGAGCGGGCGGCCAAGCAGCGGCGGCCGACCCGGCAGCACCGGTGGCCAGCGGAGAACGCCGCGCCTGATGGCCCTCCTGCTCCGCAATTGGCCACTGAAACTCGGTGCGCTGGTCCTCTCGGTCCTGCTCTACGCCGGCCTGGTGTACTCCGGCTCGTTCACCGAGCAGCAGGTCACGGGCGTGCCGATTCGGGCCGTAAACCAACCGTTGAACACCTACCTGCTGACCGGGGACCTGGGCACGGTCGACATCGGCTACCGCGCGTCGGCCGCGGCGGCTGGTGGGGTGACCGCCTCGACCTTCAGTGCGTCCGTCGACCTCGAGGCCTACGACATGACCCAGGCCGGCGAGCCGCAGCTGCTCGCCGTCGAGGTCCGCTCCCTGGACGACGAAGTCGAGGTCCTGGACACTGCGCCGCTCGAGGTCTCGGTCATCCTCGATCGACTCGGCGTCCGGACGGTTCAGGTGGTCGTTGATCGCGGGGAGATCCCGGCCGGACTCGAGATCACCTCCCAGGACGTCATGCCCTCCACGGTCCAGGCCCAGGGCCCCGAGAGTCGTCTGCGTCTGGTCACCCGTGCTCTCGCCCGGGTCCGGATCGACCCCTCCGGAATCGACGTTCACGAGCAGGTGGACCTCGTCGCAGTCAACGTCGATGGCGAGCCGGTGCCAGCGGTCGAGCTGAGTCCCAATGCGGCATCGGTCGACATCGAGGTCAGCACCGCCGAGACCTCGAAGACGGTGCCGGTCGCCCTCGACCTGCAAGGCAGCCCACCGGTCGGTCTGACCCTGACCGCGATCAGTGCCGAGCCAGCCGCCGTGACCCTCTTCGGCCCGCCGGAGGTGCTGGCCGCGATCGCCAGCGTCTCCACCGAGCCAATCGACCTCGGCACGGTGTCCGCTGACGACGTGATTGAGGTCGCGCTCATCGTTTCCGACCAGACCCGTCTGGGTGACGGGGTGGAACCGGTGGCGTCGGTATCGGTTGATGTTTCCCTGGAGCTCGCCAGCCGGACGATCCTCGCCGGGCCGGTGTGCACGAACGTCGGTGCCGGGCTGTCCTGCGAGCCGGCGACCGCACAGATTCCGGTCACGGTCAGCGGGACCCGGTCCGCGGTGACGGCCCTGACCCCGGCCCAGGTCACCCCGATCCTGAACATGGCAGGCCTTGGAGCCGGGACGCACCAGGTCACGCCCACCGTGAACCTGCCGGCCGGCATCACCCTCGTGCAGGCGCTCGGGCCGGTGGCGGTCACGCTCACCGCCGGCGGCCCGTAACCCGGCACCGATCGCACAATGGGCCGCCTCTTCGGCACCGACGGCATCCGCGGTGTCGCCAATGTCGACCTGACTCCGACCCTCGCCTACGACCTGGGTCGGGCTCTCGGCCACTACGTCGACGGCGCCGGGCGGAGCGTGGTCGTCGGGCGCGACACCCGGCGATCCGGCGAGATGCTCGTCTCCGCCCTGACGGCCGGGCTGACGTCGGTCGGGACCGACGTCCTCGACCTCGGCGTGGTGCCGACGCCGTGTCTCGCCTACGTTGCCGAGACAGGCGAGCACGTCGCCGGGGTCATGGTCTCGGCTTCTCACAACCCGCCCGATGACAACGGGCTGAAGGTCGTGTCAGGCGGCCGGAAGATGGACGACGAGGCGGAGGAGCAGCTCGAGCACCTCATCTTCCAGGCCGAGGGGCTGCCCGGTCCGACGAACGCCGGCCTCGGTCGGATCCGCCACGACGCCGGAGCGGTGGCGCCCTACCGCGAGCATCTGGCAGGCATCGCCGGCGACCGCCTGGCCGGGCTCCGAATCGGGATCGACGGGGCCAATGGCGCGGTCTCCACCTTCGGCCCGGACCTCCTGCGGCGTCTCGGGGCGCAGGTCACCACCATCCACTGCGAGCCAGATGGGACGAACATCAACGTCGGCGGCGGGGCCACCGACCCGTCCGCGCTCGCCGACCTGGTGCGGGCTGACGGGCTTGACCTGGGATTCGCCTTTGACGGTGACGCGGACCGGCTCATCGCGATCACCGAGACCGGGGAGGTGGTCGACGGCGACGGAGTGATGGGCATCTGCGCGCTGGAACGACTCGAAGCGGGGACGCTCGCCGAACGGACCCTGGTGGTATCGGTCATGAGCAATGACGGGCTGGTGCGGGCCGTGGAAGCGGCCGGAGGTCGCGTCATCCGGGCGCCGGTCGGCGACCGGCACATCCTGGAGGCGATGGAACGTTCGGGGGCCATGCTCGGGGGCGAGCAATCGGGCCACGTCATCTTTCGCGACCTGGCGGCCACCGGGGATGGATTGCTCACCGCCATCCAGCTGGTCGCCGCCCTCCGCGCTACGCCCGGGACGAGCCTCTCGACCCTGGCTGCCCGAATTCCGAGGCTTCCGCAGGTGGTGATAAACTCGGCCGTCCGCCACAAGGATCAGTGGCAGGTCGACCCGCTCTTCGCCGAGGCCGTGGCAGGGGCGACCGCTCGGCTCGGCAGCCGGGGACGGATTCTCGTCCGCGCCTCGGGCACCGAGTCCAAGCTGCGGATCATGGTCGAGGGTGAGGAGCCTGAGGAGATCGCCACCATTGCACAAGAGCTCGCGGACCTGGCCACCGCGCGGCTGAACTAACCCGGCGCCAGGAAGAGCCATGTGCGGAATCGTCGGCTACGTCGGGCCGCGTGACGCGGCGCCCATCCTGCTCGAGGGGCTCCGCCGCCTCGAGTACCGCGGCTACGACTCGGCGGGGATCGCCGTTCGCACCGATGGCGGCACCGTCTTCGTCGAGAAACGGGCTGGCAAGCTTCACAACCTGACCGATCAGCTCAACGGGACCACTCCCCACGGCCATCCGGGCATCGCCCACACGCGCTGGGCCACCCACGGCGCGCCAACCGACCTCAACGCCCATCCCCATGCCGACTGCACCGGGAAGCTGGCGCTCATTCACAACGGGATCATCGAGAACTACGCGGAGATCCGTGACCTGCTTGCGGCTGCCGGACACGCATTTACGTCTGAGACCGATACGGAGGTCCTGGCCCACCTCATCGAGGAGCGCTACTCCGGCGACCTGGTCGAGGCCGTTCGCCAGGCGCTGGGCCAGGTGCAGGGCGCGTACGCCATCGGTGTGATGCACACCGACCATCCCGATCTGATCGTCGGGGCGCGAATGAACGTGCCGCTCATCGTCGGCCTGGGTGAGGGTGAGGGGTTTCTCGCCAGCGACGTCCCGGCCATCCTCGAGCACACCCGGCGCGTGGTTATCCTGCACGAGGGCGATATCGCGGCGGTGACCTCGAAGGGGACAACGGTCGTTGACCTTGAAGGCGAGGAGCTCGACCGCGAGGTGACCGAGATCACCTGGAACCTGGAGGCCGCCGAGAAGGATGGCTTCCCGCACTTCACCCTGAAGGAGATCTACGAGCAGCCCCACGCCATCCAGGAGGCCCTCCGCGGGCGGGTCGATGGCCGTGGCGTGCTCCACCTGCCGGAGCTGGACGGGGTGGAGGATCAGCTTCGCGAGGCGGATCGCATCTACCTGGTCGCGTGTGGCACCGCGCATTACGCGTCCGACGTGGGGGCCTACCTCCTGCAGCAATGGGCCGGCGTGCCGGCGGTCTCGGTCATCGGCTCCGAGATGCGCTACGCGCCGCCGCCGATCACCGACCGGACCGTGGTCATCAGCGTGAGCCAGTCCGGTGAGACCGCGGACACCATCGCCCCCACCCGCCTCGCCCGGGAGCGGGGCGCGACGGTGGTGGTGGTGACCAACGTCGTCGGCAGCGCCCTCACCCGGGACGGGGATGCGACCGTCTACCTGCAGGCCGGGCCGGAGATCGGGGTCGCCTCGACCAAGGCGTTCGCGACCCAGGTCCTCGTCCTCCAGATGCTCGGACTGCACCTCGCCCGCCTGCGCGGGACCATGACGCCGGCCCAGCTCACAACGTACGGGCTCGGGCTGCGGGCCCTTCCCCGCGCGGCGGTGGCCGCGCTCGACTCCGCCCCGCAGGTCCGCGACATCGCGGCGCGCTGGGCCGCGCTGAACGTGCAGGACGTGATGTACATCGGTCGCGGGGTCGGGTTCCCGATCGCGATGGAGGGCGCGTTGAAGCTGAAGGAGCTGTCCTACGTCCACGCGGAGGGCTATGCAGCCGGCGAGCTCAAGCACGGACCGATCGCACTCCTCGACGCCGACACCCCGCTGGTGGCCATCGTTACCCGTGGCTCGGTGTACGAGAAGATCCTCTCCAACGTCTCCGAGGCACGCGCCCGGCAGGCGCCGGTCCTGGCGGTGGCGACGGCTGGCGACGAGCAGATCAGCCAGCATGCCGAGGACGTCCTCTTCGTACCCGAGACGCTCGAAGAGCTCTCCCCGGTCATCAGCATCGTGCCGCTCCAGCTTCTCGCCTACGAGGTCGCGGTGTCACGCGGGACCGATGTCGACCAGCCGCGCAACCTCGCCAAGTCGGTCACCGTCGAGTAGCCGCCGGTGGGCGACGGCCGATGAGCCGCCACGAGCTCGGCGTTGACCTCATCGACATCGACCGGATCGCGGGCACCCTCTCCCGCTACCCGGAGCGATTTCGACGTCGGGTGCTGACCGAGCGCGAGGATCGGTACTGCGGCAACAAGATCGAGCGGGTCGCGGGACGATGGGCGGCCAAAGAAGCGATCAGCAAGGTGCTCGGTCTCGGGGTCCGGGGCGTCGGGTGGCGCGAGATCGAGGTCCTGCCGAACTTTGCCGGGCAGCCTCAGGTCCTGCTCCACGGCCGCGCCGCCGCGCGAGCGGCCCGCCTCGGCATCGGCGAAGTCACGGTCTCGATCTCCCACGAGCGGCGGATGGCGGTTGCGGTCGCGATCGCCGACCGGCCCGTCGAGGGCTGAGAGCCATGGCTGACAACGCCACGACGCTCACCCCGCGCTGGGTGGCCGCCCATCTGCCGCCCCGGCCGTCGATCAGTCACAAGGGGACGTTTGGACGGGTCCTCGTCGTCGCCGGGTCACTCGAGTACGCGGGCGCCGCGCTGCTCACCGGGGTCGGGGCTGCACGGGCCGGGGCCGGGCTCGTCTGCCTGGCGACGCCGGAGTCCGTGGGTCTCCGGCTGCTCGGGCTCGTCCCGGAGCTCACGTCGCTGCCCTTGCCCGAGGAGGCGGTGGGCCTCGTTGCGCCTGCCGGCTGGCGCCAGCTGACGGCGGCGGCTGGCACCTACGACGCGATCGTGGTCGGCCCCGGGCTCGGCCGCCACGCGGCGACCCTTCGCCGGACGGCCCACCTGCTGGGCGAGCTCCGGCGGCCCGTTGTCGTCGACGCCGACGGGTTGACTGCCCTCGCCGCGCGGGACCGATGGTGGCGGACGCTGACCGCCCCGGCGGTGCTCAGCCCCCATCCGGGAGAGTTTGCCCGCCTCATGGGCGGTGGCTCGCCGCCGCCGGCCGAAGACGACGACGCGGCCCGCGAAGCGGCGGCCGGTCAGGCGGCCCGGCTCTGGGACCACGTCGTCATCCTGAAGGGCGCGAACACCGTGGTTGCCGCGCCGGACGGGACGACCCTGCGGTCGGCGGTTGCCACGCCTGCGCTGGCCACTGCCGGGAGCGGGGATGTGCTCGCTGGCGCGATCGGTGCCATGCTCGCCGCCGGCCTTGCGCCAATCAATGCCGCCGGAGTCGCGGTCGCCGTGCATGCGGCGGCCGGCGTGCTCGCCGAACAGCGGATCGGCATGGCGGGCGTTCTCGCCTCCGACGTTGCCCGTCTCCTGCCGGAGGCGATGTCCGTGCTCCGCGGCGGTTCCAGCGGTGGCGGCTCCAGCGGCGGGTGATGCCTCGCGAAGCCGGTCGCCACCGGGCCTGGGTTGAGGTCGACCATGACGCCATCGCCGCCAACCTCGCCGTGCTACGCCGGCGGGCAGGGGAAGGCACCCAGGTCATCGGCGTGGTCAAGGCCAACGCATACGGCCATGGCGCGGTCGAGGTGGGGACCACCCTCGCCCGGATCGGGGTGGAGCGACTCGCCGTCGCCACCGTGTCGGAGGGGGTTGAGCTGCGCGAGGCTGGGCTGGGCGGGCCGATCCTGCTCCTGTGGGGCATCGGATCGGACGAGGCCGAGGCCGTCGTTGCTGCCGGCCTGGAGCCGATGACAGGCAGCGCGGCCGCGCTATCCAGCCTCGAGGCCGCCGCGGCCAGCGCCGGGGCGCGGATCGGCGTGCACCTGAAGGTCGACACCGGCCTGGGTCGCCAGGGGATCGAGCCCTCCGCCGCTCCGGAGCTGGCGCGCCGGATCACCGCCAGTCGGCATCTGCAGCTCGCCGGAACGATGACGCATCTGGCCGCGGTGGATGACGAGAAGCACACCGCGAGCCAGCTTGACCGCATGACCGCCGCCCTCGACCAAATGCGCGCCACGGGGATCGATGCCGGGATCATCCATGTCGGGGGAACGGCCGCCATCCTCGCTGGTGTCGGCACCTTCGCCGACGCGGTTCGGCCGGGCATCGGCCTGTACGGGCTGAGCCCGGACGGGTTCGATGCGGGGGCAGCCGGGCTGAGGCCGGCCCTCGCGCTTCGGGCGCTGCCGCTGCGGGTGTTCGACGTCACGGCCGGAACACCGATCGGCTACGGGCTGCGCTGGACCGCGGGGCGAACATCCCGACTCGCCACCCTGCCGATCGGGTACGGTGACGGCTGGCCCCGCAGCCACCTGAACAACGGCTCGGCCCTCGTTCGTGGGCAGCGGGCGCCGATGGTGGGAGCGATCAGCATGGACGGTCTGGTGGTCGACGTCAGTGAAGCGGGGTCCGTGGGTCTGGACGACGAGTTCGTGCTCATCGGTCGCCAGGGCGACGACGAGATCTCCGCCGACGATGTGGCCGCGCAGCGGGGCACGATCAACTACGAGGTGACGACCATGCTCCGCCGTCGACTGCCGCGCAGGCACCTGCACGGATGACCGCGGTCAACCGCGCCACCTCTCCGCCGCCTCCCGCCGCCGAGGCCCGTCCCCGGCCTGCCCCGACTCCGGTGCGAGTCACCCCCGAGACTGAGCTCACCCTGCTCCTCGACGTTGGCACCGCCTGGACCAAGGCGGCGCTCGTCGGCCGTGCCGGCGGCCGGTGGCGGATCGTGTCCGGCTCCGCGCAGCCGACCGCCTGGGGCGACGCGGTCCTGGTCGAGGACCTCGTCGGCCGCCTGATTCCGCATGCCGACACCCGCCTCCATCGGCGGTTGCCGCTCCTCGTCCGCGAAGCGCCACGGATCACCTGCCGCTCCCCGCAACGCCCCGGCCGGCTGGCGGTAGCCGCAGATACCACGTTCGGGCTCGACGCGGCAAGGGACCTCGCGATCCGGAGCGGCTGGACGGTCGAGGCCGCCGTGGCCGGTGACGACCGTCGCACCGATGCCGAACGCCTCGAGCTCCTGCGCACGCCGGAGATCGACGCCTGGTTGGCGGTCCCGTCCCCGGGGGGAGGCATCGGTCCGCTCTGGGGACTCGTGGCGGCCGCCATCGGTCGGTCCCACGCCCGCGTCCTCGTCGTCGGTCGTCCCGAGGAGCTGGGCGGGCTCGTCCCGCTGTTCGGGACGCGAGCGGAGTCGGTCGCCGAGGGTCTCGACGAGCAGCTGATCGACGCCCTGCTGCGTCAGCTCACCTCCCTCAATCAGATGAACGAGCCCCGCACCGCCACCCCGGTCGCCTTCCGCCGGGGGATCGACGCGCTGGCTGCCGGCCTGGGTATCACCGTCCTTGGGGTTGACCTGGGCGCGTCGTGGCTGTCTTGGCGCGAGAGCGGATCCCCTGGCCGCACGGCCGTCCTGGCCGGCAAATCCGCCCGCATCCTGCCGGCGGGCTCGCGGGCCGCAGCCGAGATCCTGCCGGCGGATGCCGACGAGTTCACAACGACCGACGCCATGGCCGGGCTTGCCGCGAGCCGCGCGGGCATTCCGGCGACCTCGATGGAGCTCGCGATCGCCCAGGCCGTGGGCATCGACCGGCTCGCAGCCGCACGACACCTGCAGGGCGGTGGCCCGGCCGTGGATCTGCTCGTGGGCGGCGGGCGGCTGCTGGCAGCGGCGCCGCACCCCGCCGACGCCGCGCTCGTCATGCTCGACGGGCTGCGCCCACCGGGCGTCACGCAGCTGGCGATCGACCCATGGGGGATCTGCGGGCCGCTCGGCGCGCTGGCTGACGACGACGTGAACGAGGGTCTCGAAACCCTCCGTGATGATCTCCTTGTCCCGCTGGGCACCGCCGTCCGCTCGGAGGGGGGCCAACCCGGTCAGCTGGCGTTCCGGGCGCGCCTGCACCGTCCTGGCTGGCCGGACATTCCGGCGGTCGAGGTCCGCGCGGGGTCGGTGGCGGTCCTCCCTCTCGAGCGCGGAGGGTCGGGCGATCTCGAGCTCGAGCTCGAGCGTGGCGTCTCCATCGGATCACCGACTCGCGGACTGCGACTCCGGGCGGCGGTCATCGGCGGGGCGGTGGGCATCATTCTTGACGCTCGGGGTGACCCGATCCAGCTCCCGGCCCGCCCCGGCGACGCCCGGACCATGATCCAGACCTGGCGGGACGCGCTTCGGCGCGATCCGCGCGCGGGAGGTGGCGGATGACCGTCGCCGTCCCGTATCGCCATCGCGTCCGCCTGCCCTCCGGCGCCGAGCCGGTAGTGTCGGTGGGCGACGAGGTCCTGCCAGGGGATGCGGTCGCGACTATCGCCCGTCCGTCGGCCACCCAGACGGTTTCGCTCGCCCGACCTCTGCGTCGCCGGAAGCCGGAGGTCGTCGATCTCCTGCTGGTGACACCGGGGACGCGGGTCCGGGCCGACCAGCCGATCGCGCGCACTCCGGAGCGCGAGGTCCGTTCCCCGGCGAACGGCTACTTCCTCGCGTACGACCCGGCCCGGGGCAGTGCGCAGCTCCTGACAGTGGAGGACCCCGAGCCGATCGTCAGCGACGTCCGTGGGGTCGTCATGGACGTCGATCCGGAGGCTGTCACCATCGCCGTCCCAGCCGTCGAGCTGCTCGGTGTGGGCGGCACCGGGCCGGCGGTACATGGCCCGATGACCCTCGCGGTCAGCCACCCCGAGACTCCGCTGGACCCGGCCATGATCGACGCCGATGCCGCGGGGCGGATCATCATCGGGGGATCGTGGGCCTCGGCCGAAGCGATCACTCGGGCTCGTGCGGTCGGCGTGGCCGGGATCGTGGTCGGTGGGCTCCATGCCCGCGACCTGGCGGATTTCGCTGGTCTCCAGCATCGTCGGAGCCTCCTCGGCACCGCCGCTCCACCCTTTGCCGTGCTGGCCCTCGACGGCTTCGGCCGATCCGGCATGGATCCAGCCCGGTTCGCTTGGTTGCAGGCCCACGCCGACCGATCCGTCACCATCCTCGGTGACCAGCGCCGCCTGCTCGTCTACGACGCCGCGCCGGCCCCGGAGCGCCTGATCCGGGCCGCGTTGGGGGATCGGGTGGTCATCGTGACCGGCCCCGGACGTGGGCAGGTCGGCCTGCTGCGCGAGGTTCCGAGCCAGCCGATGGCCATCGGCTCAGGGATCAGTGCTCACTGTGGCCTGGTCCGGCTGGACGCAGGGCGCACCGTGACCGTCGCCCTCGCCAACCTGGAGGCCAGCCCGCAGCCGTCCTGAGATACTCGGTCGCGTGACCGCGAGCGTGACGAAAACCCCAACCGCCGGCGACCTGCTTTCGGACTCCGCGGCGGCGACCCGGCGGATCGGCCGACGATTGGGTCAGGCCGCGCTGCCGGGGACCACCGTGGCGCTCGTTGGACCACTGGGAGCGGGCAAGACCCAGCTCGCGAAAGGGCTGGCCGAGGGGCTCGGGGTTCGGAGCGTGGTCAACAGCCCGACGTTCATCATCGTCAACGAGCATGCTGGCCGCCTCCCGCTGTTCCACGTTGATGCCTACCGGCTGACCGATGCCGACGAGGCCCGCGATGCCGGCGTCTTCGATGAGCGGCACGCGGAGGGCGTGACGGTCATCGAGTGGGCGGACCGCCTCGACGGCTGGTTGCCGTCGGACGTCCTGCGCATCGAGCTGGAGCTCGTCGACGGCTCACCGCACCATCGTCGCCTCCGCTGGCAGGCCGGTCCGCGGCACGCGGCTATGGCCCGTGGCATCGACCGGGGTGGTGCTTCGTGATCATCGGCCTCGACAGCGCCTCGCCCGACCAGTCGGTCGCGCTCGCGGATTCCTCCGGGGCGTTGCTTGCGGACGCGGCCTGGAGCACGCCACGCGGCCAGGGCAGCGAGCTCCTGCCCCGCATCCTGGGCCTGCTCGACGGGCGGGGTGCGGCCCTGGGCGATGTCCAGGGCGTGGCGGTCGGGCTTGGCCCCGGATCGTTCACGGGGTTGCGGGTCGGCCTGGCGCTGGCCAAAGGCCTCGCGGCAGGCCTTGGCATTCCGATCGTCGGAGTTCCAAGCCTCGACGCGTGGCTGGATGCGGTGCCCGAAGCGGCGGCCGCCCTGGTCCGCGCCGGCGCCGCCGAGGCGTGGGCGCGGTCGCGCGATGAGGTCGAACCGCGCCTGATCCCGTTCGACGCGATCACGGCCGAGGCCCGTGCCGTACGCCTGGTGGCGCCGCGCGAGCTCGCGGACGCGCTCGGCCTGAGCCATGCGACGCCCCCCGACCGGGCTGCGGCCGTGATTGTGAGACTCGCGGCGGGACGATTCGCGGCGGACGCGACGGACGATCTTGCGGCTCTCGAGCCGGTCTACCTGCGACCGCCGCGGGGCGTGGCCGAGGGAACGACGGTGCCGGTGACATGGCTCTGACCGCCGCCGTCCGGGTGGCGCCGATGGGGCTCGACGACATTCCCGCCGTGCTAGAGATCGAGCAGGCGAGCTTCACCACGCCATGGCCACCGGAGGCATTCAACCAGGAGCTGCGTCACAACCGCCTGGCGCGGTACACGGTGGCGCGCCAGGGCGGCGCCGTGGTCGGATACGCCGGCGTGTGGCTCATGGTCGACGAGGCCCACATCACGACCTTTGCCGTGCACCCCGACTGGCGACGGCAGGGAGTGGGCAGCCGACTGCTGCTGGCCCTCCTGGTCGTGGCCGAGGAGCTCGGGGCGGACCGGATGACGCTCGAGGTCCGCGTGTCGAATGCAGCCGCGCAGGCGTTGTACCGAGCGCACGGCTTCGCCATCGCCGGGCGCCGAGAGCGGTACTACACCGATGACGGCGAGGATGCCTACATCATGACCACGCCGCGATTGACCAGTGCGGCCATGCGCGGGCCGATGGCCGCCGCCCGCCAGGCGGCGGCGGACGACGCAAAGGACGAGGCCGGCGACCGGTGAGCGACCCGCGCATCCTGGCCATTGAGACCAGCTGCGACGAGACGGGCGTGGCGGTGGTGACCGGCGGTCGCCGAATCGAATCGAACGTCGTTGCCAGCCAGGTCGCCCTCCACGCCACGACGGGCGGCATCGTGCCCGAGGTCGCGGCACGCCAGCAGCTCCGCTGGATCGTTCCAAGCCTCGAATCGGCCCTGCGCGTGGCCGAGGTCGAATGGACTGACCTGGATGCCATCGCGGTCACTTACGGGCCTGGGCTCATCGGCTCACTGTTGGTGGGGGTCAATGTGGCCAAGGGCCTGGCGGCCAGCCACGGCCTGCCGCTCGTGCCGGTCAACCACATCGAGGGACACATCTATGCCAACTGGCTGACCGATAACGACGCTGTCCTCGAGCCGCCGGAGCCGCCATTTCCCCTGCTCTGCCTGATCGTGTCCGGTGGCCACACGCAGTTGGTGCTCATGGCCGATCACGGCCGGTACCGTCTCCTTGGGCAGACCGTGGACGATGCCGCCGGGGAGGCCTTCGACAAGGTCGGGCGTCTCCTCGGCCTGCCCTACCCGGGCGGGCCGGCCATCTCGGCAGCCGCCGTGGGCGCCGCGCCCGCAACCCGATTCCCCCTTGCTCGTCCCCGCGGGCGCTACGACTTCTCCTTCTCCGGCTTGAAGACCGCCGTCCTGCGCGAGGTGGACGGGTATCGGTCCCGAGGAGAGCCGATCCCGGTCGACGGCATCGCCGCCGCGTTCGAGCGGGCAGTGGTCGACCAGCTCGTGCGCCGCACGGTCGCGGCCGCCGAGGAGCACGACGTAGCTGCGGTGGCCCTCGGGGGTGGGGTCGCAGCCAACACGGCCCTCCGACGGACGCTCGCGGACCACCTCGGCGGGTTGCCCCTGCTCGTCCCGCCGCCCGCCTGGTGCACCGACAACGGGGCGATGATCGGGGCCGCCGCCGCCCACCGGTTCGCAGCCGGGGAGCGGGCGGATCCGACGCTGGAGGCGATCCCATCCCTCGCGCTACCCTGGCTGGACGCGGCCTGATGGGCGGTGCCACCGACGACGCGCTGCGCCCGCCCACGCCCGGGGAGCTGCGGCGGCTGCTCCGCCGGGAGGGCCTCCGTCCGCGACATGGCCTTAGCCAGAACTTCCTGACCGACGAGGATGCCCTCGACACGATCCTGTCGGCCGCTGACCTTCATCCCGGCGACCGGGTGGTGGAGATCGGTCCCGGGCTCGGCGTTCTGACCAGGCGGCTGCTGGCCGCCGGCTGTGCGGTGGTGGCGATTGAAGTCGACCCCCACCTGGTCGGCTATCTCGGACGCGAGCTCGACGATGCGCACGACCTGACCCTGGTCCACGACGACGCGCTGGCCGTCGATCCGGGGACGCTCTTCCCCGGTGAGCCGTATCGGCTCGTCGCGAACATCCCGTACCACATCACCAGCCCGCTGCTGCACCTGTTCCTCGGCTCGGACCACCCGCCGGAGCGGGCCGTCCTGCTCGTCCAGTCGGAGGTCGCCGACCGCATCGCCTCGCCGCCTGGGGACATGAGCTACCTCTCGGTATTCGTCCAGGACCTGGCGGAGGCCAAGGTCGTGGCCCGCGTCCCGGCCAGCGCCTTCGAGCCGGCGCCCGAGGTCGACTCCGCGGTGCTGCGGCTGCTGGTGCGCGCGTCACCCGTCGTCCCGCCGGAAGAGCGCGACACGTTCCATCGTGTGGTTCAGGCCGCGTTCCGCCAGCGGCGGAAGCAGATCCACAACAGCCTCGTCCGCGAGCTGCCGGTCGACCGCGAGGCCGTCGAGCGAGCATTGGCCGACTGCGCGGTCACCGCGGACCGCCGGCCGCAGACCCTGTCCGTGGCCGAGTGGGCGTGCCTGGCCGCGGCCCTGCGGCCGAACCTTGAGCGAGCCGATGCCTGATCGTGGGGACCGGCTGCGGCTGGCGGCCCCGGCCAAGCTGAACCTTTGGCTGCGGGTCGTCGGTCGCCGGTCCGACAATTTCCACGAGCTGGAGTCGCTTCTCGTGCTTCTCGAGCTGGCAGACGGGCTGACCCTGGTCCCGGACGGCGCGGGGCTCACGGTCGAGGGCCCACATGCCACGAGCGTTCCCGACGAGGCCACGAACCTCGCGTGGCGTGGCTGGACGGTCGGCGTGCCGGGCGAGCCGAGCCACGAGCGGGATCATGGAGGCCTGGTCCTGGACAAGCACATCCCGGTCGCCGCCGGGCTCGGCGGCGGCTCATCGGACGCGGCCGCGGCTCGGCGCCTCGCGCGGCGGGCCTCGGGGGAGTCGGACGATCCACCGGACCAGGTGATCCTCGCCGCGCTCGCCGAGGTCGGAGCCGACGTCCCGTTTTTCGCGTCGCGCGCCGCGGCGGCACGGGTCGGCGGCATCGGCGAGATCGTGACGCCGCTGGAGGAGGGGCTCGTGCTGGAGGTGGTCCTCGTCCATCCACCGTTCAACCTGTCGACCGCGTCGGTCTTTGCTGAGCTCAGGCCCTCCGACTGGTCGACGGTGCAGGAGGGGCCCGAGACGAGTCCAGGGCGCAACGACCTGCTCCCGCCGGCAACGCGCCTGCGGCCCGAGCTCGACGACATCTTCCGCCTGGTGGCCGCGGCCGGGGGAGCTCCGTACCTCACCGGTTCGGGACCAACCGTGTTCGCCCTGACCGATGACCCGGAGCGGGCGGACGGCGTCGCTCGTCGGGTCGAACGGGCCGGCCTGGCGGCAACGCGGACCCGCCTGCGATCCGAACCGGCTAGCATCGAGTCGTGGTGAGCCAGGCGTGAGCGGTCGGCACGCGATCCGCACCCAGAATGCCGGCGGAGCCATTGCCGCCTACAGCCAGGGCATGGCCGGTGCCGGGCTCGTCTTCACGGCAGGCAACCTGGGGGTGGACCCGGCCACCGGGGAGCTGGTCCCCGGCGGGGCTGGCCCGCAGACCGCGCGCGCCATCGCCAACCTGGCGGCCATTCTCGACGCTGCCGGATCGAGCCTGGACCGGGTCCTGAAGACGACCGTGTTCCTGGTCGATATGGACGACTTCGCCGCGATGAACGAGGCCTACGCGGCCGCCTTCCCGGAGCCGTACCCCGCGCGCACGACGGTCGCGGTCCGTGCCCTCCCGCGCGATGGCCGGGTCGAGATCGAGTGCATGGCGCTCGGGGGGGAAGTCGGCGCAAGTTGACGCTCGTTCGAGCCCGCTTCTACCATCCTCACCTCTGATGCCGCCAACCAAGCGCCGATCGGCGTGAGCAGCCTCGCTGCCATCGTGCTGGCCGCTGGCCAGGGCACCCGGATGCGGTCACGACTCCCCAAGGTTCTCCACCCGTTGGCCGGCCGGCCGATGATCGACCACGTTCTTGCCCTGCTGGCCTCCGCGGAGGCTGATCCCGTGGTGGTCGTCACCGGGCACGGGGCCGAGGCCGTCGAGGCCGCGCTGAATGGCGCGGCAGTGGCGGTTCGCCAGGAACCCCAACGCGGAACGGCGGACGCAGTGAGGGTGGCCCTTCCGTCCATCCCCGAGGACGTGAAGCAGGTCGTCGTGACGATGGCCGACGTGCCCTTGCTCCCGCCGGCCGTGGTGCAGGCTCTCGTCGGCGAGCAGGCCGCGAGCGGAGCGCCGATCGTGCTCCTCTCGGCTCGCGTGGCTGACCCCATTGGGTACGGGCGGATCGTGCGCGGCGACGACGGCAGCTGCCGGGCGATCGTCGAGGACGCGACCGCTGACGCTGCCACGAAGGCCCTCGACGAGGTGAATGCCGGCACCTACTGCTTCGACGGTGCGTGGCTGCGGTCCAACGTCGGCCGCGTGCCACTCAGCCCGGCCGGTGAGCACTACCTGACCGACCTGGTCGGTCTGGCGACCGAAGACGGGCAGATCGTCCGGGTCGTGCCTGCCGAACGGCCAGAGCTCGCGATGGGGATCAACGATCGGATCCAGCTGGCTGCCGCGGAGCGGCTGCTCCGGGCACGGATCGCGGAGGACCACATGCGGGCCGGGGTAACCATCGTGGACCCGGAGAGCACCTTCATCGACGCCGCGGTGGAGATCGGCCAGGACGCGCGAATCGAGCCCTGGACCGTGCTCAGTGGGCGGACGGTCATCGGTCCCGAGTCGGTCATCGGTCCCGGCAGCCGGATCCGGGACAGCCGGATCGACGCCCGGGCGCACGTGTATGGCTCCTGGGTCGAGGAGTCGGAGGTCGGCGAGGGTGCGCATGTGGGACCGATGAGCCACCTCCGACCGGGAAGCGTGGTCGGTGCCGGGTCCGAGATCGGGAACTACGCCGAGGTCAAGAAGAGCCGGCTCGGGGCCCGCGTGCGGCAGCACCACTTCAGCTACCTCGGCGACGCGCAGGTTGGCGACGACGTGAACATCGGTGCCGGAACGGTGACGGCCAACTTCGACGGCACGACCAAGCACGAGACCGTGATCGGGGACGGGGCGTTCATCGGCGTCGACACCATGCTTCGGGCTCCGGTGACCGTCGGAGCCGGGGCGAAGACCGGCGCGGGCAGCGTCGTCACGCGCGACGTGGCCCCCGGCAAGACGGTGGTCGGCGTCCCCGCCCGCCCGATCGAGCTGCGGCGCCGACGGGAGGGTGATCCGCCGGATGCCTGAGGGCGCGGCTGGTACGGGCAACCCGTTCGTTGACCTGATCATCGTCCTGGTCCTGATCCTGATCGGTGGGGTGTTCGCGGCGGCCGAGATCGCGCTCCTCACCGTCCGCCGCACGCGCCTCGACCAGCTGGCGGAGGAGGGCCGGCGCGGGGCGCGCACGGCCCGCCGCCTGGTGGAGGACCCGCAGCGCTTCCTGGCCACCATCCAGGTGGTGATCACCTTCCTCGGGTTCCTCGCCTCGGCCATCGGGGCCATCGCGTTCAGCGCGGTGCTCGCAGATGCGATCTCCGCCATCCCGTGGGAGCCGATTCAGGACGCGGCCGAGACCATCGCGTTCATCTTCGTCACCCTGCTCATCGCGCTGACCTCGATCATCGTCGGGGAGCTCGTCCCGAAGACCCTGGCCCTGAACTTTCCTGAGCGGTTCTCACTCGTCGCGTCGCGCCCGCTGAGCGTGATGGAGCGCATCCTCGCGCCACTGGTGTCGCTCACGACCACGATCAGTGGCTTCCTCGTCCGCCTCTTCGGCGGTCGGGAGCGGCCGCAGACCGGGCTGCTGTCGGTCGAGGAGCTGAAGCTCCTGGTCGAGACCGGCTCCGCCCAGGGGCAGATCGAGGAAGCCGAGAAGGAGATGATCCACGGCGTGATCGAGCTGGGGGACAAGCAGATCCACGAGGTCATGATTCCGCGGATCGGGATCAAGGCGGTCGAGGTCGACGATCCGATCGAAGAAGTCCTCGACCTTATCGTCCGCGCGGGCCACTCCCGGGTTCCGGTGTACCGCGAGAACCTCGACAACATCGTCGGCATCCTGTACGCCAAGGACATGCTGCCGTACCTGCTCCCGGCGGCTGGAACACGCGAGCCGCTCGAGATCCGCTCCTTGGCCCGCCCTGCTGCCTACGTGCCCGAGACGAAGCGCGTGGACGAAATGCTGACCGAGATGCGCTCGGCCCGCCGCCATATCGCGATCGTCGTCGACGAGTACGGCGGGACCGCCGGGCTGGTCACGATCGAGGACCTGGTCGAGGAGATCGTGGGCGAAATCCAGGACGAGTACGACATCGAGGAGAGCCTCATCGAGCCGATCGAGACCGATGGCGACCGCCGCGCGTTCCGTGTCGACGGCCGGGTCACGATGGACGACCTCCGTGACCTGTTCGAGCTCGGCGACGCGGAGGAGCCCGACGAGGAGTCCTTCGACACGGTCGGGGGCCTGATCATCTCCCGCGTGGGCCGGATCCCGCTGGTCGGCACCGAGGTCGAGTTTCGCGGCCTCACCCTGCGCGTCCTGGCGGCCGACTCGCGGCGCGTGTCGAAGGTCATGGCGGTCCAGGTCCCCAACGGCCGCGAGGCGGAAGACTAGGCGGCGATCGCCCCCGCCACGAACAGCTCGAGCTCCGCCCGGGCCAGCGGATCGAGCGGCAGGCCGGCCAGCTCGGCCAGCGCCTCGTCCCGGTAGCGGCGGGCCTCGCCCAGGGTCGTTTCTCGCGCGCCGGACCGATCCAGGATGGCGGCGGCCTCCGCCACCTCGGCGTCGGTCAGGTGCAGGCCGTCCTCGTGCTGGGTGAAGAGCTCGCGGAGGCGGGCCTGATCCGCTTCCGCCGCATGATTGAGGGCCCAGATCACGGGCATGGTCTTCTTGCGCCGCCGCAGGTCGCCTGCCTCCGCCTTGCCGGAGGCGGACTCGTCCCAGAATGCTCCCTTCACGTCGTCGGCCATCTGGAAGGCCAGGCCGAGCCGGTCGCCAAAGCGCCGGAAGCGTGCGACGACATCGGCATCTCGCGACGACAGCATGGCCGCGGCCTCCACCCCGGCTGCCATCAGCGCCGCGGTCTTCAGCTCGATCATCTGGAGGTACTCGTCGACCGAGACATCGAGCCGAGCCTCGAAGCTGATGTCGAGGTACTGCCCCTCGCACAACGACAGGCAGGTCTGGTCATAGATCCGCATCAGCTCGATGACTTGCCGCGGCTCGGGCGCGTCCGGGTCGTCCTCGTCGCTCAGGCGGTAGAGGGCAAGGCGCGACAGTGCGAACAGGGCGTCGCCGGCGTTGATCGCCTGCGGAATGCCATAGCGAGCCCACAGCGTGGCCCGGTGCCGGCGCTCGCGGTCCCCATCCTGGATGTCGTCGTGGACGAGGCTGAAGTTGTGGCCCAGCTCGACGGCTGCCGCCCCGGCCAGGGCTCGCCGATAGTCGCGACCCAGGGCGCGGATGACGAGGAGGCCGAGCAGGGGGCGGATCCGCTTCCCGCTGGAGCCGTCCGTGCCGTCCAACCCGAGGTGGTACGCGAGCATGTCGTACATCGGTCGAGCGGGACCGCGATGCTCATCGAGGATGGATTGCATCTCCGCCTCGACGTCCGCCACGAGCTGGCTAAACTCGACTCGAGTGTTCACGTCCGAAGCGTACTCGACCGGCTGCCGGTGAGCCCACGCTCACGCCTGTACAAGACCGAGGCCATCGTCCTGCGGGGCCTCGACCTGGGCGAGGCCGACCGGGTGCTCACCGTCCTCACCCCGCACCTCGGGAAGCTGCGGGTCATCGCCAAGGGGGTGCGGCGACCGCGGTCACGCATCGGGGGCGGCCTGGAACCACTGGGCCGGGTCGATCTCGTGCTCGCCGTTGGCCGCACCTTTGATGTCGTCACCCAGTCGCAGATCCTCGACCCGCACCTCGGCCTCCGCGCGGACCTCCATGCGACGGCCGCCGCCTGGTACCTGGGCGAGCTGGCCGACCGCTTCTGCGAGGAGCGGGCGGAGAGCGCGTCGGCCTTTGCGCTCCTTGGCGAGGGCCTGACCGCGCTCGACGCCGCACCCACGGTCACGGCCCGTGATGCGATTGCCCGCGCGTTCGAGTTGCACCTGCTCGAGGCCATGGGCTACCGACCCGAGCTCGGGACGTGCATCGAATGCGGCGCCGAGGTGGAGCCGGGGCGGAATGCCTACGCCGCGGTCGCCGGCGGGATCGTCGGGCCCGAGTGCGTCCACGGGGCGATGGGAGCGGCGGCGATCTCGACGGCCGCCCTGAAGGCGATGCGGCACTTTCAGCGGGTCCCGCTCGACGAGGCTGGGCGCGTGACGATGAGTCGGCCCGTTGGACGGGAGGTGGAGCGCCACCTCCACGCGACAGTCTCGGCGGTCCTCGAACGCGAGCTCCGGAGCCGCGACTTCCTCGACGAGGTCAGCCGCCTCGAGCCGGTCACCCGGCCACCGGCCGGCGCGACATCGGTCCTGCGCTAGACTCGCCTGCCATGCCGGCGCCCAGTCTCGACGTCCTGGCCAGCCTCGCCAAGCGGCGAGGCTTCGTGTTCGGGGGCAGCGAGATCTACGGGGGGATCCAGGGGTTCTGGGACTACGGGCCCCTCGGCGTCGAGCTGCGGAACAACATCAAGGCCGCCTGGTGGCGATCGATGGTCCGCCTGCGCGACGATATCGACGGCCTCGACGCGGCGATCATCATGAACCCACGGGTCTGGGAGGCGTCGGGCCACGTCGCCGGCTTCTCCGACCCCATGGTGGACTGCCGCAACTGCAAGCATCGGTTCCGCGAAAGCGACCTGAAGGGCCCCCCCGCGGAGATCGCCTGCCCGGACTGTGGGCAGCGCGGCACCCTGACCGAGGCGCGCCAGTTCAACCTGATGTTCAAGACCCACGTCGGGCCCGTCGAAGAGGACGCCAGCCTCGCCTACCTGCGGCCCGAGACGGCACAGGGCATCTTCGTGAACTTCGGCAACGTGGCCACCGCGATGCGCCGCAAGCTGCCCTTCGGGATCGCCCAGGTCGGCAAGAGCTTTCGCAACGAGATCACGCCGGGCAACTTCATCTTCCGCCTGCGCGAGTTCGAGCAGATGGAGATGGAGTTCTTCGTCCTGCCGGTCGACGAGGATCGGTGGTTCGCCTACTGGGTCGACGAGCGCCACCGCTGGTGGACCGATGTCATCGGGATCCACCCCGACCGCCTGCGGCTGCGTCCCCACGACGCGGACGAGCTCTCGCACTACAGCCGCCAGACGACGGACATCGAGTACGCCTTCCCGATGGGCTGGTCGGAGCTGGAAGGGATCGCGGACCGCACGAATTTCGACCTGACCGCCCACGCGGTCGCGTCGGGGAAGAGCCTGAGCGTGTTCGACGAGGCAAGCGGCGAACACGTCGTGCCGTTCGTCATCGAGCCGGCGATGGGCGTTGACCGAGCCACGCTGACCGTCCTGGTCGACGGCTACGATGAGGAGCAGGTGTCGGGGGAGAAGCGGGTCGTGCTCCGGATCAAGCCTGACCTGGCGCCGGTGAAGGTCGCCGTTCTGCCGCTCCTCCGCAACCGCCCCGAGCTGGTCGAGGTGGCGCGCCGCCTGGCGACCGACCTGAAGCAGGACGTCGCCGCGATGTACGACGACACCGCGTCGATCGGCAAGCTGTACCGGCGACAGGACGAGATCGGGACGCCGTTCTGCGTCACGGTCGATGTCGAGTCCCTGGCCGATGGAGCGGCCACCATCCGAGAGCGGGATTCGATGACCCAGGAGCGCGTCTCCATGTCCGCCATTCCCGAGCGTATCGCAGATCTGGTGGCCGGCCGGTCGGCCTGGGCGGGGAGGGCGCCGGACGCGACCCCCGAATGAGCGCCGGCTCGAAGTTCGATGAGCTGACCGCGGCGGCGGACCGCGGCGACCACGACGCTGTCATCCGGCTCGCGACCGCGATCCTCGCCGACCAGCCGGGCAACGACGCGGCCCGCGCGCTCCGGGCCCGGGCCCACCTGGCGCTTGGTCACCTGGCCGACGCGGAAGCCGATGCACAGGCCGCCGTGCGCCTCGATCCCGACGAGGTCCGGTACCGAGAGCTGCTGGCCGAGACGCTGTCCGCGAGCGGCGCGCATCGGGAGGCTGCGGAGGAGTTCGCCCGACTGGCCCGCCTCGACCCGCGACAGGCAGCGTGGGCCCGGGAGGAGGCCACCGAACGCCTGGCGGCCGCCGAGTCCGAGGAGGCGGTAGAGGCCGCGCGCCGCGCGCTCCGCCTCGATCCCGCCGACACGGCGGCGCAGTTGACCCTTACCCGGGGGCTCCTGCGGGCCGGGCAGGCGACGCTGGCGCTCGAGGCGGCGGAACGGTCGGTCGCCCTCTCTTCGAACGATGGGGCGGTACGGGAGGCGTTGGCCGACGCCCAGTGGCTGGCCGGGGACGAGGCCGCAGCCCTGGCCGGGTATGCCGCACTCGCGCGGGACTCCGACCGCGAGCTCGCCGGGAAGGCCGTGGACAAGGGGCGCTCCCTGTACCGCTCCCGGGCGGGGGTGGGCGGCCGCCTGCTGGCCGCGGTACCGCCGCTGTTTGCGGTCGCGCTCAGAGCTGGGCGATTGCGGCTTCCTGCTCCCGCCGACGTCGGAGGCGGTTCCGAACCACGGCCGCCACGCCGAGGACCAGGATGAGCAACCCGCCGCCGAACAGGAGGTAGGCGGCGCCGGTCGCGGACAGCGGGTCGCGGAGCACGTTCGGGCCGAACAACACGAGGTACGTGGCCCCGAAGCCGACGCCAAGCTTGGCCCCGGCCGCGGTGGTGTCGCGCGGGACGAGGAACCCGACGATGACGAGCGCCAGCACGACCAGCGGCCCCACCAGGGCCACGGCAGGAAGGACCCATGTCAGCAACGCGGCCAGCACCCCGACCGCCAGCCACAGCAGTGTCGCCATGTCGCAGTCCAGACTACCCGGCGGCGGACCACCTAGAATCCGCGGCGCGACCCCGTACGGAGCCCGCGTCCCGTGGCTGAAGCCGTGACCCCCGCTGTCGAACGCGCCCATCGGGCGGCGAAGCGGTACATCTACGCCTGGGGCGAGGGGCGGGCGGAAGGTGACGCCACGATGCGGGACCTTCTCGGCGGGAAGGGCGCCGGCCTGGCGGAGATGACGAATGCGGGCCTGCCGGTGCCGCCTGGCTTCACGATCACGACCGTTGCCTGCACCGATTACTTCGCCGCCGGCGAGCAGCTCCCCGACGGGCTATGGGAGGACGTCCTCGAGGCAGTGGACACGCTCGAACGGCAGACAGCCAAGCGATTCGGGGACGCGGCCAGCCCACTCCTCGTGTCGGTCCGCTCCGGGGCGAAGTTCTCGATGCCAGGGATGATGGACACCGTCCTGAACCTCGGACTCAACCCGGAAACCCGCGACGGGCTGATCGCGCTCACCGGAGACAAGCGCTTCGGCTGGGATGCGTATCGGCGCTTCATCCAGATGTTCGGACGGATCGTGCTCGACGTGGATGGCACCCTGTTCGAGCCGATCATCGATCGGGCGAAATCGGCGCGGGGGGTCGAGGCCGACAGCGAGCTCGATGCGGATGCCCTGCGCGAGGTGGCGGAGGCCTTCCTGGCCGTGGTCCGCAGCCACGCCGGGCGCGAGTTTCCGACCGATCCGCTCGAGCAGCTCGACCTCGCGGTCAAGGCCGTGTTCGCCTCGTGGTATGGGCGCCGGGCGCACGACTACCGCGAATACAACCGGATCTCCCACGACCTGGGCACCGCGGTGAACGTGGTGGCGATGGTCTTCGGCAACCTCGGGGAGGACAGCGGAACCGGGGTCGCCTTCACCCGGAACCCGAACACCGGGGAGAAGACGCTCTTCGGGGAGTACCTGACCAATGCCCAGGGTGAGGACGTGGTGGCCGGCACCCGGACACCGTCGCCAATCGCGGCCCTCCACGACGAGATGCCCCTTGTCTACGACGAGTTCCAGCGCATCGGGGAACGACTGGAGGCGCACTACCGAGACGTCCAGGACCTCGAGTTCACGATCGAGCGCGGGCGGCTGTACATGCTCCAGACCCGTTCGGCAAAGCGCACCGCCCCCGCCGCGGTGCGGATCGCGGTCGAGATGGTGGGAGAGGGGATCATCACCCGCGAGGAGGCCCTCCAACGGGTCGAGCCCGGACAGGTCGTCCAGCTCCTCCTGCCCCGATTTGACGACGCGGCCCGGAGCGACGCCGCCGAGCGCCGGCTCTGCACCGGCCTGAACGCATCACCCGGGGCGGCAACCGGGCGGGCGATGTTCGACCCGGACCGCGCCGTGGAGGCGGCGCGGGCCGGGGACCCGGTCATCCTCGTCCGAATCGAGACCAGCCCCGACGACGTCCACGGCATGCTCGTGTCCAAGGGCGTGCTCACCGCACGGGGCGGCGCGACCTCCCATGCCGCGGTGGTCGCCCGCTCCCTCGGCCTCCCCTGCGTGGCGGGCGCCGAGGCCCTCGACATCGACTACGGCGAGCGGACGATGCGGGTCGGATCGACGACCGTGGCGGAGGGCGACACGATCAGCATCGACGGCACCACCGGGGAGCTGTACACCGGTGCGCTGGCCACCATCGAACCCAACTTCGACGAGGAGCGCGACCTCGCCACGCTCCTGGGCTGGGCCGACGGGGTTCGTCGCCTGCAGGTATGGGCCAACGCCGACTACCCGCGAGACGCGGAGCGAGCCCGGTCCTACGGGGCGCAGGGCATCGGCCTGTGTCGAACCGAGCACATGTTCTTCGAGGAGTCACGGCTGCCAATCGTCCGCCAGATGATCCTGGTCGCTTCCACCGCAACCGCGGCGAAGGCACGCCGGGCTGCGGGGGAGGCGCTCAACGCGGACGACGAGGAGGCGATCGCGACCTTTGACGCCGCCCTGGCGACGCTCGAGCAGACCCAGACCGATGACTTCGCCGGGCTCTTCCGTGCGATGGACGGCCTGCCAGTCGTCATCCGCCTCATCGACCCACCGCTCCACGAGTTCCTGCCGCCGCACGACGAACTCCTGGTCGAGGTCACCCTCCTCCGCGAGCGCGGGACCGATGCAGCGCGGCTGGCCGAGCTGGAGGAGACCCTCGACGCGGTCGAGTCGATGCGGGAGCAGAACCCGATGCTCGGCATGCGTGGCGTGCGGCTGGGGTTGATGATCCCCGACATCGTCCGGATGCAGACCCGGGCCATCCTGACTGCCGCCGCGCGGGTTGCCTCGGAGGGGGTCACCCCGCTGCCCGAGATCATGATCCCGCTCGTCGGCCACGCCAACGAGCTGCGGGAGACGCGCGCCACCCTGGAGGCGGAGGCGACGGCCGTGGCGGAAGCCTCCGGCCAGACGGTCGCCTACAAGTTCGGGACCATGATCGAAGTCCCGCGCGGAGCACTGACCGCCGGGGATATCGCGCAGGATGCCGAGTTCTTCAGCTTTGGCACGAACGACCTGACCCAGATGACGTTCGGCTACTCGCGCGACGACGCGGAGGGGAAGTTCCTGATGCGCTACGTCGAGCGCAAGATCCTGCCCGAGAACCCGTTCCAGGTGCTCGACCGCGACGGGGTGGGGGAGCTGGTCAGGATCGCCACCGAGCGCGGTCGCGCCGCGCGTCCCGGACTGAAGGTCGGGATCTGCGGGGAGCATGGTGGCGACCCATCGTCGATCGCCTTCTGTCACGATATCGGTCTCGACTACGTGTCGTGCTCCCCGTTCCGGGTGCCCGTTGCCCGGCTCGCTGCCGCACAGGCGGCCCTGGCAGAGGCCTCCGAGCGCGACCGCTGAATCGCCCCCCGGAGGTCCACTCCTGATGTCCGTTTCCTCGACCATTCCCTTCTCCGCCGCGGACGTGCAGCGGACAATCCGCGGCCGGGTGATCACGCCCGAGGACGCTGAGTACGACGCCGCCCGCGTGGTGGTCGCCGGCCACATCGACCGTCATCCGGCCCTGATCGTTCGCGTCGCGGACGCCGATGACGTGGCCCGCGTGGTCTCGCTCGCGCGTGACGGTGGCGTCGAGCTTGCTGTACGGAGCGGCGGGCACAGCGGCGCCGGCCATTCGACGACCGATGGCGGGGTCGTGCTCGACCTGCGTGATCTCGCCGCCATCGACCTCGATCCGCAGTCCGGCACCGGGTGGGCCGACAGCGGCGTCACTGCGGCTGCCTTTACCGATGCCGCCGGCGAGCATGGCCTCGCGGTCGGCTTCGGCGACACCGGGTCGGTCGGGCTCGGAGGGCTCACCCTGGGGGGCGGCGTTGGCTACCTCGTTCGGAGGCTCGGCCTGACGATCGATTCACTCCTCGCCGCCGATATCGTCACCGCCGACGGCGAGATCCGCCGTGCCGATGCGGACACCGAGCCCGACCTGTTCTGGGCGATCCGAGGCGGCGGGGGCAACTTCGGGGTCGCCACCCGCTTCCGGTTCCGTCTCCACGAGATCCCGGAGGCCTATGGCGGGATGCTGATCCTGCCGGCGACGTCCGAGGTGATCGCGGGCTACATGGCCGCCTCGAAGGCCGCTCCCGAGGAGCTTTCTTCGATCCTGAATGTCATGCCCGCGCCGCCCATGCCGGGCATCCCGGACGACCTGGTCGGGCACATCGTGGGCATGGCGATCATGTGTTGGGCCGGAGATCCGCAGGTTGGGGAGCGGGCGATCACGCCGTTCCGCGAGCTTGGCAGCCCGATCCTCGATGCCCTCAAGCCGATGCGCTACGCCGATGTCTACCCACCAGATGACCCTGCCTACCGGCCGCTCGCCGAAGCGCGGACGATGTTCGTGGACCGCATCGACCGTCCGGCCGCCGAGCTCATCCTCGAGCGGCTGAACGACTCGGACTCACCGATGCGGGTAGCCCAGCTGCGACCGCTCGGCGGCGCCATGGCCCGTGTGCCGCTGGAGGACACCGCGTTCGCGCACCGGCACAGCGAGGTGATGGTCAACATCGCCGCGTTCTACGAGGGGGAAGCCGACCGGCCCCGCCGTGCCGAGTGGGTCGCGCAGTTCGCTGCCGACCTGGAGCAGGACGACCATGGCGCCTATGTGAACTTCCTCGCCGACGAGCCCGACCGGATCCGCGCCGCGTACCCGGGGCCGACCTGGGACCGGCTCCGCGCGATCAAGGCCACGTACGACCCGAACAACCTCTTCCGCCTGAACCAGAACATCCCGCCTGCGGACTGATCCGGCTGGCTGAGGGCGCTGCCCCTCAGCCAGTGGACTTCCAGGGCGCTGCGAGGCTGGCCCGGCTGGCACCGTGCTCCTCGGCCAGGCATCGGCTCAGCCCGTGGAAATCGCGCAGCAGGATCCGGGCCAGAACGGCGGTAGGAAGCAGGGCGACGATCCGCAGCCATCCGGCCACGTCGCCCTCGTAGTGCGCCAGGATCCGCGTCCCGCGCGGCTCGGGGTGCAGCCGATACTCGACCCGCGAGTTCCACGGTGCTGTCGAGTCCCACGTGACGAGCGCATCGGGCTCGAGCGCGACCAGGTGATCGGTGAACCGGATCCGAAATGGACCGATCCGATCCACTGCCGCCCAGCGGCCGCCCACAGCGGGTGGGCCGTCGTCGAGCTGCCGTCGCTCCACGACCGCCGGCGCCCATTCCGGCCACCGCGTCGGGTCGGCCAGCCAGGGGAATACGTGTGCTGGTGGGTGTTCGATGGTTACGTCGAGCCGCACCCGTCGCCACATGACCGCATGGTAATTCGGCCCGCGAGGTGGCCGCGGGTCCGCGATGGCCGGGTACCCTACCGCCGGAGATGTACCAACTCCTGGTCTACCTGCACATTCTCAGCGGCGTGGTCTGGGTCGGCGGCGCGATCTATGCCCAGGTACTGGCGTTCCGCGTCAGCCGGTCCGAGGATCCGACCGAGCTGCCGATGGTCGCGCGCCACCTCGCGGCGCTCGGCATCCGGGTGTTCATGCCCGCGTCCGTCCTGATCATCGTGACCGGCTCGATCATGACCATCCAGCAATGGAGCTTCGGCCAGCTGTGGATCGCCCTCGCCGTCGCCCTGTGGGTCCTTTCCGCCGCCCTGGGCGGGATCTACGTCGGTCCCCGGATCACTCGCGTGGCTGCGCTGTTCGAAGCGGAGGGGCCGAAGTCCCCGGCCGCGCGGAGCCTTCTGGAGCGCCTCTTCCTCGTGTCCCGCCTCGAGCTGGTCAGCTTCCTCGTCATCATCGGCCTGATGGTGTTCAAGCCCGGCGCATAGTCCGTCAGCGCGGCCCGACCTCGCCGGCGACGATCCTCGCCTTGGGGATCTCCTTGTCGGGGTCGATAAACGGCATGGGGACGACCGTGGCCTCGCGCTCCCCGTCGGGCGTGGACACGCTTACCTTGTGACCGTCCACCGCCCGTTCGATCGGCAACCAGGCGTAACCAATGTTCCGCTCCAGCCGCGGCGACCACAGCGCGGTCGTCACCTGGCCCACCGCTCCGCCGTCGGCGGTAACCGGCCATTTCGTGAAGTTCATCTCCAACCGATCCCCGCTGATCTCGACGCCGACCAGCTTGCGGCTGATCCCGGTTCGACGGACCTCCTGCAGGGCGGCCTTGCCCAGGAACTCGAAGTCCCCGTCGAGGTGGCACAGGCGCTCGAGGCCGACCTCGAACGCGTTGTGCTCGAGCCCCATGTCGGCTCCCCAGTTGAGGATGCCGCCTTCGACCCGACGGATGTCCGACGGGCCGGTGGGCTTGATCTGGAATGGGCGCCCGGCATCCATGATCCGCTCCCAGAGGGCGGTCCCGTGCTGCCCGTCGCGGAGGTAGATCTC
This sequence comes from Candidatus Limnocylindria bacterium, assembly GCA_035709505.1. Classification (GTDB taxonomy): domain Bacteria; phylum Chloroflexota; class Limnocylindria; order QHBO01; family QHBO01; genus DASTEQ01. The sequence goes on from DASTEQ010000184.1 coordinate 29,844, forward strand.
GTACCCGACCTCCGCCGTCCAGCCGGTGCGGGTCACGACCACCGGGATGCCGTCGAGCGAGAGCTCACGGAACCAGTAGTACTTCAGCGAGAGGATGTCCTCGCCGAACAGGGCGGCGACCACGTCGCTGGAGCGCGGACCCTGGATCTGGACCGGTGACACGTCCGGCTCGCCGATCTGCACGTCCCAGCCCAGGTTGGCGGCCAGGCCCATGGCGTACAGGAGGGCATCCGAGCTGGCGAGGGCAAACCAGAAGTGGTTCTCGCCGAGGCGCAGCATCACCGGGTCATTCACGATCCCGCCGTCCGGGGCGGTGATCAGCACGTACTTGCCCTGGCCCACCGCACATTTCGACAGGTCGCGCGGGGTGAGCAGCTGGGCGAAGCGGAACCCGTCACGGCCCTGGATCTCGAGGTTCCGCTCGACGGCCACGTCCCACAGCGTCACGTGGTGCAGGAGGTGCCAGTACTCGGCCTCGAAGTCGTCGTAGTTGGTCGGGAACAGCATGTGGTTGTAGACCGTGTAGCCCTTCGGGCTGTAGGCCTGCTCCGCCTCGTAGAACGGCGACCGCCGCAGGCGCGCGCCTCGCTGGACCAGGGACATGTCGAAAGCCATGCGCTCCTCCACTGGATGGACCGATTCCGGTGCGCCCCTTCTACACGACCGGCGCCATTACGCGCTCGCCGGTTCGACCGATGTCAGGGCGACGGTGCGGGCGTCGGCGGCACGGGGGTCGGCGTCGGGGGCTCCGGCGTCGGCGGCTCCGGGGTAGGCGTGGGGGTCGGTTCCGGAGGAATTGATGGCGTCGGCGTTGGTGGCGGCGGCGTCGGGGCAGGGGTCGGCGTCGGAGCCGGCGGGGAGAGGGTCGTGCCCGTGATCGTGTTCGAGAATGGCCCGAGCCAGCTGACGTTGACGGCGCGGATTCGGTAGGAGTAGGTCGTGCCCGGCGCGAGCCCCGTGTTCGTCAGGCTATGCGTGCTGGCGGGTAGCTCCCCCAGCTTCTGCCATGTGCCGCTCCCGATGCGGCGCCAGATGTCCCATTTCTGCACGGGACCGCCGCCGCTCCCGTTCGACCAGAACATGTTGATCGAGGTCTGAGTGACCGCGCCTCGCGACAGGCTCGGCGCCGCCGGAGCGGGCAGGGGCGTCGCCTGCGGATCGAGCGACGGCAGGGGGATGAAGGTCGGGATCGGTGAGGGAGTCGGCTCCGCGACGCTGGGTTCGCCGGCGGGCTCGGGGCCCACGGATCCCGGCTCGTCCGGGGTGGGCTCGGCGGAGCCGGTCTCGAAGGCAACTCCGTCAGAGGGCGCCGGCAGACCGCCGACGAGTCCGGCCAGCTGCGAAGCCGCGAAGACCACGATCACGCCGGCGACGACCGTCCCCAGGACGGCGCCCCCTCTCCGCGCCCAGGCCAGCGCGAGCACGAGCCGCGACGGTGCGGCCGCCGGCGGGGGAGAGCCGGCGGCGCTCACGTCCACCGTGGCCAGCGAGTCGAACGCTCCCAGCCGCCGCGCACACGAATCGCAGACAGCGGCGTGAACGGCGAGTTCCCTCGGCGGATCGCCGATGGCCCCCTCGATCAGCCAGGCCTCGAGCAGGTGGTGCGAATCGGTCATTCGCGGGATCCGGACCAGATCGGCCCAGCCGCCGCCCGCACTCGGGTGGCGAGCTCGCCCTGGGGTGGGGTGAAGTCACGCGACTGCGCGGCAGCCAGGTAGGCCGTCAGGAAGTCGCGTCGCGCGCGTCGGACCCGCTCGTCGCTGCCGACGATCTCAAAGACATCAGCGATCGCGAAGCCCTCCACCGCAGTCGCCACCACCGCCGCCCGGCTGCGAACGTTCAGACTGGCCAACGCGTCGTAGGTCGGGGGGTCGACCCCTATCGAGCGAAGAGCATCCCGTCGCTCGGTTTCGTTCGGGCGCCGACGTCCCCAGGCCGGACGGCCCGCGGCGCTCGTGGCCTGGCCGCGGAGCCAGGCGGCGGCCCGGACCGGGTGCCGGAGCTGCTCGATGCGTGCGATGCCGGCGCCGAGCGCTTCCGAGGTCAGCTGTCCCGCGCGTCCGGCGTCGCCCAGGGTGACGAGCATGGCGAATCCCAGCAGTCGGTCGCCGTGCAGCTCCACGAAGTCCTGCTCTCGGGCGTGATCGTCCACGTCACCGATGGTAGCCCACGAGCGTTTGAACTCCTGAAGGCCCGGCGGAGTACCAATCGCGTTGAAATCGCTTGACAATGGACTAAAATAGGGTCCAGACACTTGACAGAACTCTTGACAAATCCCTTGACAGGCGCGGTCCCGCCCGCGCGCAGGACATTCCAATGAGCTCAGCCGGCTCGGTCGCCGACATCAAGTCCCGCCTGCCCGTCGCCGAAATCGTGGGTGAGACGGTCACGCTCAAGCGTGCCGGATCGACCTGGAAAGGCCTCTGCCCGTTCCACGTCGAGAAGACGCCGTCGTTCACGGTCAGCCCCGAGCGGGAGTCCTGGCATTGCTTTGGCTGTGGCGAGCACGGGGACATCTTCACTTTCGTCATGAAGCGCGACGGCATTGACTTCCGCGAGGCCCTCGGCCGTCTGGCTGAGCGGGCCGGTGTTGAGCTGTCCGCCGCCGGGGCGCGGGAGGATCGCCGGCGCAAGCGCCTGAGGGACGCCCTCGAAGCCGCCATTGCCTGGTACCGCGAGGTCCTCCGACAAGCTCGTCAGGCCGAGCCTGCTCGCCAATATCTCACCGAGCGCGGCTTCTCCGATGAGACCCTGGATCGGTTCTCCATCGGTTTCGCGCCCGACAGCTGGGATGCCCTGGTCAAGCGCCTCGCGGCGCGTGGCTTCTCATCCGAGGAGATGGTCGCCGCTGGCCTGGCGTCCATGGGCCAACGCGGGCGGCCCGTGGATCGGTTCCGGCGCCGGATCATCATCCCGATCCGGGACGCGTCCGGTCGGGCGACCGGACTCGGAGGCCGCGTCATGCCCGACGGGGAGGGGCCGAAGTACCTGAACTCCCCGGCCACGCCGCTGTTCGACAAGAGCCGCACGCTGTTCGGGATCGACCTCGCGCGGGCCGCCATCCGCCGCGAGAAGCTGGCGGTCATCGTCGAGGGTTACACCGATGTGATGGCCGCCCACCAGGCTGGGTTCACGAACGTCGTGGCATCCATGGGCACCGCGCTGACTCGCGGGCAGGTGGACATCGTGACCCGCTACGCGGACGCCATCACGCTCGCGTACGACGTGGACCTGGCCGGCGAGGCGGCCACTGAGCGCGGACTGCTCGAGGAGCTCGGGCCGAGTCAGAGCGTGACCAAGCTGAGGGTGATGCGGATTCCTGCCGGGAAGGATCCGGCCGACCTCCTGCAGACCGATCCCGACGCCTGGCGGGAGGGAATCGAGAACGCCAAACCGCTCATCGACTACTTCATGGAGCGTGAGGCGGCGCGAGTCGACCTGGGCACGGTCGCGGGCCGCCGCGAAATGGCCGGCCGCGTCCTCGCCAAGCTGCAGCGCGTGACCGACTCCGTCGTCCAGGATCTCTACGTCCAGGAGCTTTCGCGCATCGTCAAGGTCGATGAAAAGATCCTGCGTGAGGGCCTGGCTCGACCACGCGTCCAGCGCAGGGCGGCGCCCGCGGCATCAGACCCGGTGGGTCCGGGAACTCCCGCCCTCAACGCGGTGGAGACCGAGACGCTTGCCCTGCTCATTCGCCATCCAACGCTGACCGCCGACCTGGACACCAATCCGCTGCCCTTTGGACGTCCCGAGGCAGCCTCGCTGGCGGAGGCCTGGCGCAGCTGGGTCGCGGCATCCGAGACGAGCCAGGTCGACGTCGAGGGATTCCTCGGCGGCCTGGATCCGATCTCGAGCGAACTGGCGCGCAGTGCGATCGATGCCGCCGCATCTGCTCCGCGCCTCGAGCCCGCGGTCGCCGCCGAAGCACTGCGGGTCTGCCGCCTCCGCCTGCGTCGAGCGCGGATCGAGGAGGCCATCGGCGACGGACGCAACCTGCTGGAGGACGCGGAGCGAGACGGGGACCGCGAGCTCCTCGAGCAAATCGAGACGCACATCACCCGACTCGGCCGCGAAAAGGCCGAGGTCACCCGAATGTTGGCGACGCCGGCGGTGCCGGCGCAAGGAGGATCCTGAGTGGCGATAAAGACCCCAACCCGTGAGCAAGCCAAGGCGGCCAAGGCCGACGGCAAGATACCCGTCAAGGCGGATGCAGCCAAGACGAAGGCAACGACGATGAAGAAGGCGGCACCGATGAAGGCAACGCCGCCGAAGGCAACTGCGACGAAGGCAACGGCTGCCACGGCTTCCGCCGGACCCCCAGCCAAGTCAGCGAAGCCCGCCGCAAAGCCGGCACCGAAGGCCAGCGCCACGGCCGGGAAGCCGACGACGGTCCCACCAGCCGCGGTGAAGGCTGCGCCGGCGAAGGCTGCGACCACGGCGAAGGCTGCGACCACGGCGAAGCCTGCCCCAGCGAAGGTTGCCCCAGCGAAGGCCGCAGCCCCACCACCGAAGCCGGCGACGGCAAAGACGACGGCAGCGAAGGCCGTGGCCGGCCGGAGCACGACCGTGAAGGCCGCCGTGCCCACGGGGGCGGTCGCTCGCAAGCCGGCAAGGACGACGACCAAGGCGACGCCTGCCTCGACCTCGGCCGACCCCTCCGAGGATGCGGCTTCGGCGGTCGAGGATCTCCTGTCCCACGGCCGCGAAGACGGCTTCATCACGCATGACCAGATCCTCGCGGCCGTACCAAGCCCGGAGACAAACCTCGAGGCGGTCGAGGACCTGTTTGCCGGAGCGGAGGAGCAGGGGGTCGAGGTCTTCGACGCGGAGAACCAGCCCACCTTCAGCGAGCCCGCTGATGAGGTCGCGGTCTCGCTCCCCGGCGAGGAAGGCGAGGCGGAAGGCAAGGCCGAGAAGGAGCCAGAGGAGGACCTCGAGGCGCTCGCCGCCGACCTGATCGGGATCGACGACCCGGTCCGGATGTACCTCAAGGAGATCGGGAAGGTCGCGCTGCTGACGGCAGAGGAAGAGGTCGTCCTGGCCAAGGCCATCGAGCTCGGCGAGCTGGCCATCGAGGACCCCGGGCGGGCGATGACCAACCTCTACACCTGGGTCACCCTCAACTCCGAGCCGAAGGCCAGGGCCATGGCGGCGATGCGCGCCTTCGACCTGCCGCAGGACTCACCCCACGTCACGCTCGACGCGATCGACTGGTGGGTGAAGAAGAAGAACCCGATCGAGCGGCCGAACATCCGCTTCACGAAAGCGCGCCGCGACCCTGACCTCGATGACGAGGGCCGGGGAAGAATCCTCGAGGCCGAGTCCCTCCTGAAGTCGCTGGCGACCGATCCGGGGCAGGCGCTCAAGGACGCGGTCCTGTTCGGGCACACCTATCGGTTCAAGGTGCTCGAGCAGCCGGGCAAGGAGGAGCTGTACGGGCTCGAGCGCTGGGCGCGCGAGACCGCGCAGGCCATCACCCGCGCGTACATCGAGGCGGGCAACGACGCGGAGTACATGAAGTCGATGGGCTACGACCCGGCGATCCCGCCCGAGGTTCCGCTCGAGCGGCGCTCGGGCCGCCTGGTCGAGCAGAGCACCGACGGCCGTCGCCGCCTGACCGAGGCCAACCTGCGCCTGGTGGTCAGCATCGCGAAGAAGTACATCGGGCGGGGGATGAGCTTCCTCGACCTCATCCAGGAGGGGAACATCGGTCTCATCCGGGCGGTCGAGAAGTTCGAATACGAGAAGGGCTTCAAATTCTCGACCTACGCCACGTGGTGGATCCGGCAGGCGATCACCCGGGCCATCGCCGACCAGGCCCGGACGATCCGGATCCCGGTCCACATGGTGGAGACCATCAACCGCCTGATCCGGGTCAGCCGAACCCTGCTCCAGGAGCTCGGCCGCGAGCCGACGGTGGAGGAGATCGCGCGCCGGATGAGCCGTGACGAGATCGTCCGCGAGCTGCGGGACAAGCTCGAGCGCGAGCCGACCGAGGCCGAGGTCGACAAGCGGGAGGCGGCCGGGCCGCAGACCGTGAGCCCGGAGAAGGTCCGCGAGATCATGAAGGTGTCGCAGGAGCCGGTGAGCCTCGAGACGCCGATCGGCGAGGAGGAGGACTCGCACCTGGGCGATTTCATCCCGGACCTGGCGTCCGTCGCCCCGGCTGACGCGGCCAGCCATCAGCTCCTCAAGGAGCAAGTGGAAGGCGTTCTGGACTCGCTCACCCCGCGGGAGCGGCGCGTGCTCCAGCTCCGGTTCGGCCTGGAGGACGGGCGATCGCGGACCCTGGAGGAGGTCGGGCGCGACTTCAACGTGACCCGCGAGCGGATCCGCCAGATCGAGGCCAAGGCCCTCCGCAAGCTCCGGCATCCAAGCCGCAGCCGCAAGCTGAAGGACTACCTGGAGTAGACCGATGACGGGTGGCCAGCCGGCCGCCTGAAAGCCTTGACACGAGTCATATATTCACAATATGACTCGTATCGCCAATAAGACTGGACGCGAGTACCGCAGCCAGCTGCGCGAGGAGCAGGCCGAGGAGACGCGGAACCGAATCCTCGAAGCGACCCTCCGGGTGATGGCGGCAGGTATCACAAGCGTCTCGGTGCCTGCCGTCGCTCGGGAGGCGGGCGTGTCGGTCCCGACGGTCTATCGCCATTTCGGCACGAAACGCGACCTCCTGTCAGCGGTCTACCCGTACCTCTCGATGCGCACCGGCCTGCGCGATCTGATCGTTCCCGAAACGATCGAGGAGTTCCGAGACATGGTGCACACCATGTTCGGACGCCTGGAATCCCTCGGCGGTGTGGCGCGAGCGGCAATGACGAGTGCAGCCTCCGACGAACCGCGGCGCATGCAGATGCCCGAGCGCAAGGCGATGACCCGGCGGTTCGTGGCGGGGGTCATGCCGCACGGCACCGCGACCGAGCAGGATCGGCTGGCCCGGGTGCTGCTCGTGCTGGCCAGCTCGTCGGCGATGCGGATGTGGCGCGAGCAGATCGGCTCTTCAGTTGACGAGGCGGCCGATGACATCGACTGGGTGCTCCGCACCCTCGTTGCCTCAACGGGTGATAAGAAGAACCGATGACCACATCGGCCGCGACCCCGAAGGCAGCGACAGCCCGGCGGCTCGACGACATCCGGCTGACCGATGCAGCAGAGGTGGGCGCCAAGGCCGCCAGCCTGGGCGAGCTCATGGCGAGTGGCGTCCGTGTACCTCCGGGCGTGGTCCTGCCCGTCGGAGCGGCGGAGCTGACCGCTGACGATCGAACTTCGCTCCTGCGGGACGGCGTAGCCGAACTGGGGAAGGGTCCATTTGCCGTTCGCTCGAGCGGGATCGCCGAGGACGGCGCAGATCATTCGTATGCGGGGATCTACGAATCGATCCTTGATGTCTCGCTCGACGACCTGGCGGCCGCCACCGAACGCGTTCTGGCGAGCGCCAGCGACTCGAGGGCCGCCGTATACGGTGCTGGCCGAGCCAGCCGTGAGCGGCTGGCGGTGATCGTCCAGCAGATGATTCAACCGGCCGCCGCCGGGGTCGCCCTCACCGCCGATCCGATCAGTGGGGATCGATCGCTGTCCGTGGTGACCGCGGTCCGCGGAACGGGGGATCGACTTGTCTCAGGCGCATCCATCGGCGACGAATGGGCGGTGCGCGACGGCAGGGCGACTGCTCGGCGCCGTCCCGAGGATGCCATCACCCAGGCGCAGGCCGTGCAAGTCGCGCGTGAGGCCCGTCGCATCGCCTCCGACCGCGGCGTCCCCCAGGACATCGAGTGGGCCATCGACACCGAAGGCACCCTGTGGATTCTCCAGGCGAGGCCAATGACCGCGCTGCCGCCCGAGGTGTCATGGGAATCCCCGGCGCGTGGTGCCTACACCCGCCAGCTGCGTTTCGGGGAGTGGATCGCTGAGCCCGTCACTCCCCTGTTCGAGTCGTGGCTGCTCATCCGGTTGGAGGAGGCGCTCCACGCCAAGCTGAGGGCAGAAATCGGTCAACACGCACCGCTGCCCCACCACGTCATCGTGAACGGCTGGTACTTCTACTCGCTGAACTGGTTCTCCGCCTCGTCCCTCGCGCGGAGCCTGCCCAGCATGCTGGCTCACCTCCTCCGCGAGCCCCGCAAGCTGGCCGGCGTCATGCCACTCACGGTGCGCTTCAGCGTGCCGCTCATGGAGCGCACCTGGCGCGAGGACGTTCAGCCCCGATACCGCGCCGAGATCGCTGAGGCGAATGCCCAGGTGGAGTCCATTCCCGTAGCCGAGCTGCCGGGGTTCATCGACCGGCTGGCGGACCTGGCCGGGGAGTATTTCATGTGGATTGCCGCACTGGCAGGCGCCGCCTACAAGATGGAAATCAACCTCGCCCTTTCCTATCGCCGCTCCGTGGCGCCGATCCTCGGCGGCAGTCACCTCCCACTGCTCAGCGGCTTCGAGGCTCCCGGCGAGCCGGGCCGCCACGCGGTCGCGTCAATCGACTGGTGGTATCCAGTGGCCCCAGAGCTCGGGTCGGCGACGCGACCGGCCGAGGAGCATGCCCGCCTGGTGGCGACCCGCAAGGCTGCCGAGGGAGCTGCCTTCGCCGTCCTCGCTTCCTCGCCCAGGCGACTCCGCGCTTTCCAGGAGCTCCTCACTCAGACCCAGCACCTGGTCCCGCTGCGCGAGGAACAAACCGCCGAGTGGACGATGCCCTGGCCAGCCATGCGGCAAGCCGTGCTGCGAATCGGTCAAGCATTGGCCGACCGGGGCGTGATCGCCCAGCCCGAGGACGTCTTCTTCCTGACTCGCACCGAGGCTCTCGCGGCACTCGACGGCAAGGCCGTGCGAAGCGTCGACGTTGGGGCCCGCCGGTCGCTGCGCGACGAGCAGGCCCGGCTCGTCCCGCCACTGCGGCTCGGCAAGGTGAACCGCGTCCTGAAGATGATGTGGAGCACCTACCCTCGCTGGCTTGGAGCGGTGCCATCGGATGGTGCGCTGGTGACGGGCAGTCCCGCCTCTCCAGGCCGTGCGACGGGGCCGGTCCGGATCATCCGCGGGCCCAGCGAATTCGACCAGCTTCAACAGGGTGATGTGCTGGTGGCGCCGCTCACCGCCCCGGCATGGACTCCGTTGTTCACTCGGGCCGCCGCCGTTGTTACCGATGTCGGCAGCCCCGCCGCGCACGCGTCGATCATCGCTCGCGAGTACGGCATCCCGGCCGTTGTCGGTTGCGGCGACGCCACCGCACGCCTGCGGACCGGGATGGTGGTTACCGTGGATGGCGCGACGGGAAACGTCGAGCTCGCCTGAGGCCGCCCCTTGTCGGTGGCCGATACAACCTTGACGAGGTGGACGCTGACGACCTGAGGCGTCCGATCGCAGCCGCTCCCGCGGGGCGCTCATTCGCGGACCGAGGGTCGGGCCACGTCGCTCCCGGGGTACGCTTGAGCAGCGATGCCTGACGAGCTGCTTGTCGTCGTGGTCAGCAGCGGTGCGGCTGCCGTCGCCTCGGTTGCCGGAGGAGTCATCGCCCTCCTGCACAGGACCTCGACCCTGATTACGTCTCTCGCATTCGGCTTTGCGGCGGGCGCGCTGGCCGGGACCGTCACCCTGGAGATGATCCCGACCGCACTCGACCTCGGGACGCTGGCGATCGTCGTCACCTGCTTTGCGGCCGGCATGATCGGGCTGTACGCCTTCGACCTTGTCGTGCACCACGGATGGATTGCCGGAGAGCACGCCGACCAGAGGCGCATCGTCCGGCGATACCAGCGCCGCAAGTCCGGATCGAATGTCGTCGTCCTCGCCGGCGGGACGAGCCTCGAGGAGATCGTCGAGGGGCTGGCGATCGGGGTCGGAGCTGCCATCGAGCCTGGGCTCGCGTTGGTCGTCGCCCTGGCCATCGGTATCGACAATCTGAGCGAGGGGATCAGCGTGGGCGAGCTCATCCGTGACGAGACGCCCGACCGTGGTCGCGCACTCCCTCGCGTGCTGGCCTGGACGGGAACGATCGGCCTCGCCCTCTTCGCTTCGAGCCTCGTTGGGTGGCTCCTGCTTCGCGATATCCCTGACCAGGTCCTCTCCGGCCTCCTCGCGGGCGGTGCCGGCGCGATGTTCTACCTGACCCTGAGCAGCCTGGTGCCGGAGGGGGAGGCGCGCGAGTACCAGCGCTCGGCGACGCTGGCCAGCGGCGTATCGTTCGCGCTCATCCTCGTGCTCTCCGCGCTCCGAGCCTGATGGGCCGGGTGCCCCGCGGGAATACGCCGATCGGCTCTAGGCAAACGGCCCTCCAGGGTTTCTGCTGACCACGGCGTGCACCCCATGGCGCTGGTGTGCGCGGAAGGAGAGGCACTGATGCCGTACGACATCACCGTCGCCGATGTGGCGACCCGCAAGGTCCTGTCCAAGCGAGCCGAGGTGCCGATCGACGCGATCGGCCCCACGGTCCAGGGCGCCCTGCGCGAAATCTACGAATACCTCGCGCGCTCGAGCGGGGCCCCAACCGGAGAGCCATTCGTGATCTACCACTCGCGGCCGACGATGACCGCGGGCTGGCAGATCGAGGTCTGCGCCCCGATATCGCGGGATCTTCCGGCTCCTCCGGGCTGGTCGGTCCGCGAGGTCCCGGGCGGCAGCGTGGCCACGACGCTCCACGTCGGCCCCTACCAAAGCCTGGGACTGGCGTACGAAGAGATCGAGCGGTTCATTCGGACGCACGAGCTGGACGTTGCCGGCCCGCCGCGGGAGATCTACCTGAGCGGACCTGAGGTCCCTGCGAGCGAAACGAAGACCCGGATCGAGTTTCCCGTCTCGAGAGTCCCGCTGGTCGTCCGGGGCTGATCCAACCCGTCGGGGCGGGCCGGCCTCCGTGTGCTCCGACCCCAGCCGGCCGCAAGCCAGGGAGGCCGATAGCGGCAGGACGCGACCCTGTCATGCAACTGCAAGGCCGGGCGCACAGGCCGTTGCCCGATTCCGGCCTGCCGACGGGATACCGTTTGTCTTCGGGATTGGAGGATCACCACCATGTGTCTGACCTGTGGCTGCATGCAGGCCCATCTCGAGATGGGCGAGCACAACATTCGCTACGAGGACATCGAGGCCGCGGCCGAGGAGAACGGAAACTCGGTGGCGGAGACGCTGGACATCATGGAGCGGACGAAGGCCATCGACCGCGGCGATCACCCGAAGGAGTACGAGGCCGCCTAGCTCTCGCAGGGGTCTGCCGAGCGGAAGCCTATAATCCGCCGGCGTTCCGGCGTAGCTCAGTGGTAGAGCGGGCGGCTGTTAACCGCTTGGTCGTAGGTTCGAATCCTACCGCCGGAGCCACTCTCACGATCGAATCGGCCAGTTTCGGCCGTTCTGGCCAGTCTTGGCCGCCCGAATCCGGGCCCAGCGGTTGACCGAAGCGGCATCTCCCTTTGAGCCCCGTCTTGCATTCGGGACGAGTTGCCGTATATACTGAACCATATGGTTCAGTATGCGAGGGGCCGACTCGATGCCTCGTTCTCCGCGCTCTCGGACGTCACCCGACGCGGTGTTCTGGAGCAGCTCGGACGTGCCGACGCTTCGATCACGGACCTCGCCGATACGTTCCATATGACCCTAACGGGCATGAAGAAGCACGTCGGCGTCTTGGAGCGGGCCGAGCTCGTCACCACGGAGAAGGTCGGACGCGTGCGGACCTGCCGGCTTGGCCCGCGCCGACTCGAGGACGAGACGGCATGGATCGAGCGGTACCGCCAGCTCTGGGACGCACGCTTCGACGAGCTGGACAAGGTTGTCGAGGAAGTGATACGGAAGGAGAAGGTTGATGGACGCAAGAAGAGAGAGTGAGCCTACGCCCAAGACGAACCGCACGACGGTGGAGCGGAAGTCCGTGCGTGAGCTCGTCGTTACCCGAACCTTCAACGGCCCGGCCCGCATCGTGTTCGAAGCGTGGACCACGCCCGAGCTGTTCAGGCAGTGGTGGGTGCCGAAGTCGATGGGCATGTCCCTGCGTTCATGTGAGATGGATGTTCGTGTCGGGGGCAAGTACCGTCTCGAGTTCGAACCGGATGCGATGGCGTTTTTCGGCACGTACCTCGAAGTGACACCGCACTCGCGCCTCGTGTGGACCAATGAGGAAGGTGGTGAGGGTGGGCCCGTCACCACCGTGACATTCGAGGAAAAGGGTGGCAAGACGCTGCTGGTCATGCACGAGCTCCATGCCTCGAAGGAAGCTCTCGACGCTGCCGGCACCGGGGCGGCGGATGCATTGGTCGAGACGTTCGCGCAACTGGACGAGCTTCTCGTCACCCTGGGCGCGAGCGTGGGACAGCCATGAAGTCGTCGAGGATGCGTGCCACGACCGACGACGCCGGAGCCAGCTGCACTCCGGACCGCGCCTGAGCGACCTAGCCCGCCGCGACCGGCTCCTCGACCCGCCGCCGGAGATGCTCGCCCGTGAGCGAGCCCTTGGCGCGGATCAGCTCGGTCGGTGGCCCCTCGAAGATCACCCGCCCGCCGTCATGTCCCGCGCCGGGCCCCATGTCGATGACCCAGTCCGCTCGTGCCACGACGTCGAGGTTGTGCTCGATGACGATCACCGTGCGGCCCGACTCCACCAGCCGGTCCAGGAGGCCGATGAGGTTGTCGACGTCCTGCATGTGGAGGCCGGTCGTCGGCTCGTCGAGGACGTAGACCTCGCTCTCGCCGGACATCTCGATCGCCAGCTTCAGCCGCTGGCGCTCACCGCCTGACAGCGTGTTCAGCATCTGGCCGAGAGAGACGTAGCCGAGGCCAACATCGACCAGCCGCTCCAGCATGACGCGGACGGGCTTCTCGGTGAAGAAGCCGGCCGCCTCCTCGACCGACAGGTCGAGAACCTCGGCGATGTTCTTGCCCCGAAGCTGATAACCGAGCACCTCGTCGTTGAATCGCCGCCCCTCGCACACCTCGCAGACGCTGGCCACTCCCGCCATGAACGCGAGATCCATGTAGACCATCCCGAGGCCGTTGCAGTTCGGGCACGCCCCCTCGGAGTTCGCGCTGAACAGCGCGGGCTTCACCTTGTTTGCCGATGCGAAGGCCTTGCGGATCGGATCCAGGATGCCGGTGTAGGTCGCCGGGTTCGATCGACGGGAGCCGCGAATTGCGGACTGGTCGACCAGCGTGACCGATGGATCGGTTCGCGGCAGGCAGCCATGGATGAGCGAGCTCTTGCCGGAGCCGGCGACACCGGTAACCGCGACGAGCACCCCGGTCGGCACGTCGACCGAGACGTCCTGGAGGTTGTGCAGGCTGGCGTTGCGGATCGGGATATGGCCGGTCGGCGTCCGCACCGCGTCCTTGACGGCCTGGCGTACCTCGAGATGCTCGCCGGTGGCCGTCCCGGACGCGCGCAGGCCCGCGAACGTGCCCTCGTACACGATCTCTCCGCCGTGGACCCCCGCGCCGGGACCCATGTCGACGACGTGATCGGCGATCCGGATGACATCCGGCTCGTGCTCGACGACGAGCACCGTGTTGCCCTTGTCCCGGAGCTGCCGGAGAAGGCCGTTCATCTGCTGCACGTCATGGGCGTGGAGGCCAATGGTCGGCTCGTCGAAGACGTAGGTCACATCGGTCAGGCTCGATCCGAGCTGGCGGACCATCCTCGTCCGCTGCGCTTCACCACCGGACAGCGTGGACGACGCCCGCTCGAGACTCAGGTAGCCGAGACCGATCTCGACGAAGTGGTCGAGGATAGCGCCCAGCTGGGCGAGCATCGGACCCGCGCCAGGCGCGTCGATTCCGTGGATGAACTCGCGGAGGTCGCTGATCTGCATGGCGGCGCAGTCGGCAATGGATTCGCCGTTGATCCGTGACGAGCGCGCCTGGGCGTTCAGCCGCGTGCCTCCGCACGACGGGCAGGGGCCGGAGGAAGAGATGCGCTCGACGGCCGCCCGGATGTGCGGCTGCAGAGAGTCCTCATCCTTCACCAGGTACGCGCGGCGGATCCGGTCGACGAGACCCTGGTAGGTCAGGTTGATGCCCTGGATCTTGACCTTCGTGTCCGGCCCGTACAGGAACCGTTCGAGCTCGGCCTTGGTGAAGTCCCGAACCGGCTTGTCCGGGTCGAAGAACCCCGATTCCGCGTAGGCCCGAACCGCCCAGCCGCCTGGCGAAAAGCCGGGGAACGTGATCGCGCCCTCGTTCAGGCTCTTGTCCCGGTCGACCAGAGCATTGACGTTCACGCTCGACATCCGGCCCAGGCCCTCGCACTCGGGACACATCCCGCCGTAGATCGGATGCTCCTGGTACTCCGGCTCGGCTCGCCCGCGCTCGAGGGTGACCTCCCCGGCGACCGAGCCGGCTGGGAGGTTGAACGAGAACGCACTGGCCGGCCCGACGTACGGCTTCCCGAGGCGGCTGTAGATCACACGGAGCATGGCGTGTGCGTCGGTGGCGGTGCCGACGGTCGACCGCGGGTTGGCGCCGATCCGCTCCTGGTCGACGAGGATCGCCGCCGTCAGCCCTTCGAGCGAGTCGACGTCTGGTCGCGCGGGGGTCGCCATGAAGCCCTGGACGAACGCGGTATACGTCTCGTTGATGAGGCGGCGGGACTCGGCCGCGATCGTCTCGAAGACGAGGGAGCTCTTGCCGGACCCGGACACGCCCGTGAACACCGTGAGGCGCCGCTTCGGGATGTCGAGGCTGACCTCCCGCAGGTTGTTCTCGCGAGCGCCGCGGACCTCGATCGCGCCCCAGGCGGCCCCCTCCTCGTCGAGCCGCGACGCGCCGCTCAGGCCGACGCCTCCTCGGCCACCTTCGCGGCCCGCGATGCCTTCGCCGGCTGGAGGATCCGGATGCCGTTGCCGAATGGATCGCGGATGCCAAGGTCAACGCCGTATCCGTGCTCGATGGGCTCCTGGGTGAAGTCGGTCACGCCGCGTTCTTTGAGTGTCTCGTACAGGCCGTGGGCGTCATCGGTATAGAACACGAGCGATCCCATGGCGCCCTTGGTGATCAGCTCCCTGAGCTGGGCGGCGGTGGCCTCGTCGTGGACCGGCGGGCCGGGCTCCTCGAGGAAGATCTCGACGTCGGGGTTGGCGGGGAAGCGGACCGTCAGCCAGCGGAACGGACCCTGCCGGATGTCCTGGGCCTTCTCGAGGCCCAGCTTGTTGACGTAGAAGTCGAGCGCCTCTTCCTGGTCGAGGACCCTGACCGAGGTGACGGCGAGCTTGGTCGTCATCAGCTCACCGCCTGCTTCACGAGAGCCACAATCCTGGCCTCGTCCTCGGCGGTCAGCTTGGTCAGGGCCCAGGACGTCGGCCACATGCTGCCCTCGTCGAGGTTGGCGCCGGTGTTGAAGCCGAACGACGCGTAGCGCTCCTTGAACTTGGCGGCGGGCGTGAAGAAGCACAGGACCTTGCCGTCCTTGGCCCAGGCCGGCATGCCGTAGTAGGTCCTCGGTGTGAGCTGCGGTGCGGCGGCCATGATGCTCGCGTGGAGCCGCTCGGCCATGTCGCGGTCGGAGCCGGACATCTCGGCGATCTTCGCGAGCAGATCCTTGGTTCCGTCTACCTGACCACCCTTGGCCGTCTTCAGCTCCTTGGCCCGCTCCTTCATGGCATCGATCTCGTCCTGGGTCCACTGCGCGCCGCCCGCCGTTCGATCTTTCGATGTGCGCGGCTTGGCCGCCTTCGTGTCAGCCATCAGAGTCTCCTTTGACCGGTGTCCAGTTCGTGGGCGTCACGCTACGGCATCCTCGGGCGGGAGCGCTTCTCCGAAACTGCTCGATTCGGCCGCCGTCGATGCCGCCGGCCGGGGCGCCGCCCACGGTCGGGTGGCCGCCATCTGGAAGCAGTTCGGTGCGACCATCGGTCCGTGCCTTTCACGGTAGCGCGACGGTGCCTCGCCTACGATCTCTCGGAACGTGCGGCTGAA
>DASTEQ010000185.1:0-6613 GCA_035709505.1 Candidatus Limnocylindria bacterium
GCGCTCATCGCCGTCCTTGGAGCAGTCAACCTGCCCTCGGCCGACCCGGGAGCGGCTGGCCTGGTCCTCATCGGTCTGGGGGTCGTCCTCGGCTTTCTCGGCGGACTGGTCATCCTGCAGGGGCTCCGCGGCCTTGGTCGCAACCTCACCCCCGTGCCCTACCCCCGCGACGATGCCACGCTGGTCCGGGACGGGATCTACGGTCGCATCCGCCACCCGATCTATGCCGGAACCATGGCTCTGGCCCTGGCGTGGACCTGCATCACGCTGAGTCTGCCGGCGCTTGCGGCCACGCTCGTCCTGCTGATGGTCCTCGACCTGAAGGCGCGCCGGGAGGAAGTCTGGCTGCTCGACCGGTACCCTGAGTACGACGCGTACCGCGCCGCGACGCATCGGTTCGTTCCCGGCCTGTACTAGCACTACCATCGGGCGGTGATCACTTACGCCCCCGGCACGTGCCTGCTCGTCGTCGACGTCCAGAACGACTTCGCGGACCCTGATGGCAGCCTGAGCGTGCGAGGCGGGGCTGACATCGTTCCGACCCTGAACGAGGAAATCCGCCGCGCGACCGAGGCCGGCGCGCCGGTGATCTACACCCAGGACTGGCATCCGTCGTCGACGCCCCACTTCGCGAAAGACGGCGGGATCTGGCCGGTGCACTGCGTCCGGGACACGTGGGGCGCGCAGTTCCACCCCGATCTCCTCGTCGCCGGCCCGTCGGTGCGCAAAGGCGTGGACGGAGGCGACGGCTACTCCGGCTTCTCGGTCCGTGACCCGCATTCGGGCGACACGCACCGGACCGAGCTGGAGCATGAGCTGCGCGAGCGCGGGGTCACCCAGATCGTTATCGGCGGGTTGACGACCGATTACTGCGTGAAAGAGACCGCGCTCGACGGCGTGGCTTCAGGGTTTGCCGTCTCGGTGTTGACCGATGCCATTGCCGCGGTCGACCTCGCGCCGGGCGACGGTGACCGGGCGATCGACGAGATGGTGGCCGCCGGCGCGATCATGGCCACGACGACAGACGGATGACGAACGACATGCAGGTGCTCGGACTCCCCGCTTGGCGCCTTGGCAACGGGCTCATCGGGTTCGGAATCGCCGGCCTGGTCGTCACCATCATCCTGGCCGTCGTGTGGCTGGGGATGCTCGTGGGGATGCAGGATTTGGACGAGCGGCTGGAGGCCGATCGCGAGGCCCTCGCTTCGGCGCTCACCAGCACGTCGGATCTCATGGACAGCACGGCATCCGCCCTCGAGGCCACGACCGATGCCATGGGCAACGTTGGCGTCGCGTTGGACGACGCGGCGTCGCTGCTCGATCGACTGGGTACCACCACCGCTGATCTGGCGGATGCGCTGAATGTCACGATCCTCGGACAGCGGCCGTTCGCCGGGGCTGCAGAGAACCTCGAGACCATAGCCACCGACCTCGAGACGTTCGCGGGACACGCCGACACCCTGGCCACCGACATCGCGGCGCTCGGGCCTCCCCTGACCCAGCTCGCGGCTGACCTGCGGACCGTCGAGGAGTCCGTTGGCGCGCTGGCCGTCCGGGTCGATGAGTTCGGCGGGGTCGAGCGCCTGGTCGGTCTGGTCCGAATCTATGCGGTGCTGTCAGCCGTCCTGGCTGCCTGGCTGGCGGTGCTGGCCGCCGGCTGCATCTGGGCCGGGCGTCAGCTGCGTTCCGCCGCCATCACCCCGACCGCCGAGCCCGCCGGGACCACCCCCACCAGCTGAGCGCCGCCCCGCCGGCCACGGCCACTGCCCCGAGCACGACCCACGTCCGGTCGCCGGTCATGAAGCTCGACGACACGATCACCCCGAGGCCCTGGAGGATCCAGACCACGCCTGCGAGGGCAAGCAGGATTCCCATGATCAAGGGTATCGCCGTGCGCACCATCGGATGGTAGACTCGTTGACGGTCCGGGCCCCGTTCGCCCGGCGTCCAGAGCCTTTCCCTCCCCTCCACCACGGTTGTTTCGTCGGCTCACGGGGTAGTGGTAAGACCCGTGGCCGGCCACCGTGCGAACGGAACGGACCGTGTCCAACTCTCATAGTGGAGGGTCCAGGTGACCTATTCCGACCAGGTTCTCGCGTGCGTTGACTGCGGGACCGAGTTCGTCTTTTCCGCCTCGGAGCAGAGCTTCTTCGCGGAGAAAGGCTTCACATCCCCCCCGAAGCGATGCCCCTCGTGTCGCGCCCAGCGGCGCGCGTCGGGCGGCTACGGTGGCAGCAGCAGCAGCTACGGCTCCGGCGGTGGTTATGGCGGTGGCTATGACCGCGGTCCGCGCGAGATGCACGACGCCGTGTGTGCCCGATGCGGCAAGGACACCCAGGTGCCCTTCAAGCCGACCGGCGCCCGCCCGGTGTACTGCAGCGACTGCTTCCGACTCGTTCGCGGCTAGCTAGACCGATGGCGCCGGCTCCGCCGGCGTGAATCGATCCTCGAAGGCGGCGCCATCTCCAGGCGCCGCTTTCACGTTTCTGCCTCTCTGCCTGGCGCCCCTCGCGAGGGCAACCTGCCCGATGGGTATCATTCGACGGTGACCCGGGAACAGGACCGCGATCTGTGGCGCGAGCTCGGCCAGCAGATCCGGGTGGACTCCATTCGGGCGTCCAGCGCGGCAGGCTCTGGCCACCCCACCTCGTCGATGTCCGGCGCCGACCTCATGGCCGTCCTGCTCGCCGCGCACCTTCGGTACGACTTCGACGAACCGGACGATCCGCGCAACGACCACCTGATCTTCAGCAAGGGCCACGCCAGCCCGCTGCTCTACGCGATGTACGTGGCCGCGGGCGCAATCACCGATGAGGAGCTCCTCAGCTTCCGCAAGCAGGGCAGCCGGATCGAGGGCCACCCGACCCCGGTGCTTCCGTGGGTGGACGTCGCGACCGGATCCCTGGGCCAGGGACTGCCCATCGGTGTCGGGGTCGCCCTCGCCGGCAAGGTGCTCGATCGCCTGCCGTACCGGGTCTGGGTCCTGTGCGGCGACTCCGAGATGGCAGAGGGCTCGATGTACGAGGCCATGGAGCACGCCGCCCATGCCGGCCTCGACAACCTGACCGCCATCGTCGACGTCAACCGCCTCGGCCAGACCGGGGAGACGATGCATGGCTGGGACGTGGAAGCCTACGTGCGCCGCGCCCATGCCGCCGGCTGGCACGCGATCACGATCGACGGCCACGATGTGGACGAGATCGACGGCGCCTATACCGATGCGGCCGCCACGGAGCTGCGACCAACGATGATCGTGGCCCGCACCGAGAAGGGTCGGGGCGTCGCGGCCGTCGCCAACAGGAATGGGTTCCACGGCAAGCCTCTCGCCGACCCGGAGGCCGCGATCGCCGAGCTCGGCGGACTGCGCTCAATCCGGATCAGCGTCACGCCGCCGGACCGCAGCGTGGAGCCAGGTCCCGCGGCGGAGCCAGGGGTCGTCCGTCTCCCCGCCTATGAGCTGGGGAGCAGCGAGGCAACGCGCCGGGCGTACGGAGACGCGCTTGCCGCGGTGGGCAGCGCACGCGGGGAGGTAGTCGCCCTCGACGGCGAGGTCAGCAACTCGACCTACGCCGAGATCTTCCGCGAGGCCCATCCGGATCGGTACTTCGAGATGTACATCGCCGAGCAGCAGCTGGTGGCGGCCGCGGTGGGGATGCAGGTCCGTGGCTGGCGACCGTTCGTCTCGACCTTTGCCGCGTTCCTGACCCGCGCCTACGACTTTGTTCGGATGGCAGCCGTCAGCCGAGCCAGCATGGCACTGGTTGGCTCACATGCCGGGGTCTCCATCGGCGAGGACGGCCCGTCCCAGATGGCACTCGAGGATCTGGCCATGATGCGGGCCGTCCACGGCAGCACCGTGCTCTACCCGTCCGACGCGAACCAGGCTGCCGCCCTCGTGGTCGAGATGGTGGATCGCCCCGGCATCTCCTTCCTGCGCACGACGCGCGAGAAGACGCCGGTCATCTATCCGCCCGGCGAGAAGTTCCCGATCGGCGGGTCGCGGGTGGTGCGCTCTTCGACGAAAGACGACGTGACCCTCGTCGGCGCCGGCATCACCCTTCACCAGGCCGTCGAGGCTTCCGAGCTGCTGGCCCGGGATGGGATCAGCGCTCGCGTCATCGACCTGTACAGCATCAAGCCGATCGACGAGGCCACGCTCCGCGAGGCAGCTGCCGACACCGGGCGGCTCGTGACGGCGGAGGACCACTGGCCGGAGGGCGGGCTCGGCGACGCGGTGCTCGAGGTGTTCGCCGACGAGCCGCGGCATCCGCGGATCGTCCGTCTCGCCGTCCAGGACATGCCGGGATCGGCCACGCCCGCGCAGCAGCTGGCCGCAGCGGGCATCGACGCGGCCGCAATCGCCACGGCCGCCCGGGAGCTGGTGGCCCAAACCGCCCCCGAACCAGCCGAGATCAGCAGCTGAGAGGTATCGGTCCGTGAACCCGCTTGAGCGCCTGTACGCCGAGTTCGGGCAGAGTCCATGGGTCGACTCCATCGACCGCGAGCTCATCGACTCGGGGGGCCTGGCCACGATGATCGGCGGTGGCATCCGAGGCCTGACCAGCAACCCCACGATCTTCGCCAAGGCCGTCGCCGCCGGCTACTACGACGAGCTCATCCGCTCCATGCACGAGGACCGCGCCGATGACCAGGCGATCTACGAGGCCATCGCGGTGGGAGACATCCGCGACGCGGCCGACCTCCTGCGCCCGGTGTACGTGGCCGCGGATGGGGCCGACGGGCTGGCGTCGATCGAGGTCGAGCCGGCGCTGGCCGAGGACGGGGAGGCGACGTTGCGGCGGGCCCGGGAGCTGTGGGCCGCGGTGGACCGCCCGAACATCTTCGTGAAGATTCCCGCCACCCGCGCCGGCCTGCCGGCAATCGAGGCCGCCACCGCGGAGGGGATCAACGTGAACATCACCCTCATGTTCTCGGTCGACGTCTACCGCGACGTGGCCCGGGCCTTCATTGCCGGCCTCCGGCGCTTCGGCGAAGGCGGAGGCGATGTCTCTCGGGTCGCCTCGGTGGCGAGCTTCTTCGTCAGCCGGGTGGACACGAAGGTCGACAAGGCCCTCGACGCGCTCGGGACCGATGCGGCCGCCCGCGCCCGCGGAACGGCCGCGGTGGCCAACGCCCAGCTCGCCTACCAGGCCTACGGGGAGATCTTTGGCGGGGCCGAGTTCGCCGACCTGCGCGCCGCCGGGGCACGCGTCCAGCGCTGCCTGTGGGCGAGCACCTCGACCAAGGACCCGACCTACCGGGACGTGAAGTACGTCGAGGCGCTCATCGGTCCGGACACGGTCGACACCATGCCACGCGAGACGATCGCCGCGATGCTCGACCACGGGGAGCTGCGCCGAACCCTGGACGCCGACTTCGGTGCGGCGAAGGCCGCCATCGCCGCGATCGAGGCCCTCGGCATCTCGATGCGCCAGGTCACCGACGAGCTCATCGAGGAAGGGGTGGCGGCCTTCGCGAAGTCGTTCGACGAGCTCCTCGCCACCATCGAGGACAAGCGACAGGCCCTCGCCACCGCATGACCGATCCGCTCGCCGAGGCCGTCGCCTCGCGGCTCGAGCAGTGGACCGCCGACCGCGTCGCGGAGCGGCTGTGGGCCCGGGACGGGAGCCTGTGGGCGGCGAGCGGCGATCCGCCGGACGAGGTGGCAGCGTGGCTCGGCTGGATCGACCTTCCCGAGCGGATGACCGCACGGCTCGACGAGATCCGCAACCTCGCCGCGGCGGTGGCCCGTGACGGATACCGCCGCGCCGCCGTGCTCGGGATGGGAGGTTCCTCGCTCGCCCCGGAGCTCTGCGGCCGCCTGTTCGACGGGATGACCGACCTGCGCGTCTGCGACTCGACCCACCCGGACGTGGTTCGCGGGTTCCGGAGCTGGGCGACCGCCGCGCGGACGGCCCAGTTCGTCTCGTCGAAGTCGGGAACCACGACCGAGACGCTCGCCCTCCATGCCGCGATGGCGGACGAGGTCCCGGCGCTCGACTTCATCGCGATCACCGACCCGGGAACGCCCCTCGCCGACCTCGCCCGCGCCCAGGAGTTCCGGGCGATCGTCGAGGGGGAGCCGTCGGTCGGGGGCCGGTACTCCGCGCTGTCGGTCTTCGGCCTCGTTCCGGCCGCGGTCCGTGGCGTGAATGTCGAGGACGTGTTGGCGGAAGCGCGGGCGATGTCCCATGCCTGCCACGCCCCGGCCAACGAGAACTCGGCTCTGATCCTCGCCGCGACCGTGGGCGAGGCCGCGTTGGCGGGTCGCGACAAGCTGACGATCCTGACCACCCGGCGGCTTGCGAGCCTCGGCGACTGGATCGAGCAGCTCGTCGCCGAGAGCCTGGGGAAGCATGGCCGAGGGGTGGTGCCGGTCGTCGGCGAGCCGCTGGGGCCGGTGGAGGCCTACGGCGCGGATCGGTGCTTCGTCACCATCTCGCTGGCTTCCGACACCGATGACGATCTGGCCCAGCTCGCCGCCAGGCTTCGCGATGCCGGGCACCCGGTTGGGGAGTTCCGGCTCGATCGGCCGGAGGCGGTCGGCGGCGAGTTCATCCGCTGGGAGGTTGCCGCGGCGGCGATGGGGATCGTGCTCGGGGTGAACCCATTC
>DASTEQ010000186.1:0-5508 GCA_035709505.1 Candidatus Limnocylindria bacterium
GCCGCGATGATCCGTACCCCTCGCATCGACGGAGCATATCGCGGGGACCCGCGGTAGCCGAGGTGGGCGTCGGGCGCCCGGTCAGTCGGGGCTAATCCACTCGACGCAGTCGAAGATGACGTACGTCCTGGTGACAAGGCCGTAGAGCTGCTCGTACTCGATGGACCCGCAATCCAAGGTCTCGGTGTCCGCCCGGACAACGCGGGTCACCGGTGTCAGCAAATTTAGAGAGGGCCGGGTGTAGAGGCGGTCGACGAACTCCTCGCACGCCTCGCGGTCGATGGAGCCGCAGTCGGGGCCGGTGAGGAATGGCAACCCCCACAGGACGACGCCAGCGACGACCCAGGCGGACAGGATCAGAGGGAGGAGGCGAGCCACGCCCTGATCCTAGGTGCTCGACGAACGGCCACGGAATAGGACCTCGCGGTGGAGCCGGCTGGCCCATGACGCCGTCTGGGAGGACGACGGCCCACACGACCATGAGCGCCGTCCAGATTCCCCGATCGCGAGCCATATCACCCCCTGTGAGTATGGCCCTCGGGACCCCCGGTAGCCGAGAGGTGGGCGTCGGGAGCCGGCAATCTGCCTCGCCCTCAGAGGGTCGCTCGTGGCCATCGGATGCCGGTCGGGCGTAGGCTGGGGGCATGACTGACCGTGACGATTTCCTGCGCTGGGTCAAGACCGTGCTCTATGAGGCCGAACTGGCGCTCCACAACGGCGATCCCGCGCCTCGCCGGGCACTGTGGTCACGCAAGGAGCCGGTCAGCGTCCTCGGGGCATGGCGGAGCGCCCATGGTCAGGTCGAGCTCGACGAGCTCTTCGCGGGGCTTGGCCGGAGCTTCTCAGACTGCACCTCCTACGCTTTCGAGCTCCAGGCCTTCGACGTCGCCGGCGACATGGCGTACACCGCGGGCCTCGAGCACACGTCCGCTTCCGTCGACGGTCAACCACGGACCTATACCCTCCGAGCCACCCAGGTGTACCGCCGCGAGGACGGCGAATGGAAGGTCGCCCATCGGCATGGGGACACCGTGACGAGCCAGCCGACGTCGTGAGTGTCGGGAGCCGATCAGCTCGGCGCCTCGACCTCGTCTGGGGTGCCGCGGTCGCTGGCTTCGAAACCGCCGACGCCCGATCCCCAGCACGCCTGGTGGAAGAGGATCACCTGCTCGCCGCGGAGGATCACCGGCTTGGTGTGGGGACCGCCCTGGGTGATGGTCACGGCCCGCACGACCTCGTTGTCCGGGTGGACGGCGAAGCCGCAGGCCTCGCAGAGGTTCACGATCTCACTGGTCACTGGGCGACGGTACCCCAGCCAAGACCTGACAGCCAATCTGACAGCCACGGCGTCACTACGGAACGTCACGCGCTGGACGGTTGGGAGACTTTCGGGCCTAGTTTCCGTTCAGAATGGCACTCGGCGGACGATGCCGGACGAGGGTCGGGCTAACTTAAACTCCGCTGCCCCTTTGGGGGCGTGGGGGTTCGAATCCCTCCTCCGGCACCAGCTCCGGGAGCCGCCTAGCCGCGGCTGAAGAGTGGCCGCCGCTCCCTCGGAGCTTTCGGCGGGCGCGACGTGGACCGGATCTCGGCCCCGACCAGCGCGGCGGCCAATCGCTGGATCGCGAGCCCAACCGGCGAGCTCGGCCGCGACAGAACGATCGGGGACCCTTCATTCACCGAGCGGATCATGTCCACGTCCGCAAACGGGATCTCGGCCGTGGGCCGCGAGCGCAACAGATTCTCGACATCGCGCGTCTTCAACAGCTCGCGGCCAGAAATGTGGTTGACCACGAAGTGGGTCCGGCCCTGGAGCACCGCTGCCTC
Source organism: Candidatus Limnocylindria bacterium (assembly GCA_035709505.1). Classification (GTDB taxonomy): domain Bacteria; phylum Chloroflexota; class Limnocylindria; order QHBO01; family QHBO01; genus DASTEQ01. The sequence goes on from DASTEQ010000186.1 coordinate 1,828, forward strand.
GCCGAGAAACTGGATGAGGTCACTCATCGCTCGCAGCGAGCCGAGCTCGGGAAAGACGACATACACGATCTCCTGGGCCTGCTCGAGGACCCAGATCGTGCGGGGATCCAGTCGCGACCCGCAGTCGACCACCACGAAGTCGAACGTCGAACGCAACGTACCGATGACCTGCTCGACCTCCTCCACGCTGATGCGCGCGGCGCTGTCGGGGCTCGTCGGCGAGGCGAGGACCTTCAGCCCGGAGGAGTGCGGGGTGAGATAGGCCTCGAGGGCTTCGGGATCGGTCCGGGCGACGTCATCGGTCGCAAGTCGCGAGAAGTCCAGCTTCGGCGAAAGGTTGAGATGGGTCGCCACCTGGCCGAACTGGAGATCAAGATCGACGAGGACGACGCCCGCCCCCATGACCTCCGAGCCGCCGCCGCCGCTGGCCAGGAGGGCCGCGCAGTTTACGGCGAGGGCGGTGGTGCCCACGCCGCCCTTCGGCGAGAAGAAGGCGATCGTCTGGCCCGCGCCCGGGCTCACCGGGCCGGGAGCGACCGTCCCGGCCCGGATGAGGAGCGCGTGCACCCGCGCCTCGAGCTCGCGGCGGGCGAATCCGCCCTCGATCACGTCGTCAGCGCCAGCCTCGAGGAACGCGATTCGGGCCTCCACGTCACCAGGTGGCGCAACGACCAGGATCGGGACGCTCTCGTCCGCGCGCGCCGCCCGCAACGAGTCGATGGCGCCCGAGGCGGTGAGGCCTTCCGCGATGACGAGGTCGACTTCGCCGTCGCTGAGAGCGGCGATTGCCTCCGCGGCCGAGGCCACTTCCCGGATGTCCTGGTCAGACGCGGTGAGGGCGGCGTGCAGCGTCGCTCGCAGAGCCTCGTCCGGGGCGCAGATCAGAATGGTTGGGCGACGCGGCACGGCAGCCTCACAGCAGAAGGGCAGCGTCGAGAGACGCAAGCGCCTCAGGATAATCGGCGGCTGCCCACCCCGCCAACCGCACCGCGGACAGGGCTCGGCTATACTCGCCTCGCGCCTCCCACCGGAGGCGGTCGTGTTCCTTCCCCTTTCTGCCGCACCGCTTCGGCGAGTGTCGCAAACCCACAGAGAGGAGTCCCCGGCCCGTGCGCCGATACGAACTCATGCTCCTGTTCCGCCCCGACCTGGAGGACGACCAGCTCCAGTCGGCGGTCGAGCGCGTCACGCGCGCCATCGTGAACGCCGGGGGCAGCCTGTCGAAGATCTCGCCGTGGGGCAAGCGGCGCCTCGCGTATCCCATCCAGCATCACCGGGACGCGTCGTACTTCCTGATTCACTTCGACATCGAGCCTGCCGCCGTCCGTGACATCGAGCGCGGCCTGCTCATCAGCGAGGAGATCCTCCGGCACCTGGTCGTAGTGTTGGAGCCGCGGCATCGGCGCGCTGGTGACGAGGACGCCGAAGAATCGACCGCCGAGGGCGACGAGGATCTCGGACCTCCGCCGGAGCTGGAGGTGAGCCGCGACGACGGGGAGGGCGCCGACGACGAATCGGGCGTGGCACTCGAGGGGGATGACTCGGACGAGGACGAACCGGTGGCGGTGAGCGCGCCGGAGGAGGTGGCGGGATGACCCTGAACAAGATGATGATCATCGGCAACCTGGGCGCGGACCCCGAGCTGCGCTACACCCCTGGTGGCAAGGCGGTCACCAACCTGCGGGTGGCCGTGAACGACAACCGGAAGGGTCCGGACGGCGAGTGGATCGAGGAGACCCAGTGGTTCCGGGTCGAGCTGTGGGACCAGGCCGCCGAGCGCGCCGCCGAGCGATTCCGGAAGGGGAACAAGGTGTTCGCCGAGGGACAGCTCCGCGTCCGCGAGTACGAGGGCAACGACGGGCAGAAGCGCTCCTCGGTCGAGATCCGCTTCGCGCGGGTCATCTCGCTCGAGCGCCGTGACCCCGGCGAGGCTTTCGGCATTGGCGACGCAGCCAGTGACGCCCCGCCCGCCGCGGTGCCGCGCGGCGCTCCGGCCTCCGCGACCGCGGGCACCGGCGACCAGGCAGCATCTGAGACCGTCGATCTCGACGACATTCCGTTCTGATGCCACCATCCGCACGCCCCCGTCGCCGCGAGACGGCCGACTACTACCGCGACCGCCGACGGCGCAAGGTCTGCAACTTCTGCGTCGACAAGGTCGAGGCCATTGATTACAAGGAGGTCAACCGCCTCCGCCGCTACCTGTCTGAGCGGGCAAAGATCGAGCCTCGTCGAAAGACCGGCACCTGTGCCCGGCACCAGCGGATGCTAACCGTGGCTCTCAAGCGCGCTCGCCACGTCGCGCTGCTGCCCATTGCGCCACAGCACGTCCGTCCCTGACCCGTTGACCGTCTGACCTTTTCGCGATGGACGCCATCGTCTTCATCATCGCGCTGGCCGTCATCCTGATCGGCGCGGAGCTCTTCACCAACGGCATCGAGTGGTTCGGCCACCGGCTGAACCTGGGCGAAGGCGCGGTCGGCAGCGTGCTGGCGGCGGTGGCCACCGCCCTGCCCGAGACGCTGATCCCGGTGATTGCGATCATCGGGCCGCTAGTGACCGGTCGCGAGCCGACGGCCGGATCGGAGGAGATCGGGGTGGGGGCCATCCTCGGGGCGCCTTTCACGTTGGCGACGCTGGCGATGTTCATCACCGGCTTGGCCGTCCTCTGGTACGCGCGGCGCGGCCGGCGCACGACGGAGATGACCGTCGACGTCGGGATCATGACCCAGGACGTGATCTTCTTCCTCGTCGCGTACGCGATTGCGATCGGCGCCGCGTTCTTGCCCGAGGCGTGGCGATGGGCCGACTACGCGGTGGTCGTCGCCCTCACCCTCATCTACGTGATCTACGTCCGGGCCCATTTCCGCCAGGGCGGGAAATCGGACGAGGCCCCTGAGCTCGCGCTGCTGCATGCAATCCGGCTGCCGTGGTTGGGTGGGAGCATTGGTGTCCACGAGCCCGATGGTGAAACGCCGGTCGAGCACCAGGGCCAGCCTCGACTGTGGATCATCGTGGCGCAGACGCTGGTAGCGCTCGCGATGATCATTCTCGGTGCCCGGATGTTCATCACCGCGCTGGACGAGATCTCCGTGGCGATTGGCTTCGATCCGCGGCTCTTCGCCCTCATCGTGGCGCCTATCGCGACCGAGCTGCCGGAGAAGTTCAACAGCGTCCTGTGGGTGCGCACCCGGAAGGACACGCTGGCCATGGGCAACATCACCGGGGCCATGGTCTTCCAGGCCTGCTTCCCGACCGCGATCGGTATCCTCTTCACAAGCTGGGCATTCACCGCCGAGAACGCCCTGTCCTTCGCTTCGGCCGGCGCGGCAATCCTCGCGACGCTGCTGATCCTCGGACCGATGATGCGGAGCCACCGTTTGCCGGGACGCGCGCTGCTCATCGGTGGTCCGATCTACGTCATCTACGTCCTCGCGGTCGTGTTCCTTCCGGCCAGCGGCTAGTGCGGTCGATCGACGGGCCGGGCGTATACTTTCTGATGGTGCCGAGACCTCGACCCGCCCGCGCGGCCCGGCCAGAGAGGTAGTGCCATGCTGAAGCAGGAATCCTCGACTGGCATGCATCCCCCTCCCCGTTCGACGGAGGGCCTGTGGGCGTTCTTCCGCGGCGAGCTTGTCCCGCTGAGCGAAGCCCGGATCAGCGTCACCACCCACGCCTTCA